>NZ_JBLUPY010000009.1:0-170953 GCF_048068215.1 Pseudomonas sp. NY15372
CCGCAAAAGCTCATGGCTGCGCAAAATCCGACTGTTGGGTTTGGGGGGCAGATCGCCAAATTTGGCGGAGGTATTGCGGCGGCAGCTGGGTTGATGGATGCGGTGCAGTACAGATCTTCTGCCATTAGATCAAAAAAAAATGGGGATATTAATGCTAGCCGAGAATATTGGTTCGCCAGCTCGGCTGCCTCAGCATCAGCTCTGACTGGTATTTATGCATCTCTTGCAGGGAGTTCATTATTTGGCCCATTGGGTTTTGCACTTGTTTTGGGGGTGAGCGCATTTGCAGCTTCTAATTTAGCAAAACAAGAAGAATCAACATTAATGGAGTTGTGGGCGCGCTCCTGCAAATGGGGGGTGCCCGAGACCTATCGCCACTGGGTCAAGGCTAGCGATCTCGACGTAGCTATCAGCGCCTTGAATGCCGCAGCAATTGGCATGCAGGCTGATGTATCTGTCCAGGCGCGTTTTCTTCATGCCAGTAACATACATATATCCACACCAATTGGACTAGTCAATCCTAGTGACGCCGTCCCCATAGTTTTCACTCTAAAGTACAGTCTCCGACTTCCAAAATTCAGTCCGGCGCACTCTAGATATGAATGGCGTTTAGTTATTTATTCGACTGGCAGCAATGGAGGAAGCGCAACCCTATCAGGTGATAGTACAAACCCAGAGCGAACAACATTAGCGGATGCTTCGAATGGAAAGATACTCATCGACACCACCCAAACACAAGCGATCGTGCATCATGATAAAAAGAATCAAATCTTGCTCCTTCAGGGGGCACTACCACTGAATGACAATCACGGCATTAATGCTATCGAGCTGCTTCTGACGTACTGGCCAAACGAGCATGACGAAGCTTCAAGTGCGCAGCTGTTAGTTAGAGAAGATAAAATTGAATTATAAGGAAAGGTTCAATGAGTCGCCCACTTCTAACCCCCCCATGTATTGGATGGAAAGAGGATCTCCCTCCCCCCTGCGAGGTACCAAATCTAGAGGCAGCATTAGGTGATCAAACACCGAACCATCAGGATTCTGTGTATTTGGAAATCCCTAGAAATTTGCATCTTCTGCGAGACCTTAAATTGTTATTGGTTCTGCCCGTCCTGTACACAACATTTTATATACCAGGCATGATAATTGATAGTTTTCGCACCGACGACCTCGAATCTATTTTACTAGGCGTGCCGACTTTACTAATAGGCATCTGGAGCATAGCTTTCGGTCTCCGTATTAGTCTTTGCCCGCCGAGAGATGAACCTATTAGATTCAATCGAGCCAGAAATAAAATATATGCTTATAACTTTAAATTTCCTTGGTGGAATCCTTTCGGCAAATGGTACATACATACGGTGAGCTACGACTGGCCCAACGTCAGAGCAGAGCGTTGGGCACAAGGAAGCGGCTTCAAACGGGGCGTAATGCTTTCAATCGTAGAACCGGGCACCCACAATGTAATTGATCGTTTCTCTCTGACCCTTATGGGTGCCGATCAATATGCCTGGTCCTATATATGCGTCTACATGCAAGATGGCCCAGAAACGCTACCGCCACCGAACCCGCCACGGGATCATAATGATGTGCTTTGGTGCGAGATTACAAAACGCCTGGCGCCGAAGGTCGAATGGCCAGCGGAGATCGATAGGGAGTCGCGAACGGCGCCCTAATTATGGATTACCGCCCCAATACAAGAAATCTTCTCGTGTAGACAGTCCTTTACGAGACCTCTATCAAGCCAACTTTTCATATTTCACTAGCAAAACACTCACCTGTCCGGATATTGATACCTGATATGAAACCCATTGCCCTTGTTGGTCACCTCCACATCTGCCCGCTTCATGGAAAGGGCACTATCACCACTGGCGCGAGCGCTACATTCGTCAATGGCAAACCCATCGCCCGCGCCGGTGACGAAGTTAGCTGCGGAGCCATCATCGAAACTGGATCGGTAAGCACGCTAATCGAAGGTCACCCTGCTGCGCGGCAAGGAGACACGACAGACCATGGCGGAACAATTGTCGAAGGTGACGCCGACTGGCTCGTGGAATGAATCGGTCAAAGCTTCTACGGGTCTACGGTTTTCCTGCGACAAGCAGCCCAGCCCAACTGGTGCGCACCAGCTTCACAGGCCTGCGCGGAGTGATCGGCAGCTGGCAACTGCTGCTGGGGCTGGGTAGGCTCTATCTGTTCAGCGACAGCCTGGACAAGAACCTGGCGAAAGCGGAAACGGAGATTGGTGCCAAGTCGAAGGAAGCGCTACTGGCATTGCACGGAAGCCGGTTGGCGTTGCTGGGTGGGGGCGTGGAAGTGCTGGGGATTACCCTCCGGGAAGGTTTCAAGCATGCCTCGGCGTCTAGCTTTGCGAGCAGTGTTTTCAAGACAGGCCTATCGTTGGAGGCCTTCATAGGATTTGAAACACACAGATCCGATCCAATGAAAACTGGGAAAATCGGTGGATTAGTCAACTTGGCGTTAGATCAGAAAATCAGATTTAGTATCACCCTCCCTACATTCGACGAACATAGATCTGGGTACCGATGGTATGTAATTGTACATCGTCATGGAGATGGCCGGGGCTATAGCTACCGTGCGGGAGAGGTAGTCGCCAGCGAGGAATTTCAGGTACCGCCCGAATATATTGAACATTCGTGCACTGCAGAATTTAAGCCGTCTCGCCCCCAAAAACATATAGATTACAAACAAGACAAAACAACAATAGAAATCATCGATCGCGCATTCAAGCTAGAAAAAGGAGGCGAGTTAAGGCACAGGCATTTTTTCGGTGCAATTGAGCTTATTCCCGATATTGGTGCCCATAGCATTATCGCTGCTACGCTATCCATTGCATTTTGGCCAGATCGCAACACGCCAGCTGCTTACGCCAAAATGACAACGCTGGAATTGAATGAGTGAGCAAGAAAAAAGCCCCCCTTTCACCGCGACCGCGTGGCTGGAGGTATGACCTGCCTGCACACCATGAGGCTACTACACTTTACCAGCATTCAGAACATTTGCGGCCGCCACCCAATCATTATGATGACATCTATCTGGAACTATCGAGATCCTCAATACGGACCAGAGGCTTCTTCGTATGTACTGGGATTTTATTGTTTTCCATGATTGTCATCGGAGAGCTGTGGATATTCTATACATCCTTAATGGATTCCAGCTACGCAGACATTGACATGCTCATCATCCTTAGCGCATTTTTTGTTTTGCAGTGGTTGATACTACCCACTATACGCATGGATCTTGAGCTTCCTCGTGACGAGCCCATACGCTTCAATCGCCTTCGCCGAAAAGTGTACGTCTATCAGTACAAATATGATCATCTTCGAGTATTCAGCCGTCATCGCTGGGGAGTACAGCCAGAGGTCTATGACTGGGATGACTTGCATGCTGAAGCGTGTAGTGTCTATCTACCTATGGGGAACGGCGGCCTGATCGAGAACATCATCATTTCAGTCCGCAAACCCGGTACAGACGAAGTAATCGACCGGTTCTTCTTTTCCCATGATTGGGTGGAGGGGCAGGCATATTGGACCATTGCCCAGCTTTTCATGGAGCAGGGCCCTCAAGCCCTTCCGGAATTTGTCCATCCACCTAGGGATTGGAACAACGAGCCCACAGCCTTCGACTTCATTCCCCATTTCGCACCGAAGGTCCAATGGCCAGCAGAAATGGATCTTGAATCTCGTTCCGCACCTTTTTCAAGAGAGACATCATGAAACCCGTTGCACTCGTTGGCCACCAACATGAATGCCCCTTGCATGGCTCAGGCATCGTGGTAAGTGGCAGCAAGACCTACCAATTCAACGATAAAGCAGTTGCCTGCATAGGAGATCGAACCAGCTGCGGCGCTATTATCATCGAGGGCTCCATGAATTATCAAATAAATGGAAAGCCTGTGGCACGACAGGGCGATCATACGGACCATGGTGGGGTACTGATTGTAGGTGATACTGGCTGGCTGCTCGAGTGAAAAAACTTACCCCTTCGAAACGCAAACTTGACCTGCACGCCATTTATAATCGTACTACTTATTTTTACCTCTCCAATCATGATTAAAACCAGCCTTCACAGCAATAGCCATGAACCACTAATAATTAGCATATAATCCATTTTAATCGGAGTATGGACTGTAGCGCTGGGGCTTAGGTTTTCATTATCCTTGAGTCAGGTATCAATAAGGTAATTGATCGCTTTCCGTTGAGCAGCATGGGGCTGGATTAAGCCGTCTGGACGTATGTTTGTACCTACATGCAAGAAGGCCCGACGAACCTGCCATTGCCGAACCCGCCACTGGACCATAACGATGTACTTTGGTGCGACATTGCAAAACGCCTAGCGCCGAAGGTCGAATGGCCAGCGGAGATCGATAGGGAGTCGCGAACAGCGCCCTAGTTATGGCCCATTGGCACAACCACGAGACCGGTTGGCATGGCGGCGCAGCCATCGCGGGACAAGCCCGCTCCCACAGAGGGGGCGGCGCTAGCCGCTAGTTATCTGCGCGACGGCGCAGCCCAAAGGGCTGGGTGATCTCCCACAGGGGCTCGGGATTCTTGAAGTGGCCACAGACCTGTGGGAGCGGGCTTGTCCCGCGATGGGGCGCTATGCGGTATCAAGCGTCGCCACCGCCCTGCCCCTGGTGTACAAGCGCCTGGCTCGCGGCAAATCGCAGGCACAAAAAAAGAGGCCCTGAGGCCTCTTTTTCGGTGACCCTACAAAAACTTGAAGGATCGAATCTGGAGCGGGAAACGAGACTCGAACTCGCGACCCCGACCTTGGCAAGGTCGTGCTCTACCAACTGAGCTATTCCCGCGTCGTGATGGCTGCCATTTTAGCGATATGCCAAACGACGTCAACCCCTTGATTCAAAAAAACTTTTACTTCTGCTCGGTGCCTTCGCGCAAGTGCGGCCAGGCAGCGACCAGGTAGTGGACCATCGACCACAGGGTCAGGCCTGCCGCGACCAGCAACAGCGCATAACCGAGCACCACCCAGGCGTTGAGTACCGGCGGGTTGGCCAGCAGGATCACCAGCGCCAGCATCTGCGCGGCGGTTTTCCATTTGCCGAGGTTGGAGACCGCCACATGCGCACGCGCCCCAAGCTCGGCCATCCACTCACGCAGGGCCGAGACGACAATCTCGCGGCCGATGATCACCGCAGCCGGCAGGGTCAGCCAGAAGTTGGCGTGCACCTGCACCAGCAACACCAAGGCCACCGCGACCATGAGTTTGTCGGCCACCGGGTCGAGGAAGGCGCCGAAGGGCGTGCTCTGCTGCAGACGTCGGGCCAGGTAGCCGTCGAGCCAGTCGGTTGCCGCAGCGATGGCGAACACCGTGCTGGCGGCGATGTAGCTCCAGTGATAGGGCACATAGAACAGCAGGATGAAGATCGGGATGAGCAGGACGCGAAGAACGGTGAGCAGGTTTGGAATATTCATCGGCACGACTGGCTGCAGGTTGAGGGTGGCATTCTACTCGCTATGCAGGCTGGCATAAATCGACTCGGCAAGCTTTTTACTGATACCGGGCGCCTTGGCAATTTCGTCGATACTGGCGCGGTTGAGCTCCTGCAGACCGCCGAAATGTTTCAGCAGGTCGCGGCGGCGCTTGGGCCCTACCCCGGCGACATCCTCCAGGCTCGAAGTCCGCCGGGCCTTGCCGCGGCGGGCACGGTGCCCGGTGATGGCGAAGCGGTGAGCTTCGTCACGGATCTGCTGGATCAGGTGCAGCGCCGGGGAGTCGCCCTTGAGGGTGAACTCATGGGCCACGTCATTGAGGTAAAGGGTTTCGAAACCGGCCTTGCGCGTCACGCCCTTGGCTACGCCGAGCAGGGTCAGGTCGGTTAGGGCCAGCTCCTGCATGACTTCACGCGCCATGTTCAGCTGGCCCTTGCCGCCGTCCACCAAAAGCACGTCCGGCAGCTTGCCCTCGCCGTCCTTGATGCGGCCGAAGCGCCGGGTCAGGGCCTGGTGCATGGCGGCATAGTCGTCGCCGGCGGTCACGCCCTCGATGTTGAAACGGCGGTAGTCGGACTTGAGCGGCCCTTCGGGGCCGAACACCACGCAGCTGGCCACGGTGGCCTCGCCGCTGGAGTGGCTGATGTCATAGCACTCCAGACGCTGGGGCACCTCGTCCAGGCCCAGCACCTGGGCCAGGGCCTCGAAGCGAGCGGCCATGTGCTGGCGGTTGGCCAGGCGGGCGTTAAGGGCTTGCTCGGCGTTGGTCACGGCCAGTTGCTGCCAACGTGCCCGCGTGCCGCGCACCCGGTGGCTGATGGCCAGCTCACGACCACGTAGGGTCTGCACGGCCTCGGTGATGGCGGCGAAGTCCTCGTGGGTGACGTTGACGATCAGTTCGCCCGGCAATTCGCGCTCGGCGTTGCCCAGGTAGTACTGCGACAGGAACGCGGCCATCACCTCGGCCACCTCTTCCTCGATGCCCACCTGGGGGAAGAAGTTCTTGCTGCCCAGCACTCGCCCGCCACGCACGCTGATCAGGTGCACGCAGGCGCCGCCCGGGTTGACGAAAGCCGCTACCACGTCGACGTCGCCCGAACCGCCTTCCATGTACTGCTGGTCCTGGACGCGGCGCAGCAAGGCGATCTGGTCGCGCAACTCGGCCGCCCGTTCGAAGTTCAGGGCCATGGCGGCCTTTTCCATCTCGGCATTGAGCTCGTTGCCCAACTGCTGGCTACGGCCTTCGAGGAACATCACCGAGTGGCGTACATCCTCGGCGTACTCCTCTGGCGACACCAGCCCTACGCATGGGCCCTTGCAGCGCTTGATCTGGTATTGCAGGCAAGGCCGGGTGCGGTTGGCGTAGTAGCTGTCCTCGCACTGGCGCACGGAGAAGGCCTTTTGCAGCAGGCTCAGGCTTTCGCGGATGGCTCCGGCGCTGGGGTATGGGCCGAAGTAGCGCCCCTTGGCTTTCTTGGCGCCGCGGTGAATGCCCAGGCGTGGGAACTCGCCGTCAGACAAAAACACGTAAGGGTAGGATTTGTCGTCGCGCAGCAGGATGTTGTAAGGCGGCCGCCATTCCTTGATCAGCGTCTGCTCCAGCAGCAGCGCCTCGGTCTCGTTGGCGGTGATGGTGGTCTCGACCTGGGCGATGCGCCCCACCAGTGCGGCGGTCTTGGGCGCCAGGCCGGTCTTGCGGAAATAGCTGGCCAGGCGCTTCTTGAGGTTCTTGGCCTTGCCCACGTAGAGCAGCCGCGCCTCGGCGTCGAACATTCGGTAGACACCTGGGCGACCGCTGCAGGTCGCCAGGAAGGCGCTGGCATCGAAGAGTTGTGACATGAAGATCTACAGGTTCGCGTCAACCATACCGTGGCGAACGGCCAGCAAGGTCAGTTCGACGTCGCTGGTGACCGAGAGTTTTTCGAAGATCCGATAACGGTAAGTATTGACGGTCTTGGGCGACAGGCACAACTTGTCCGAGATGATCTGTACCTTCTGGCAGCCGACGATCATCAAGGCGATCTGGATCTCCCGCTCCGACAGTGCGTCGAACGGCGAGCCCTGGGGCTGGAACGACTTGAGCGCCAGCTGCTGGGCGATCTGCGGGCTGATGTAGCGCTGCCCGGCGAAGGTCAGGCGGATGGCCTGGACCATTTCGTCCAGGCCCGCGCCCTTGGTCAGGTAGCCGGCAGCGCCAGCCTGCATCAGGCGCGTGGGGAACGGGTCGTCCTCGCACACGGTTACCGCGACTACCTTGATGTCCGGATGGCTGCGCAACAGCTTGCGGGTCGCCTCCAGGCCGCCGATCCCTGGCATTTTCACGTCCATGAGGACTACGTCCGGCTTCAGCTCGCGAGCCAGCTTGAGCGCCGACTCGCCGGAATCCGCCTCACCTACTACTTGCAAGCCGTCGATATCGGCCAACATGCGGGTGATGCCGGTACGCACCAGATCGTGATCATCGACCACCAAGACCCTAATCAAGCAGACACCTCGTCAATGGGGCGATTGGATCCCGCCACCTTAACAAAATTTCTCGCCGCTAACCTAGTTCGAAAAGCGCCTGCCGGTCCATCTTGCGCATTCTCGGCGTTTCGCGCTCCCCTCCTTCACCGGCCAGGCGATTCAACACATGCCGCACGGCGGCCTGGTCCGCCTCGGACAGGCGGCGGAAAATCCCCAGCAGGCGGTCTTCTTCGAGGGTAAGGCTGGCCAAGGGCGCCGGGGTGTGCACGCCGCTGAGCACATAGAGCGCATCCACGCCTCGGCTCGCCAAGGCAGCCAGGTAATCGACCCGGGGGGTGCGCTCGCCGCTTTCATACTTGCCCTGAGCGTTGGGTTCGACGCCGCCGATATCGCCGAACACCCGCTGGGTCAGCCCCAGACGCTCACGTTCCTCCCGCAGGCGCGGGCCAAATCCATTCATTCGACTCCCTTCCTCTTGTCCTTTGACTACGATGCCGGTGCGACCTTCGAGTGAATGGTCGGCAACCCAGATGGCACTATGCCTTTTAGGATCCAATCCGCGCAAGCCATCGTTGCGCTATCAGTCAGAAATTGCCCGACTGGTCAGCTACCCATCGCGCGCTGCATCCGGACGAAGCATTCGTCCTCGCCCATTTCGACGAAACCATGCCGGCTATAGAGCGCACGGGCCGGGTTGGTCCGAAACACCATCAGCCGCAGCAATGGCAGATGCCGCTGCGCCGTCCAGCCGGCGAGGGTCTCCAGCACCCAGCTCCCTACACCACGACCACGGTACTCGGGTAACAGGTGCAGCTCGCGGATGAACAAAGCCTGGCGGTCCTGGCTGAGGCTGCAGTAACCCAGCAGGCGCTCCCCTTCGGTGACCAACCATTGCTCGCGCCAGTGCCAGGCCTCGTCGAAGGCTTCCTCGATCCACAGCAGGTCGAACTCGCGGTAATACGGCAGCATGGCCCGCCGGGTCAGGTCCCGCGCGAAGGTGCAATGCGCGTCGCTGGCCGGGCTCAGTTCAAGGGGCATCGGCGGCGTTCTCCGGTAACGGCTATTGGGCGTAGCACACGGGCGAGCTGCCCGGGCCACGACGCTCCAGCTCGTCCTCCAGCCAGGCGGCCAGCACCTGGGCATTGTTGTGCTCGGTGTCCTTGCCGGCATACAGCAGGGTCAGGGTGCCCTTGGCGGCGAGGTCCAACAGTGGGTACCAATGCTCGGGATGGGCGGCCAGCTCCTGCTGGTAGCGTTCGGTGAAGCCGGAAAAATCCACCTCGCCATGGTGAAACGCCTTGCGCAATGCATCGGAAGGCGCCACTTCCTTCAGCCAGTGGCCGTGCAGGTCCTCCTTGCGCTTGTTGCGCGGCCACAGGCGATCGACCAGCACCCGCTGGCCATCGCCGTCCTCGACCGGGTCATAGACACGCTTGCAGCGGATCATCGTGTTCTCCTGGAGCATTGTTTCCTGACAAGCCTAGGGCGAACATTGACCGAGGTCACGCGCAAGCGTGGGTTACGAGGCGAATTGTGCTGGGTCGGGTGGAAGGGAAAGACAGCTGGCTCCCACGAGGCCTGCGCTGTTTTCAGAGACACCGCCGTACCTGTGGGAGCCGGCTTGTCCCGCGATCAAGGGCGAAGCCCTTGCCAGGCGACGGTGATATCGGGCCAGGCCCAATCGCGGGACAAGCCCGCTCCCACAAGGACCTGCAAACTCAAATAGTTATGCGTTGTTCTATGAGAGCGGGTTTACCCCCGGCCAGGGCTCAGCCTGGGATCTTCAGGCCTCGCTGCACGGCAGGCCGTGCGAGGAAGCTGGCGAGCACCCGCTGGACTTCCTTGAACTCGTCGAAACGCACCAGTTCCCGGGCGTTATAGCGCTCCACCAGATTGCGCACCCAGGGGAAGATGGCGATGTCGGCGATGCTGTATTCGCCCACCATCCATTCTCGGCCAGCCAGGTGCCGGTCGAGCACGCCCAGCAGGCGCCTCGACTCGTTGACGTAGCGGTCTCGCGGGCGCTTGTCCTCGTACTCCTTGCCGGCGAAGAAATGGAAGAAGCCCACTTGGCCGAACATCGGCCCGATGCCGCCCATCTGGAACATCAGCCACTGCATCGTCTGGTAGCGGGTCGCCGGGTCCTGGCTGAGCAATTGGCCGGTCTTCTCGGCCAGGTACTGCAGGATCGCCCCGGACTCGAACAACGGCAGCGGCTGGCCGCCCGGCCCGTTGGGGTCGAGGATGGCGGGAATCTTGTTGTTCGCACTCAGGGAGATGAACTCGGGGCTCATCTGCTCGTCGTTGTCGAAACTGACCTTGTGCACCTCATAGGCCAGGCCGATCTCTTCCAGCATGATCGACACCTTGACCCCGTTGGGAGTGGGCAATGAGTACAGCTGCAGGCGCTCGGGATGCTGCGCCGGCCATTTGCGGGTAATGGGGAATGCGCTGAGATCGGTCATGGTCAACCCTTGGGAAAATGGAGAGGTATCACTCTAGAGACACCCCGGCGCATCGGCCACTTCCCCTGAACACCATCACGCCTGGCTGTGGGCCTTGAGTTTGAGTTTCTCGGTATCCACCCGAACGAACAGCGAGTCGGCGGTGACGGTCAGCACGTCACCTGCCCATACCTCGCAGATGACCCGGCTCTTGCGCCCTACCTCACCTTCCACCCGGGCCTTGAGCAGCAACTCGACGCCCATCGGGGTGGGCTTGAGGTAGGTCAGGTTGAGCGTGCCGGTGACGCAGTCGATACGCGGCAGGCTGCCCGGCTCGCGGCCTTCGGCACGGTAGTGGTAGGCCATGGCGGTCCAGTTGGAGTGGCAGTCCACCAGCATGGCCAGCAAGCCGCCGTAGACCAAGCCCGGCCAACCGATGAAGCCGCTGTCGGGGGAATGCCGGCACAGCAGGTGGATGCCGTCGGTGTCCCAGTGGCTTTTCAGGTGCAGGCCGCTGGGATGGGAGCAGCCGCAGCCGAAGCAGGTGCCTTCCGGGGCCGCCAGCTCCTGCAGGGAGAGTGCTTGTTCGTTCATACGCTTCCTGTGCTTGTTGAAATGGGAAGGACGTCGCCGCCGATGGTAGCGCCCTGCCCTGCACCCGCCAATGCCCTTTCCCGCCGAGCTGTCCCTGACCCTGCCGCCCCTTCCCGGCCGGCACTCAATCGCTATATAGTTAACGCCATAACGATACCCACCCAACAGGGACCCTCCCCATGCGCATCCGCCTACCGTTCCTGGCTTACACTGCCTTGGCCAGCCTGATCATCTGCAACAGCGCCTGGGCCGATGAGGTCCAAGTGGCTGTGGCGGCCAACTTTACAGCGCCCATCCAGGCCATCGCCAAGGCCTTCGAGCTGGACACCGGCCACAAACTGGTCGCCGCCTATGGCGCCACGGGCCAGTTCTATGCGCAGATCAGCAACGGCGCACCGTTCGAAGTCTTCCTTGCTGCCGATGACATCACCCCGGCCAAGCTGGAGCAGGAAAAACGTATCGTTCCCGGCTCCCGCTTCACCTATGCCATCGGCACCTTGGCGCTGTGGTCGGCCAAGCCCGGCTATGTGGATGCCCAAGGCGCCATCCTGAAGACTGGCAACTACCGGCACCTGTCCATCGCCAATCCCAAGACCGCGCCCTATGGCCTGGCCGCCACCCAGGTGCTCGACAAGCTCGGCCTTGCCGAAACCACCCGGCCCAAGCTGGTCGAAGGCCAGAACATCACCCAGGCGTTCCAGTTCGTCTCCACCGGCAATGCCGAACTGGGCTTCGTGGCGCTGTCGCAGGTGTACAAGGATGGCAAGGTGCAACGCGGCTCGGCTTGGGTCGTTCCGGCGCAGTTGCACGAGCCCATCCGCCAGGATGCGGTGATCCTCGACAAAGGCAAGGACAACCCGGCCGCCAAGGCCCTGGTCGAGTTCCTCAAGGGCCCCAAGGCGGCCGCGGTGATCAAGTCCTACGGGTATGAGATCTGATGCCACTGGATGCCACTGACCTGGGTGCGATCTGGCTGACGCTGAAGCTGGCCAGCCTGACCACCTTGATCCTGTTGGTACTGGGCACGCCGATCGCCTGGTGGCTGGCGCGCACCCGTTCGTGGCTGCGCGGCCCAATCGGAGCCGTGGTGGCCTTGCCTCTGGTGCTGCCGCCGACCGTGATCGGCTTCTATCTGCTGATCGCCCTCGGCCCCCACGGCTGGATCGGCCAAGCGACCCAGGCCTTGGGCCTGGGCAGCATGGTGTTCAGCTTCGCAGGGCTGGTGATCGGCTCGGTAGTGTATTCCATGCCGTTCGTGGTGCAGCCCTTGCAGAACGCCTTCAGCGCCATCGGCGAGCGGCCGCTGGAAGTGGCCGCGACCCTGCGCGCCAGCCCCTGGGATACGTTCATCCATGTAGTACTGCCGCTGGCCAGACCCGGCTTCGTCACTGCCAGCATCCTGGGCTTCGCCCATACCGTGGGCGAGTTCGGCGTGGTGTTGATGATTGGCGGCAACATCCCCGACAAGACCCGCGTGGTCTCGGTACAGATCTTCGATCACGTCGAGGCCATGGCCTACCCGCAGGCCCACTGGCTGGCCGGTGTCATGCTGGTGTTCTCGTTCCTGGTACTGCTGATGCTCCACGCCGGGCGCCGTGGCAAGGCGGGGTGGAGCTGACATGCGCCCCTCGATCCTGGCGCGCCTGAACCTGGCGCGCGGCGACTTCACCCTGGATGTCGACCTGCAGTTGCCCGGGCGTGGCGTCAGCGCGCTGTTCGGCCACTCCGGCTCGGGCAAGACCTCCTGCCTGCGCTGCCTGGCCGGGCTGGAGCGAGCCGATGGCTATATCGAGATCAACGGCGACGTCTGGCAAGACAGCGCCAGTGGCTTTTTCCTGGCACCGCACAAACGGCCGCTGGGCTATGTCTTCCAGGAAGCCAGCCTGTTCCCGCACCTGTCGGTGCGCGGCAACCTGGAGTTCGGCTGGCGGCGCATCGCCCAGGGCGAACGCAAGGTCAGCCTGGCCCATGCCTGCGACCTGCTGGGCATCGGCGAGCTGCTCGAACGCCAGCCGGCGACGCTGTCGGGCGGCGAAGCGCAACGGGTCGGCATCGCCCGCGCCTTGCTCACCAGCCCACGCCTGCTGCTGATGGACGAGCCGCTGGCGGCCTTGGACGCGCCGCGCAAACGCGAAATCCTGCCCTACCTGGAACGCTTGCATGACGAACTGGAGATCCCGCTGGTCTACGTCAGCCATGCCCAGGATGAAGTGGCCCGCCTGGCCGACCATCTGGTGTTGCTGGAGCAAGGCCGCGCCCTGGCCAGCGGCTCGGTCGGCGAGACCCTGGCACGCTTGGACCTGCCCCTGGCCCAGGGCGAGGACGCCGGCGTGGTGCTCGAAGGTGTAGTCGTGGGCCACGATGCGCACTACCACTTGTTCGACGTGCGCCTGCAAGGCTGCGAAGGCCCGCTGCTGCGCATCGCCCACCCCACGCTCACCCACGGCAGCTCCCTGCGTCTGAAAGTGCAGGCCCGCGACGTGAGCCTGGCGCTGGATGCCGACACCGCGTCCAGCATCCTCAACCGCCTGCCGGTGCGTGTCCGCGAATGCCGCCCCGCGGACAACCCAGCGCACGTTCTGGTGAGCCTCGACGCGGCCGGCAGCCCGTTGCTGGCGCGTATCACCCGCTATTCGGCCGACCATCTCGGCCTGCACCCCGGCCAAGCCCTGTGGGCGCAGATCAAGTCGGTGGCGCTGCTGGGCTGAGCAATGGCCAGGCAGCCGTTGTCCATTGATCTGTGACCGTTCGATGGACCACCGCCCATGTTCGATTGCCCGCTGCCTCCGGCGCTTCATTATGTAGACGACAGCCAGCCCGGCCTGAGCCGACGCCGCTGGCGCGACCGCTTTCATTACTTCGACACCGAAGGCCAGCGCATACGCGACGCCCAGACTCTCGCCCGCATCGCCGCCCTGGCGATACCACCGGCCTACACCCAGGTATGGATCTGCCCCGACCCCCAGGGCCATCTGCAAGCCACTGGCCGCGATGCACGCGGGCGCAAGCAGTATCGCTACCACCCACAATGGCGGGCGCTGCGCGATCAGCACAAGTATGACCGCATGCTGGCCTTCGCCCAGGTGCTGCCCGGCCTGCGTCGGCAACTGGAACAGCACCTGGCGCGACCTGGCCTGGACCGGGAGAAGGTCATGGCCCTGGTGGTCAGCCTGCTCGACAGCACCTTGATCCGCATTGGCAACCGGCAATACCTGAAAGAGAACAATTCCTACGGGTTGACCACCCTGCGCAACCGCCATGTAAGTGTCCAGGGCAGTACCATACGCTTCCAGTTCCGGGGCAAACGGGGCGTCGAGCACAACGTCAGCCTGCGTGACCGGCGCCTGGCACGGCTTATCAAGCGTTGCCTGGAGTTACCCGGGCAAACGCTCTTCCAGTACCTGGACGAAAACGGCCAGCGTCACGCGGTGGGCTCGAGCGAGGTGAACCAGTTCCTGCAGCAGCTGACCGGTGCCGACTTCACCGCCAAGGACTACCGCACCTGGGCGGGCAGCGTCCTGGCCCTGGACCTGCTGCGCCCCCTGGCCTGGGAGCCGGAAAGCGAAGCTCGGCGCCAGGTCGCGGCGACTGTCCGGCAGGTGGCCACGCGCCTGGGCAATACACCGGCAGTCTGTCGGCGCTGCTACATTCACCCCGCCGTGCTCGACCATTACCAGCAGGGCCGGCTGGCTGCCTTGCCACGGATCAAGGCTCGCCGGGGACTGGAGCCTGAGGAAGCGTCATTGCTACTTTTCCTACAGGCGCTAACGAAATAAACGCTTATTGTATTGCTCTATTTACGCTATCTAGCAGAGAAATTTCCCATCTGGACGCCAGCCCCCTATCCTTGCCATCGAGCGCCTTCGCTGTACGACCCTACGGTCGGTTTCGGCACCTGCGACTGAAGACAAGTAACAGAATTTATCTGCAGGGGAATTACTCTTCGCCGAAAGCGTCTTTAATGAGAAGGAAGAGGGACCCGCTCCCGCCGCTGCGGTAACAGGCCGCGCGGACTACACCATCACCAAGGAGAACTACATGCTGATACTCACCCGCAAGGTTGGCGAAAGCATCGTCATCGACGATGACATCAAAGTCACCATTCTGGGAGTCAAAGGGATGCAAGTGAGGATCGGTATCGATGCGCCAAAGGATGTCCAGGTCCATCGCGAAGAGATCTTCAAACGCATCCAAGCGGGCAACCCTGCCCCGGAGAAAAACGACGACCAGCACTGACCTTCCTTGCCTCGAGCCGCACGGATGCGCTTGACCGATCGACCCGCCCACGCGGGGTAGCGCCTCAGGTGTCCAGCAATTCGCGCACCTTGGCGATCATCCTGTCCATGTCGAACGGCTTGTCGAATACCGCGACGAACAACTCGGGGCAAATACGCCCCTGGTTGGCCTGCGCGCCGCTCATGAGAATCACCGGCAAGTCTGCCAGCTGCAGTTCTTCGCGGATTGCCCTGGCCAGCTCCTCGCCATTGAGCAAGGGCATCATGTAGTCGGTGATCACCAACTCCACACGCTTTTCCTTCAGCGCATCCAGGGCCTTGTGGCCGTTGCTCGCCTTTTCCACCAGAAAGCCTTCGTCCTCCAGGGCGAACCCAAGGATATCGGCTATCAGGTATTCGTCATCGACGATCAGGATCGTATTCATCGCCCTATACCATCAGTCGCTCCCCGTAGGTACGGGTGTGCCGGAGAGCACCCCGCTGGCACCTTCGAAGGCCTTGCGCAGGAAAATGCCCTGCGGGCCCATGCACAACTCGTGCAACGCCGGGTCGTGATGGCTGTCGCGTACTTTGAGCACCGAAACCATGCGTCGCAGGCGGGAGTCCAGCTCGACGAAACGCATCAGCAGCAGGTTATCGACGATGCTCGAAAGGTCCGGGGCAGGCGCGGTGATCTCGGAGCCGAAGATATCGCGCATTTCCCAGGTCGCCAGCACGCTGACGTCCCGCGCCCGCAACTCGCCCATCAAGGCGCGGAAGAAGGCATTGAGCCGGGCCGGGTCGACAGCCAGGCGGCTGAAGGCGCCCAGGCTGTCGATCACCACCCGCTGCGCCCCCAGCAACTCGACACGGTGAAGCAAATGCGCGCCAAGTTGGTCGAGCAGCCCCTCGGTGGTGGTCTGCCAGCACAGCTCCAGGGCGTTCTCGCGCTCGAGGCGGGCAAAGTCGTACCCCAGCGCCGTGGCTTTCAGGCCCAGCCGGGCAGGTGTTTCGTAGAAGCCGAAATGCAGGCCCGGCGCCTGAGCGGTCGAAGCGGACAAAAACGCCAAGCCCAGGGAGGTCTTGCCGATGCCCGATGGCCCCATGACCAGGCTTACCGACCCCTTGGCCACGCCGCCGCCGAGTATCTCGTCGAGCGTGGCGCTGCCGGTGGAAACCCGGCTGAACGTATCCGAGCCCGGTTGACTGGGGTGGCTGTACAGCGCCTCCAGGCGCGGGTAGACCTGCAGACCGCCCTGGTCGATCAGGCATTCATGCAGGCCGGACAAGGCGCCACTCCCCCGGGTCTTGCGCAGCTGGACCTGGCGCACCGCACGGCTGCCCACCAACTGTTCGCTCAGTTCGATCACACCATCGACCATGGTGTGCTCAGGGCTGCCTTCCTGTAGCCTGGCACTGGTCAGCAATAGCACGGTGCAGCCGGCGAATGCGGCGTGCCCCTGCAGCTCCGAGACGAATTTCTTGGTATCGAGGCTGGTTTCCGCGCGCACACGGGCATTGAGCAGGCCATCGACGATCAACAGGCTGGCTTGCTGACGGGCGATTTCCTGGCGCAACAACCGCACCACCGCTTCCAGGCCTTCCTGCTCGAGGGTGTCGAATGCGCTGACGAACTGGATCTGGTCACCGACCAGGGCCGGGTCGAAGAATGCCAGGGTAGACAGGTACTGGAACAAGCGCTCGTGGGACTCGCTGAGCAACGTCGCCACCAGCACCCGCCCGCCACTTCGAACATGGCCAAAGGCAAGCTGGTTGGCCAGGATGGTCTTACCCGCCCCTGGCGGCCCCTGGACGATATAGGACGCCCCCGCCAACAGGCCGCCTTTGAGCAGCATATCCAGCCCTTCGATGCCCGTCACCAGTCTTTTTAGTGGTTCTGCCATGAGTCGTTACTCGTTGTGTTCGACGTCGGTGGCGCCTGGGCTGGCGGGCAGGTAGAGGGTCATGCAAGTCCCCTCGCCCACTTGGCTGGCCACGCAGATAGCGCCGTTGCTCTGCCTGGCGAATCCATAGGCCTGGCTCAGGCCAAGGCCGGTACCCTTGCCAAAGGGCTTGGTGGTGAAAAACGGCTCGAAGATGCGCGGCAATACCTTAGGGTCGATGCCTTCGCCGGTGTCCTGCACATCGAAGCGCACGAAACGCCCGTGCAGGCCTTCCACCTCGCCGGCCAGTTCGACGCAGCTCACCTCCAGCAGGATGCGCCCTTCGTTGTCGATGGCATCCCGGGCATTGAACAGCAGGTTGAGCAGCACCATCTGCAACTGGGCGACATCCACCTCGATCAACGGCAAGTCGGGCTGCAGGCGTTCTTGCAACTCGATGCCCGGCGGCAGCCCATGCTGCAGAAGACCACGGGTGGAGTCGATCAGTTCAGCCGGGGCGACGCGTACGCCACTCAGTTGCCGATGGCGGGCGAACGTCAGCAGTTGCCGGGTGAGCTGGGTACCCCGCTCGCCGGCGCTGACGATATGCTCGAGCAGCCGCCGGACCCGCTGCAGGTCCTGGCTACCGTGGGCCAGCCGGGCGGCACCGAGGATGATGGTCAGCAGGTTGTTGAAATCATGGGCCAGGCCGCCGGTGAGCTGGCCCAGGGCTTCGAGCTTCTGGGCCTGGAACAGTTGGGCGCGGATGGCATCGAGCTGCAGCGACGATTCTCGGCGGTCGGTGATGTCGCGGGTTACCTTGGCCAGGCCAACGATCTGCCCGTTCTCGTCACGAATCACATCCAGGGCCGCCAGCGCCCAGAACTGGCTGCCGTCCTTGCGCACGCGCCAGCCTTCGTCCTGGGCCACACCTTGCTCCAAGGCCTGGCGCAGTAGCTTCTGCGGGCGGCCATCGGCACGGTCCTGGGGAGTGAAGAACAACGAGAAGTGTTGGCCGATGATCTCGTCGGCGCGGTAACCCTTGATCCGCTCGGCGCCCGCGTTCCAAGACACCACCATCCCCGAGGGGTCGAGCATGTAGATGGCGTAGTCCACGACAGACTGAACCAACTGCTCGTAGCGGTTGGGTGGCATTTCCGGGCGGGAGGGACTGTCGGGTAAAACCATGCAAGCTCCGCGGGCACTACCAGGGCCACCCACTGAGCGTAGCCAAAAGTCCCGGTCTCTCATAGCGCCGAGTGCAGATTCGTCAGGTGTCCCGCTCGATCACCTTGGGTCCGAGACGCCGCGGCATGGCGACCTTGAGCAGCCAGAGGCAGACCAGCACGATCCCCGCGCCGCCCGCCAGCGCCAGGGTGCGCTGCGGCTGTGGGTGCAAGCCATCGAAGCCCAGCATCAGCAGGTAGCCCCCCAGTGATGCCAGGCTCAGGTAGAGAAAGATGCCCAGTAAGTAGACCTGGGCGAACAGCAATCGCCAGAACAGTTTGGGCCGCACGATGCGGGGGTTTGCGCCTGGAGGCGTCACGGAGATCATTCCTAGTGCTCATTGGATCCAATGGCTGGAACAGTGGCTTAATGACAGCAATGTGTCAATTACCCTATAGTCCACGAGCCGCTGATCAGCCAAGGAAGACCATGCCCGCCAACTATCGAATGCAGTGCATGCAGGAGGACCTGCAGCGCACGGCCGCGCAGCTTGAAGAGGTCTGCCACGGGCTCGCCGGCCATGTCCGGTACCTGCACCACACGATGCATGGCAGCGATGCCAAGGCGATGGACGGCCATGCCCAAAGCCTGCTCGCCTCAGCCTTGGAGCTGCGTGAAGTCGCCAAGTCGATTACTCCCTGAAACAAGGGGTACGGTTGACTCGTCTATAACGATGGGTTATAAAGCGCGCTTGATTGTCAGGCCCTTCCCCCCTAGGAAGCGCGCCGGTCGCAAGACCCTTTCATGCGTGCGAGTGTGGTGGAATTGGTATACACAGCAGACTTAAAATCTGTCGGCGTGAGCCTTGCGGGTTCGAGTCCCGCCACTCGCACCATCTCATTCTGAAAAGGCGCCTGGTGGCGCCTTTTTTATTGGTGCCAACATTCCCACCTTCATGGCAAGGGCTTCGCCCTTGATCGCGGAGCAAGTCGGACCGCCGCGCCGCCGCTGCCACAGGGGCAGCGTGATTTCAGGGCCGAGGGACAAACCTGGCGGGCAATCTCACAGCGAAAAGCGAAGCGGCTGCTACAGTGAAAATGTCCCTTTCCATTGGAACGCCACCATGCGCTACTCCCTGTTCGAAGGCCAACGCGACATCATCATTCTGCTTGCCCGTATCCTGCTGGTGATCCTGTTCATCCTCTCCGGCTGGAGCAAACTTACCGGCTTCGAAGGCACGGTGGGCTACATGACCTCGCTCGGCGCCCCAGCCCCGATGTTGGCAGCCGCCATTGCGGTCATCATGGAGTTCGCGGTGGGCATCCTGTTATTACTCGGCTTCTATACCCGCCCGCTGGCGTTCCTGTTCGCCTTGTTCGTGGTAGGCACCGCCTTGATCGGCCACCCGTTCTGGAACATGGTCGACCCCGAACGTAGCGCCAACATGACCCAGTTCCTCAAGAACATGAGCATCACCGGCGGCCTGTTGCTGCTGGCCGTGAGCGGTGCCGGGCGGTTCTCCCTCGACCGCCGCTAAGCCGTGCGCGCCGGCGCGGCGACGATGGGCTCAATCGTCCACGTCGTCGTACCAGGCTGGGTGTTCGTCGTCCTCGAAATCATCCAGCAACTCTTCGTCTTCTTCGGCCTCGTCCAACGCCCCATGGGCATCGGCCTCCGGGTCGGGGTCGTCATCGAAAAACTCATGGTCGAGCAGATGATCGTGCTCGGGCTCGTGCAGGTCGTCTTCGTCGTGCATGGCAGGGCTCGCGAAATAAAGGCACGCCTGTATAGGCTGATCACAGGCGTCGGTCAATCGCGCAGCACTTAACGCTCGCTTAACTGCCGCCCGGTTACTGTCGAAGCTCTCCCTTCAAAACGTCCTTGCCCGCCGCCCTGGCGGGCTTTTTTATGAGCGCCTTTTCATCCGGCTCTGGCGCATTTTTCGGATCCATGCCTGCTGGCCCGATTCGCACAAGTGTGGACCTGTCTTTTCGCAAGGAGAACCCGCATGGCCGTGAACATCGACAACCTGATCATCACCACCCCCGTTGCCAAATCCGCCACCGACCCCACCGCACTGGAGGTCACCGGCGCCGTGGCACTGGCCACCCTACCCGACTACGTTTCACGCCTGCCCGACGGCTCCGTGCGCATGAGCGCACCTACCAAGGGTGCTTCCAGCAAAAGCACCCATCGCACCCGTTGCGAATGGAAAGAAGCCGTCTATTGGGCCCTGGACAGCGCGGCCAACCACCGCAACTACCAATTGTTCAAACTGGAGAAGGTCAACTCGATACAGAAAGTGGTGATCGCCCAACTGCACGTAAAGGACGATGACAGCCCACCCATCAAGGTGTTCTGGAGCAAAGGCAAGCTCACCTACGGCTTTCGTGCTGAATTCAACCAAGCCACGGCCCCCACTAGCACCCTGCTGGCGGAGGTACCGCTCAACGCCGTCTTCGAGATCAGCATCGAGGTAGCTACCTCCGGCGCCGTGGTGCTGAGCGCGAGCTGCAATGGGCGTACCGGACGTATTACCTTGCAACTGGCCGAGTCGTGGCGACCGCGCATCTTCAACTTCCATGGTGGGGTGTATAACCAAGTGGATTACAGCGACACCACTTCGCCCGAGGATGGCTCGGTTTGCGTGATCAGCCAGCTTGACCTGGTCCACCTGTAGGTACCCCAACAGGTTGTGAACATGCTCTTCACGTTTTTCTGACAAACGTATAGGCACACTGAAACTGCTTCGTACGTTCTTTAACCCGCCTCCCCCATCGGCGGGTTTTTCTTTTCTGCCTTTGGCAAGCCTCCCTTCGCCCTGAAAAATGTGAAATCTGTCACATTTCCCAGTTTAAAATTGAACTTATCCGAAACGTCCTACTCAACCGGCAGAATGCTATTACGTCTGGCATAGCCCTTTGACAGCATTGAATGCGCTGCGCGGGTGAGTATTCTGCAGCCCTGTATCCACTTTTCCTTCCAAGGACGGACTCCATGAGGTCTTTTTCCCTTTTGGCTGTTTCGGCGAGCCTGCTCGTCGCTCTCCCTGCCTGGGCAGGCCCAGGCCAGGCCAATCGCGTCTGGGACCAGGAACCGAGTTCGTTCCTGGGTATCGATCTGCAAGGCGACTTCCTCAAGCAGGTTGCCGAATGCCCTACCGATGAGACCAGGCCAACCGAACCCTGCCGCATCGCCACCTCCGATCCGGACCGTTTCGAAATCCGCGGCCTGCCCTACCTGCCCATCTCCCCTGGCTACAGCCTGGTGGCAACCCTGGCGGGCGGACAGGTGAGCGAGCTGGTCTTCAGCGGCAATGCCAACAGCCTCTACCTGGTTACCGACATGCTCACCGAACAGTTCGGCGAACCGGCCGAGCAGAACAGCCGTTGGATCAAGATGAGCTCTGGTGCGTCCTACCTGACCGAGGTCATGTCCTGGAAAGGTGAAAAGGTAGCGATCAACTTCCAGCGCCAGGAACAGGACTTGGGCAAGTACGCCGTGACCGTTTCCAATCTGCCCACGCAGATGGCCACCACCGAAGAGACGCCCGTCGAAGCTGCGCAGCCGGACGTCTCCAAGCTCTGAGCTGGGCTGGGCTGGGCTGGGCTGGGCAACATTGTGCGGGCTTGTCCCGCGATCAAGGGCGTAGCCCTTGCCATATATCGGTGATGCCAGGGCCGGCCCAATCGCCGGGCATGCCCGCTCCTACAAGGGCAGTGCAAGGCAGGTAGAATCTGGCTTGCCGTCGATTGGGCCTGAGCAAATACAAGACACCCACTCTCGAATCGGTGATGATGGAGCTCCCGTAACATAAGCCACGGACGCCCAACGATGCCCCTTCACCTGGCCCCTTCGACACATCTTGCCGCAGCCCTGCTGGCGACCGCCCTGCTACCCGGCTGT
Source organism: Pseudomonas sp. NY15372 (assembly GCF_048068215.1). NCBI lineage: Bacteria > Pseudomonadati > Pseudomonadota > Gammaproteobacteria > Pseudomonadales > Pseudomonadaceae > Pseudomonas > Pseudomonas sp. NY15372. The sequence continues at coordinate 22,146 of NZ_JBLUPY010000009.1, forward strand.
ACCACCCAACTGACCGAAAAGGGCCAGCAGGTAAACCTGGTGACCGCCTCGTCGGTCAACGCCTGCGACCTGGTCGACACCTTCACCCTGCAGGGCAGCTCCGCCGACGATGCCATCAACCTGGCATTCAACAGGGCGGGCGAACTCGGCGCCGACAGCATGGGCGTGAAATCTGTCGATGAAGATGGCGAGATCAAGGCATTGGCTTTCAATTGCCTTGCGAAGTGACCGCGAGGGGGCACACTGCGCCCCTAGGGTCATTGGGTATCACTCGGTAAAACTACGTCACCCTCCTGGGGCGGGAGCCTCACGAAAACACTGTACTTGCCACCCTCCATCTCTTCGAAGGCGATCAGCTTGTCGATCAGAGGCCCGCTCAGCACCTTGCCGGCATTGAGCAGCAGCATGCCGTTTTCGGCATTGAGATTACGCGCCAGCACCATCCCTGCTTCCAGTTCACCCGTGGGGAGCATCCTGACCTGCGGGTCGGCAAGCGTCACATCGCTCAGCATCGCCGCACACACCGCGATGAAATCCTCCACCAGCCCAGGGTCATACACGCGCCCGGCGTACTTGCGCAGGTGCAGCAAGGCTTCGTCGCTGTTCAACTGCCGCTCGAGCACCAGACCGCGCTGCAACTCGACAAAATCGACCGCCAGCTTGAGCAGCCGCGCGCCAAACGGAATGGCGTCGCCCTTGAGCCGGTCGGGGAACCCGCTGCCATCCCAGTGTTCTTGGTGGTGCAAGATCAAATGGGCCGCGTCCCGCATCGGCTCCAGGGCCATCAACAACGATTCGCTCTGCTTCGGGTAGTCGCGATAGCGGTCGCGCTCGGTGTGGCGCAGCTGGGCCGAGGGCGTGACCATCATGCTGTCCGGCCAGCTCAGCTTACCGATGTTGTACAGCGCGGCGGCCATGGCGAGGTCGCGGCAGTCGGTGTCGTTGAGCCCGTGTGCCGTGCAGTAGCTGCGCACCAGCTCGATGATTTGTCGATTGGTCTGCTTGGCCGGTGGCAGGCGCAGGTTGGCGAGCAGTGAGAACACTTCGGTGCTGGTGACATAGCTGTGCTTGAGCGCTTCATACGCAAGGTCGAGCATGTCCGCGGTTTGCTGCAGTTCGGCGGTACGCGCCGCGACACGTTTTTCAAGGCTTGTGTTGAGCACCTTGAGCTGGGTGTTCTGCTTGCGGATCAAGCGCTCCAGACGCTGGCGTTCGCGCTCGGAGTGCTGGTGCTCCAGGGCCTGGCGCAAGACCAGCAGTAACTCGTCGTCGTTCCACGGCTTGCTGATGTAACGATGGATCTGCCCTTCGTTGATGGCCTTGATGATCGCCGTCGGGTCGGCATAGCCGGTGAGCATGATCCGCATGGCCGTAGGGTACTGATGGCGTACGTGAGCCAACAGCGTGGCGCCATCCATGTTGGGCATGCGGGCATCGCTCACCACCAAGTCCACCGACTGCTCGGCCATGATTTCCAGCGCCTGGGCACCACTGTCGGCCAGCAGTACATCATAGAACTGGCCGCGCAACAGCCGGCGCAAGCTGTTGAGGATCGACGCCTCATCGTCGACCAGCAGCACCTTGGGTCGATAGATCGCCTGCGCGGCGGGTTGCTCTTCCATGGCATGGCCTCAAGCAAACTGGACGGTGACGGCTCGACCCCGGCAAAGGGGCTCGCGCTTGACTGACAGGCTAGATGATTTTTCACAGGCCGTGAAAAATCAGCAGCTTGTCCGCAACAGGCAAAGTGCCTGCCAGGCGACTAAGCTTCGACCCATACGCCCAGCGCACGCACACGCGCACATCACCAGGGATAACGGATGCTCCCGATGATCGATCCACGTCCACCTGCTCTTTGCACTGTCGTGCTGTTGCTCTGCGCCGTGGCCGCGAAAAGCATCGCCGCCCCGCTGGATCAACCCCTCAAGCCCTTGCCCGACCCACCGCAAGCGGACCCCAGGCGCATTGAGCTCGGGCGCCAGCTGTTCCATGACGCTAGGCTGTCGATCAACAACACCCTGTCCTGCGCCAGTTGCCACCGTCTCGATCATGGCGGTGCCGATGACCGCGCTCGGTCGGTCGGCTTCGACGGTCGCCCTCTGCTGGTCAACACACCGACAGTCTTCAACGCTGCCTTGAATTTTCGCCAGTTCTGGGACGGCCGGGCCGACACGCTCGAGGAACAAGGCAGCGCCGTGATCACCAGCCCCCACGAAATGGGCAGCGACTGGCAAAGCGTGCTGCAGCGCATCAAGGACGACCCGGGTTATCGGGAGCGTTTCAGCGCCGCCTACCCAGACGCGGTGACCAAGGCCAACATCCTGGGCGCCCTGGCCGACTTCCAGCGCACCCTGTTAACACCCGGCTCGCGCTTCGACCGCTACCTGCAAGGTGACACCGGCATACTCACGCTAGACGAAAAGTACGGCTACCAGCGCTTCAAGGACTATGGCTGCATCGCTTGCCATCAAGGCGTGAACATCGGCGGCAACATGTTTCAGAAGTTCGGCGTGTTCGGTGATTACATTGCCGATCGCGGCAACCCGACGAAGGCTGACCTGGGGCGCTTCAATATTACCGGCGATGATGCCGACCGTGCGGTGTTCAAGGTGCCCAGCCTGCGCAATGTCGCCTTGACCGCGCCCTATTTCCACGATGGCTCGGCGCCCACCCTGGAGCGCGCCGTGGACGTCATGTTCCAGTACCAGCTGGGGCGCATACCCAGCGAAGAGGACCGCACGCTGATCGTCCTGTTCCTCAAGACGCTCACCGGGCAATGGAAGAGCCAGCCATGAAGTATTCCCCGCGTGTCAGCCTGCTGGTGCTGAGCATCGTCGTATTGCTGCTGGCCTCGACATTGATGTTCCTCTACCTCAAATCCAGTTCCGAACAGACCCTGACCTACACCACCTCCCGTGACCTGATACGCCAGATCAAGCAGCAGGATTCGCAATGGGAAAACGAAATCCTCAAGGCGCGGGTCGCGATCTCCCATAACTACGATCCCTTGGTATCCCCCACCAACGAGATAAAGCGGCTATGGGCGCGCTTCGACGCCTTGGAGGCCGACCACGGGCGCAATGACGCACAACAGTGGAGCGATGCCCACGAGGGTTTTCTCAAGGCCATGCAGGAAAAGACCCGACTGGTGGAACAGTTCAAGTCCCACAACGCGTTGCTGCGCAACTCGCTGGCCTTCCTGCCGGCAGCAGAAGATGACATCCAGGCCCAACTGAGCAACGTGGCCGACCCCGACAGGCAGGAAGTGCACAATTTCGCCACCGACACCTACGACCTGCTGCTCAGCGCCCTGGAGTTCGCCCAAGTGACCTCTCCCGAAAAAGCCGCTGAGATCGAAGTGGGCTTGAACAAGCTTGCGGTGAACGTTCAGGACATGCCCGATGACTTTCGCACGCCCGTCGACATCCTGAGTAACCATGTCGCCTTGATCCTGCGCGAACAGCCGATCGTCAATCGCCTGCTCGAAAACGTCGAGGCCGTTCCCGTGGCGGAACGCCTGGATGCCATCACCATGATGCTCGAGCAGGACCAGCAACTGCGCGAGAAGACCAACAAGCAGTACCACTTCTACATGCTGCTGTTTTCCGTCCTGCTGATGTGCTCCCTGGTTGTCCTGGCCATTCGGCTGATCCGCAGCTTCAGCGAGATCAACCAGGCCAATACCGCGCTGCAGACTGCCAACGATGTGCTCGAGCAACGGGTCGAGGAACGCACCCGGGAACTGAAGAACGCCCAGAGCGAGTTGCTGGCCGCAGCCCGCCAGTCCGGGATGGCCGAAATCGCCACCAATGTGCTGCACAACGTCGGCAATGTGCTCAACAGCGTGAATATTTCCTGCGACTTGATCACCCGAAGGCTGCGTAGCAGCAAGAGCCAGGGCCTGGGCAAGGCCATGCAACTGGTCAATGCACACCCCGATGACCTTGGCCGGTTCCTGACCGAGGACGAGAAAGGCAGGTTGCTGCCCGGCTACCTCAATCAGCTGGTCGGCGCCATCGCCCAGGAGCACGAGGCATTGATGGAGGAGCTGGGCCGAATGACCAAGAGCATCGATCATATCAAGGAAGTGGTCGCTACTCAGCAGTCCTATGCCGGGGCCAAGAGCATGGTCGAACCGCTGTACATCCATGAGCTGCTCGACGACGCCCTGCGCATGAACGCCGGCGCCCTGACCCGTCACCACGTCACCGTGGTGAAGGCCTACAGCGATGTACCCCAGATCATGGGTGACAAGCACCGCCTGCTGCTGATACTGATCAACCTGATCAGCAACGCCAAGTACGCCATGTCGGACATGGGCAACGCCACGCGGACCATGACCCTGGGCGTCAGGATCGTCGACGACGCCGCCCTGGAAATCAGCGTCAAGGACGAGGGCGAAGGCATCGCCCCGGAAAACATGGCGCGGATCTTTGCCCACGGCTTCACCACCCGCAAGGAAGGCCACGGCTTCGGCCTGCACAGCTGCGCCCTGGCGGCGATCGAAATGAATGGCCACCTGACGGCCCACAGCGACGGCCCCGGCCAAGGCGCATTGTTCACCCTGCAGATACCCCTGATTACCGTCCCGGAGAACGCATGAGTGAGCTCTCGAACCGCCGCATCTTGCTGATCGACGACATGCCATCGATTCACGACGACTTTCGCAAGATCCTCTGCCCAGCCAACGCCCAGTCCACCGAGCTGGACGCCATGGAGGCGACCTTGTTCGGTGAACCCAGCAAAGCCGAACAGCCCCCGTTCGAACTGGACTCGGCCTATGGCGGCGAGGAAGGCCTGGGCAAACTCAAGCTCGCCGCCCAGCAACAGCGCCCTTATGCCCTGGCGTTCGTGGACATGCGCATGCCCGATGGCTGGGACGGGGCCAAGACCATCGAACACCTGTGGCAGGCCGACCCCAAGCTGCAGGTGGTGGTATGCACCGCCTATTCCGACTATTCCTGGGACGAACTGCTCGATCGACTGCAAGCGCACGATCGCCTGCTGATCCTCAAGAAGCCGTTCGACAACATCGAAGTGCAGCAAATGGCCAATACGCTGCTGACGAAATGGGAAATGACCGAACGCGCCAGCCTGCAGATGCACCGCCTGGAGCAACTGGTCGAACAGCGTACCACCCAATTCAGGCAAGCCAGCGAAGCCCTGCAAAGCGAGATCGATGAACGCAAACAGCTGGAGAGCCAGCTGGTGCAATCGGAAAAACTCGCCTCCCTCGGCCAGCTTGCAGCGGGCGTGGCCCACGAAATCAACAACCCGATCGGCTTCATTTCATCGAACCTCGGCACGCTGGACGGCTATTTCCAGCAGCTGTCGCGCATGCTCGACGCCTACCGCACCGCGGAAACGGCCCTAGGCGACAGCGACACCGCACAGCGCTTGCGGCAGCTACGCGAACAGATCGAACTGGACTTCCTGCTTGAAGACGTTCCGCTGCTGATCAGGGAGTCCAAGGAAGGCATTGGCCGCGTCAGCCAGATCGTCAAGGACCTCAAGGATTTCTCCCGGGTCGACACCCAGCAGCAATGGCAGCGGGCCAACCTGCAACAAGGCATCGAATCGACACTGAACATCGTGGCCAGCGAACTCAAGTACAAGGCGGACCTGATCAAGGAATATCAGCCACTTCCCGACATCGAGTGCCTGCCCTCGCAGATCAACCAGGTGGTCATGAACCTGGTGGTCAATGCCGCACAGGCCATGGGACCGGAACGCGGCACCATTACCCTGCGCACTGGCCAACAGGGCGATTCGGTATGGATCGAAGTGGCCGACACCGGGGCGGGTATCGCACCGCAGGTGCTGCCGAAGATCTTCGATCCGTTCTTCACCACCAAGCCGGTCGGCCAAGGGACAGGGCTTGGCCTGTCGCTGTCCTACGGCATCGTGAAAAAACACGGCGGGGATATTTCCGTGAACAGCACCGTGGGAGCTGGCACCACGTTTCGCGTGCAATTGCCGCTGCGCCAGAGCCGGCCTGCAGCATGATGGCTCGGCCCTGACGGGCTGCGGCAGCCTGGTCAGTCTTCCGATGGAACCAGCTCATAGCTCAACGGCGCGCCAGGAAAAGACGCGACCCAGCGCGTCGTGTACCGCGACTTGCAATGTGGGCACTGCACCCGCTGCCCATCCGTGCGTTCGTCTGGCTCGAATGGCAGGTCCTCGTTGCATTTCTTGCACTTGGCCATGGGAGATCTCCTGAGGTGGGCCTCTTCTCAGCATAGCCTTCTCACTTTCAGCGCTGGCGAGTAGCCTTTTTTGCAGTCTCCCTCGAACACGATCGATCCAGCTGCACCGGCCACCCTCGCTTGCGCAACAGGTATAGCGCGTCTACTTTTTTGATGCTCTCAAGCTCCCGAGAGCGGCGAACACAACCCTAGGCTTGCGAGGTGTCAGCATGACTTCTACCAACGGAATGCTAGACCCGGATGACGCCGTCATCCTGCTTATCGACCATCAGAGCGGGCTGTTCAACACGGTCCGCGATGTTCCCATTCCCGACCTGCGCAACTATGTGATCGCCATTGCCAAAACGGCCACCCTACTGAATATTCCGGTCATTACCACGGCATCCGTGCCGGATGGCCCTAACGGGCCATTGATTCCGGAAGTCCACCAGTACGCGCCTCATGCGGTCTATGTGCCCCGCACAGGCCAGATCAACGCCTGGGACAACCCGCCTTTCGTAGAAGCGATCGAGAAGACGGGGCGCAAGACCCTCATCATCGCCGGCACGCTCACCAGCGTGTGCATGGCGTTTCCTGCCATCAGCGCAGTGCAGGCAGGCTATAAAGCGTATTGCGTGGTCGATGCCTCCGGGAACTGGAGCAAGCTGGCGACCGATACGACCATCGCCCGCGTCACCCAAGCAGGGGCGATTCCTACCGATACCTTCGCGATCGTTGCTGAACTGATGCGTACGTGGAACAGGGCCGAAGGGTCGCGTTTCGCAGAAATCCTGGCGGAGCATGTCTGCCCTGAATACAAGTGCTTGATCGAAAGTTACGGCAAGGCGCAGGAGATCGCCAAGAGCGGCCCGGAGACCAAGCTCGATAAATATAAGTGAGGGAGGTTCCAGCCCATAACGAAAAACCCCGTAGACCTAGATCTACGGGGTTTTGAATAGTGGAGGCCGAGGTCGGAATCGAACCGGCGTAGACGGATTTGCAATCCGGTCTCAACCTGCTATTTTATTGGAGGAAATCGCTCAACCCCCTGTATCCATTGGGGTTTCCATCATTTTTCCGCATCTTGATTCATCATCATTTGGGACATTCGATGTCCCAAATTTGTCCCACGCCTCCTGCCCCCCTCCCCGGCGTTCTGCCGACCGATTCACTTCCTTTATATAGCTACTCACAGAGCAGGCCGATCGCCCCGGCCTCTTCAAGCTCGACCAGCGCCCATAGCCTGGCCGACTCGACGAACTCCAACATGTCGACAAGCTCGCCATCGCCTACTTCCCGCCGCCGATGTGCGGCCTTGGCCATTTCGGACAACACGGCGGCGCGCCCGTCCGGATCGCAAACCAGAGCGGACTGATCGTTCAGCTCGTCGAGCCAGGCGCGCGGCAGGTCAGTCATCGTAAATTCCCGCTGCACGGCACCACCAAGATTGCGCGTAGAGCACGCCGTCGACTTCCTCTAATCCGGTGATGTTCATACCGAGTGTGGCCATTCCATTCACGCAAGCATCGTGCAGAGGCGGGATGATGTCGCCGCTCGGCGTAGGATTGAAGACACAGGCCTCGATGCACGGGCGACCCAGCACTTTGCTATGACCGTACTCTATGTGCACGTCAGCACGCAGAGGCTTGGTCTTGGCAAGCTTTTCATTGGGGATGGCGATGCCGCGCTCACGGCGGCGAACGAGTAGGAAGTACATGTGGCACCAATACTGTATATCGATACAGTATTTGAACACCCAAACGGATGCCCAGGCCAGTACCGCTTGGCGGGCTATTCTTTCTGCTCGAGCAGGAGGGATGGGAATGTGCGGAAGATTGAGCCAGTACCGAGGCATACACGACTTCGTCGAGACGCTCAGCCTACCGGATGCCTGGAGAAACAACGTGGGCGACCAGGCTCTCGAGCGCTACAACGTGGCGCCCAGCACTCAGGTGGCCGTGCTGCGAGTAGATGACGCAGGCCCGCGGGCTGACCTGGTGAGGTGGGGATGGCGGCCGCATTGGGCGACCGATCGAGCGGCACCGATCAACGCCCGTGTCGAGAAAGTCGCGCACGGGCCGTTCTTCCGGGCGATCTGGCCGAGTCGAGCAATCACGCCCGTGGACGGGTGGTACGAGTGGGTCGATGAAGGCGGGCCGAAGAAGCAGCCGTACTACATCCGGCGCCGAGACGGGCGCCCTGCCCTATGCGCCAGCATCGGTCAGTTCATCGGCAGCGACCACGACGGCTTCGTTATCATCACAGCCGATGCCTTGGGCGGGATGATCGATGTGCACGATCGCCGGCCGGTCGTGTTTTCGCCTGAGCTTGCTCGGGAATGGATAGCACCAGGCACGCCCCGGGAGCAGGCCGAGCAAATGGCGCTCAACCTTGGGGAGCCGGCTGAAATATTCGAGTGGTTCCGCGTGGGCATAGCCGTGGGTAACGTCCGGAACCAAGGGCGAGAGCTGATACTGCCTATTTAGCGACACGCTCTCACTGCGGCCTCCAGCTGCTTCTGGTACCCGATCCGCTGCCGCCGCTCAGCGAGCAGCGCCCGCACTTTCACTTCCAGGCTGTCGCTCTTGCGCAGGTCGGCGGCAGCCCATGATGGCGCCGCCACTTCAGGCGCACGGCACGGCACCTGCACAGGCACCTCGACACGCACGTAGTGGGTTTCCGGCGCCGGCCTCGAGGCACACCCTGCCAGCAGCAGTCCGACCAGAAGCACCTGCAGGGCCTGCGCTTTTTCCCCGGTCCTGCAGGTTTTTGAGCGACCTGCACTTTTTTCCAACTCCTGCGCCTTCATAGCCCCAGCTCCTTGTCAATGATGGCCGTGGCAGCCGCGCACTGGTCGCCACCGGTGCGCTCCTGCTGCAGGCGATTTGCCGCGGCGTAGTCGCCCTGGGCGCTGTCCTTCGCCTCGGCTACCGCTTGCTCTGCCCTGGTCTGGCGAGCATTCGCGGCCAGGGCCAGGTCGCCAAGAGCCTTGCCCTGTTCTTGCGCCAGACCGGATAGGTTGTCACGCGCGGCGATGCACGCGGCAACCTGGTCCTGCACCGCGTCAAGAACCGGGCGGAAGTGGCTGGTGGTAGCCCAGGTGCCAACGGCCATGCCGAGCAGGACCAGCAGAACGGCGCCCATAGCGCGGATCACCAGTTGTTCCATGCCGCCTCCCATTCCGGCAGATCGACCGTCTGCCCAGCCAGCCCATGCGTGCAATCGCCCAGGTACTGGATGCGGCCGCCCGTGACGAACGAGTGGCAGACCTTGGTAACCTTGGTCTGCACGATCTCACCTGCCCTGATCTTCTCGGCGATCTCCAGCGTGGTGGCCGGGGGCTCCCACTGGTCGTGCTGGACCAGCACCGATGGCGTGAAGGTCGGCGCTTCGGCGTTACCGTTGTAGCCCCATCGAGGGCCGGTACCGGCGCCTACGTTCAAGCTATGGGGCGCATCGCATCCGCGGCAGAAGAACCACAGCGAGCCGTCCTCGGCCTGGCCCAGGCAGCGGCCAATTGTATTGATGCTCATGCCAGAGCCCTCCGCACGCCCTCGTCGATGACCTCGGCTTTGTACGGGTTGCCGCCGTTCTCATGGATGATGATGCTCTCGACGAACACCCGCAGCGTTGCCAGGTCTTTGATGTTGATCGGGTCGGTGGTGCGCACGCCCAGGCGCTTGGCCACGACCGACGCGTAGGCCTGGGTATCGTTCTCGTTCGACGGCGCCCAGCGGTTGATGGTCTCCAACACCGTGTCGATGCCTTTCCCTCCCACGCCGGGCATGCCGTCCTTGCCGCGGTAGGCGATGAGCAGCTTGCCCAGGGCGCGAATGCCGTTCTCTGGGGTATCGAAACGGGCGAAGCGCGGTTTCGCGGCCCTCACCTCGAGGCCCAGTTGGCCCACCCAGTCGTTCCGGGGGTTGAAGTCGATGTTGCCGGGGTTGTTGTTGCGTACACCGCGTGCGGTCATGGGTTTTCTCCAGGCAAAAAAATACCGGCTCTGGGCCGGTCGGTTTCGTTCAGTTGGATCAGGCAGGCGGTGCAGGCCAGTCGATCTCGTCGGGGTAGCCTGCCTGGGCGGGAACCCGGCTCAGCTCGACGCGGTAGCGCTTCCAGGCAGTCAGCGAGGCGGCGTCAGTGGCTTCGCCAAGGTCCACAGCATCCTGCAATGGAGCAATCGCGTTGTCTGCTGCTGCCCGGCGACTGGCTATTTCTGCGACCGCCAGAGCAAGATACTGCTCGGACTTCTCTTGGGCTTTGGCTGCAGCGGTGATTTCTTGAGACCAATCAATCACCCCCGCCACCACCTCCGTCGGTTCGCCCAATTCCAGGCCAGGCAGGTGCACAGGACCGTCGGCCGGATCGTGGATGTCGATCGGGAAGCGGGCGCTCTCCGGTGCGTCGGCAGCGTGCGGCAGCATTAAGGCAATGATCAGCTCGCCATTGATACGCTCAACTGGCGCAACGATGAATGAGTTGCTGATCGCCTCAATTGGCAGCGTCGACCCATCAGCCAAGCGGGACAGATTAAGAGATACATCGTTGACTATGAGGGTATCGCCCGACTTGGTGACAAACAAACCTAAATCAGAGCGAACTGGAGAGAATTTAATAATCATCCGTACCACCTGCCTACAGCGATCAGAATCGCTTTTCGATCAGCCGACAATTGCGAAGCTGCCGCGATGTGGAAGTATGAACAGGCTGCTGCATTTGGCACCCACACTTCGGCTCCAAAAGAGGAAAGATCATATGCTTTCGCTGTAACAGCCGGCGCCGACGAAAACTGAATTGGGTAAGTCCAAGACACGGTAGCAGAGCGAAATCCACCAAAATATGCCGACGGTATTGGCAACACATCTGTGCGAAGAGCCCAGCAGTGCTGAGTGCCATCTGCAAATCGAACATATTCACCATTCGCGTTTCCGCCACGCTCAATAATTGCCCCTGTCGGAACTCCACCGACTTGGCTTGCCGTGCCAACGATATCGGCCACTGCGGCCGATTTCAGGCCCAGACCGTTTCTTGCTGTCGATTGTGTCGCGCCGCCGGTGCCGCCCTTGGTCACCGGCACAACGTTCTCGGTCGACACCGAGCCAAGGCCGGCCAGGGTCGAGCCCCAGGTATTGGCGATATCGTTGAACTTGTCAGCCAGGGTCTTGGTGTAGCCCTGAACCGGCGTGATTGCGTAGGTGCCGCCGGTGACCGTGGCGCCCTTGTAGGCGGGCAAGATGCTCAGCACCGTGGTGCTGGCAATGTTGGTCACCTCATACCAGTTTCCATCCGGGCCTAGCAGTGCATCACCCACCCGGGCATTTGCTGAGAAGTTGGTGCCGGTACCGGTCACCGTCGTTTGGCCAGCCGTGATCGCGACCGTGCCTGCTCTATACCAGGGCATGGCTGTTTCCTTTGGAGAATGTTAGAGGGGGCGCACTGGGCGACCGGCGAACACCGTTCTGCCGTTTACACCAGCTGCGCCTGTGCTTGAGTTATAGGAACCTGAATAGGCCTGCAAAACACTTCTGTTTCCGACAAGGAACCCCGCCGGGTTATCGTAGAACTCATAACCATCGAAAAAAGTCGGAAGCAGCGAAGAAGCTAGAAAGTAGTCGTTTACGTTTCCAGTCCACGGCATCTGAAAACTTGACCAGTAGACTGTTGGGGTCTCTACCGGCGTGCCTGCAAGAACAAACCTGTCTGAAGATGGCGTGCCGCCACTCAACAGAATTAGGTTGTCGTTGCTGTTGAACGTCCGCTCCGAGGATTCATTCCTAATCCGGATCCCATAATCACTATCGAGCGAACTTGGTGTTGAAGATCCAACCATCCAATGCACGGTGTATAAAAGGTTGACAAATGGGCCTCCAAGCCAAGCGTCAACGGTGAAACCGGTCCAAGCACCAGGGGAGCCCAGCACGCGGTACTTACACACCATCATTCCTGTATCGGAACGCAAGAAGACATATGGCTCTTCTGTAGTTCTAATGACAGATGGGAAATTCCCTTGGCCCGATAGGATGTAGTCGCTGGTGCCCCGCCGCCCAAGAAGAAACGATCCGGATCCAGCAACACTCATAACCTTGTTGACATTATCAATCTGCACAAGATTGCTGTCGTTTCTTGCCCTTACTCCGTACTTGGTAGTCGCATCCGGGGCATCTCCATACGAAAGGACTTTGACGACCCATCTGTCGCTAAATGCCCGGCGAAGATGAAGCTGCCCTGGTGACCACCACGCTTCCACGCTAACCGCATAGCCTGGCGTTGGTGGCTGCACGACCACAAACGATCCTTCCTTGATCTGCGGAATTGAGAAGTACTGGTCCCAGGCTCCATTACCCTGCACCTGCGTCGTGTAGATCGACCGCAGCGCGGTCACCGACGTATCCAGCGTGACAACTCCGGACGCATTGCGCGTCCGGCCACCGTACTGCACAGCCATCAGGTCAGCCTCCCCACTGCCGTACGCTCTACCCCGTTTGCGTCGTAGACGTACAGGCCGTTGTTGTTTAACAGGATCGATCCATCGACCGACTGCCCACGGATCGAAACGGCACCGGTGACCATGTTCAGTTCGATCAGCGGCCGGCCTTGAGAGTCAACCGCCTGGGAACGCAGGGTCATACCAAGAACGATGTTCTGGATGAACGCCTGGTTGATGAACGCCTGGTTGATGTACACCTGGCCGCTCTGGACAACGAACGGCGCAGACAACGTGCCGTTGATGCCATTGACCACAGCGAACCGGTCCGCCGATACGAGGAATTGGCTCTGCAGGCCCGCCGGGCCGTTCTCGATGCCGAGACCAATACCCGCGGCCACGTACTGGCCCTGGGCGTTGATCTGCATCTTGACCGACCACATCGTGCTGGCCTTGCCATCCAGCGCGGCCAGGGCCTGACTGGTGACCTGCACCGCGGCGTTCGTCTTCTGGATTTCGCCGTTGGCTTTGTCCAGGCCCGAGTTGAACGACACCTCCAGCGTCTCGGTCTTCTTCGCCTGGGCATCGATCTCGGTTGCCCGCACCTTCGCCTCTTCAGCGATCTTGGCAGTGTTTTCCCAGCCCTTCAGAGCGCCAGCCAGTGCTCCCTCGCCGTCGTCGTCGCGTTCGCTCTGCGGAAACGTGAAGGTAGCCTCCATGTAACCGATGCGGACGCCCAGAGCCTGATCAGCATCCGCGCGGGTGGTTGCCTCCTCGCTGATGGACGCCTCACGAAGCGCCCTCTCCCCCGCAATCCCATCCTCGCGGGCGGCTTTCTCTTGATCGAGCGCGGCATTCGTCGCGTCCACCCTGGAGTTGACCGTCTGGAGCCGAGAGGCGGTCGACGATTCGTTGTCGGTGACAGTCTTCTCCAACGCCGAGATGCTGGCCGAATTGGCACCGACTTTGGTGTTCACATCCAAGAATCGGCTGGCCGTGGCCTGCTCATTCGTGACGACCGTCTGCTCGAGGCTGCGGATGCTGCCCTTGTTCTCGCCGACACTGGCCTCAACCGTTGTCATCCGGCTGGCCATGGCCTCGTTCTGCGTGGCGCGGGTGCGCGACTCTTCCGAGACCTTGGCCAGGGTATCCCAACCCCGCAACGCATCGTTCAGAGCGCCCTCCCCGTCATCATCACGGTAGGCGGACTGCACGGCCTGCAGCATGGCGGCATTGGCCGTTACTTTGCCGTCGATGGTGCTGATGTCGGCGGTGTTCTTGGACACGGCCTGGGCCAAGCCATTTGCCGTCTCGGCGATGCTGCCGATATCGACCCAGTAGGTGGGGTTCGGCGGCGCATTGGCTCCATCAGCTGCTGCCGGCACATCGGCGATCGCCATGTACAAGCGCTGGCCTTTGCGCACTGCGTCGTTCTTCAGGTAGGCATTGGTGGGCACGTACTCAAGCGGGTCGGTCAGCTCGGTGATCAGGCCCTCCAGCTCCTGCTTGGCTGCCTCGATGCGGCCATTCACCGACTCTGGACCCTCGCCGGAGATTTTCTCGATCTCCGTCAACAGCTCCTGTCCTAGCTGGGTCTCGTTGATCTTCCCTTCCAGGGCATCGAGGAACGTGCTCACATCCGTCGACGTAGACGCCGGCACCTTCAGGAAACCGCTCACTCCATAGGCGTTTTTCGAGCGCACGAAGTAGTAGTAGTTCGTGAAGAAGGCCAGCCCTGTATGGGTCAGGCTCATCCCCTGCCCCAGGTACTCAGCCTGCGCCGCGGTCGCTTGAGGATCGAGGCTGAAGAAGTACTCGTAGGTGCCGCCGTTCAGCCCATGGAGCGTGTTGCTCGGGAACAGCGTGATGCTGTCGATGCTCGACTGCACGACGCAGGCCTCGGGCACTGGTGGGCCGTCGATGTTGACGGTGATGCTGGCCTCGCCCGACCGCGCCAGAGGGCCCAGGGCAGCCACGCTCATCGTGTAGTTACCGGAGGGCAGCCCCGAGAACGGCAGCTGCATGGTGGTTTCCGGGACCTGGCGGGCCTGCACTGCTACCCCATCCCGCCGAACCGTAACGGCATAGCCTGTGACGACGCCGAAGGGCGGCACCCAGCTCAGCACGCCCTGGGCGATTTCCGCCGTCTCGTCTTGCGTCCAGGCCAGGCCGGTGGGCGAGCCAAGGCCACCCGCCGGCATGTTGATGAATCCCAGCGGGTTGTAAGGCTTGCCCACGGCATCATCGAAGATCGCGGCCTCGTACTGGGAGACGGTGACCGTGCAGCCATCATCAGACGCCATATTCCAGTCGGTGACGATGCATTCGCCCACGATGTTCAGCGACGGCAGGTTCACTCGCACGACGCGGCCAGGTCGGCAGTTGTAGCCGGCGAAATTCATTGGGATCTGCAGAGAGCCACCGGCGCGGGCGCGACGTAGCTTGATGTTAGCCAGACGCTGTGCCTGGTAGGCATCGGTCACGTAGCCCAGCGACATCGACTCCGACGCTTCGCCACCATCCTGGTCAACCCACTGCTGAACCCGCACTTCAGGGAAGTCGGTCTCAGCCCAGGACTGGGAGGGGTCGATGAAGGTCCCAGTGACGATGTTGATCGCGGCGTCATTGCCCACCTCGGTGGAGCCTGACACAGTGCCGATCACCATGTCCTCGGTGATCTCGAAGTCATACGGACCGTAGTAAGCGCCGGCCTGCAGCATCCACTTGCCGCCCACGCGAATCAGCTGTCCAGCGCACGACTCTTCCAGCTTCTGGAGAACAGAGGTGCGCTGCTCATCGGCGCCGATCACGCAGCCCGTGCGATAGCGTACGCCGGTCGTGCCGTCGGCATTCCCGACAGCCTCGTCGCACACGTTCGCAGCACTGGCGAACGATTCGAAGACAATCTCGTCATCGGGGACCTTGCAGCGCGTGCGCAGGAACCACAACAGGTGAAGGGCTGTGTTCTCGCTGTATCCGGTCATGCCGGTGCGAGGGTCGTACAAATCCTTCCGCCCACGGACGACAAAGCGAACATTGGGGATGCCCGAAGGAAACTTCTCTGCATTGTGCTTGAGCGACAGCCGAACGAAGGACAGGCCGCGGCCAATCTGCGAGTCTTTCCAGTCCCGGCAGTTGGCCTTCAAAAAGGCATTGACCTGGGTGGGGTTCACGATCAGCTCATACGAGGCGTACTCCCCATAGGTACCGACCTCCTCCTCGCCGAGGTAGATTTTCTCCAGGCCATCGACTTCGCCTTCGCTCAGAACATAGACCAAGTGCACCCATTCGCCATTGTCCTGATTGCCGGTCTGCTCCTGTGCCCAAACTAGGACGCCGCCAGTGCTGACCCGGCCAAGAATGAAGCGTGCCGGCGCCTTCGAGGAGCGCACAGTCTGGGCGGAAGGCTCGCCGGTACCGGCTCGACCGCCCTTGAGCGCTGCGTCCTGCTGCGAGCCAACGAACAAGCCCACCGCGCCGCCGATGATCGCGAAGCCGACACCGCCGGTGACAAAGCCCAGGGCGGCGCCGGCAGCGACCAGGGCAACCTTTTTGACTGCCTTGCTCATTCAACCCTCCACACCACCAGAGGCTCGCAGGCGATCCGCCCTGCCCCATCCTCCGCCACGGACCAGAACTCGCCGGCCCAGTACACCGCTACCCCGCGCCCGTTGGGGCCGTCGTACATCGCCACGTCGCCGCGCTGGATCAACGCCGGATTGACCCGCGCGAAGCAGGCATCCCAGGCCGCATCGAGCGAACCGTGGATCTTCTTCAGCAGGCGCTTGGCCCCCGTCTCCGTGGTGTACCGCCCCCGATACAGCGCCGCCGGATCAGTCCCGCACACCGCCACCGCGCAGTCCGCGGCAAACAGGCAGCAGTCAAATTCGCCCCATGAAAAAGGCCGCTCAGTGGCGGCCTTGATCGTGTTGGCGAGTTGAGTTGTCCAGTCGCGGGTTCGCATAGTCACTTCTCGTAGGTGAACTTCGGGGCGTCCTTGGAGGCGCCCCAATAAATGGGCCAGTCGGCCATTTGGGCCACGGCATAGAAGAAGCGGTCGTCTTGGTGCCGGGCGCGGTGGTTCTCGTCGGTCCAGCGCTCGGTAGAAGTCCGGCTCCACTCGGCCATGCGGTCAATGATCGGCACCTTGATGGCATTGCCGTCGCTGCCATTGCCGCTGTAAGCGAACTGGGCCGCATCCATCCGCCCGCTGAACAAAATGTCGGCGGCGTAATCGCCGGCCTGGTCGATGACCACGAACATCAGTTTGGCATTGCGCCCTCGGCAGCCCTTCAGGCTGGTCTCGGTGATGATTGTGGTGTCCAGGCCGTTGAGGGTGAGTTCGACGCTCATGGGCGAACTGGAGTTGCTGCTCTCCTGGGCCTGGCCAACCTCCCCGAAGGTGCCCACGCCCTGGTAGGTAATGCCGTCCAGGACCAGCTCACCCGTGCCGGTATGGGCGAAGACCATGCCGTCAGGGAAATCGAGCTGGCAGGCGTACACGGCCATGAATCGGCCCTGGGCGATGATGTCCACCACCCGCTGGCTGAATGGGAATGAACCAGCCATCAGAAGGCCTCCCTGAACTCAAGCGAACCGTTCGCCACCAATGGCCGAAGCGTCAGGGCGTGGTTGTCACTGACGCGCCGCATCTCGGCATAGGGCGCCTGGTACTCAACTGCAGTGCCGGCGGCTATCGTCTTGCGAATCGGCTTGTTCACGTTGATCAGCACCTGCCCGGATGCGTCAGAAGACGCATCGTCGACCACCTCGAACATCACCCCGCCGATGGTGATGTAGTCCCCCATGGAGAACACCTTCTTGTTGGCCGTCACCCCGTCCAGGCGCATCACGGAGGCCTGGGCGTTGGCGGAGACCACCTTGGGCGCGCCGATCGAGTCGGATCGCGTCCGGGTGAACGCTGGCAGATTGAACGTACCGAACATGCCCTGCAGGCGGCCGATGAACGCAGTCAGGATCCGCTCTTCTTCTCGCGACAACGCGCCGAAGGTCATCTGGCACTGCCAGTAGGCCCCCGGGTAGCCGACGATCTGCTGAGCGTTCGACAGCGTCGAGGTGAACGCCCGGTTGTTGTAGACGACGCCCCAGGTCATTTCCGTCGGGCACAGGCCATCCGGCCATGCGATTGCCATGTAATCACTCCTGGTGGTCGATCAGCCCTTACGCAGCAGCTGCCGGGCGGGGCCGTTGTTCTTGAAGTCCTTGAGCACCATCTGATACCCGGCCTGGGCGCCCTGACTAGCCGCCTCCCTGATCCGCGCCAGCGTTGCATCGTCGGCACTACCCTGGATTTGGAAATGCTGCTGAATGGGCGGCAGGTTGCCGGGAAGCCATCTGCTACCGCCTTGGGCCTGGATGTCGCTCAGTGTCCGGTCAAGCTTGGCGCTGGTTCCGGCAGTGGTGACGCGCTCGCCCTTCTGCAGCAACCAGGTGCCTTCGCGCGGCACGCTGTCGATACCGTCGTGAGCCATACCCACCAGTGCCAGGCTGCTGGCCAGGCCGGTGGTGCTTGTGATCGCAGCGGAGGCCGGCGCGGCGTTGGCACCGAACGATGCTAGAGACGCCATGGCGGCCGCAGGCGCATAGGCGGCGGCCATTGCGGTACCGGTTGCAGCAGCCAGCGCAGCCGACGAGGCCGCGGCGCTGTCGCCAATCGCGGCGTTGACCAGCATCTGCAGGCCGACCTTGACGAGCATGTGCAGCAGGTCATCGGCGATACCCTCAACGAAACTGCTGAAGTTGAACTCGCCAGTTTTCACGAAGCTGACCAGCTCATCCTCCAGGCTGCCCAGGGCATTGCTGGTAACGTCATACATCTGCGACGACAGGTCCCGCGCGTGGTCGGCATAGTCCTGCCAGGCGTCCTTGGAGCCATCCAGCCAGTTGGTCTGGGCCTCGTCGAGCTGGTCGTAGTAGTCCATCTGCATGGACAGCCGCTCGCTCAACGACGACTGCAGTAATTCAGCCTCGCGCTTGAACAGGCTTTCGCTGATGTCGCCGGCGTTACGCTGGGCCTGCAGGTCCGCGAACTTCTGGTCGAACTCCTGGCGGATCTCCAGAATGCCTTGCAGGCGTTCGCGAGTTTGACTGCCCATGCCGGCGCCAACAAATTCCATGTCGAGGCCGGATTTGGCCGTAGCATTGGCCGCCGCCAAAGTGGCCGCGTAGGAGGCGGCTTTCGCATTCTCCTCGTTGGCCATCTTCAGCTGTTTCAGCTTATCCAGCTCGGCTGCCAGGTCCTTCAAGCGGGTTTGCTGCTGAGCGCTCAGGCCTTTGAGATTTCCTGATTCGACTTCGAACTGCAGCTTGGCCGCCTCGGTGGCGTCCTGGCGCTTGTCAACCTCGGTGTTGATCAGGGCGATTTGGCGGCGATAACCCTCTTCCGCTGTATCGAATTGAGCCTGGATCTTTTTCGCGGCTGCTTCGGCGGCTTTAGCCGCAGCCTGAGCCGCAGTAGTTGGCGCCTTGAAGGTCCCTCGATCACCAGCCTCGTTCACCTTGTTGAGCGCATCGGCGACTTCACGAATCTTCCCGTCAACAGCACCGGACGCGCCGGCCTCATTGATACGTTGCCACAGTTTGTTGTAGCGCTTATCAAGTCCGTCCAGTTCAGCTGCGACTTCATCGGCCAATCCCGCCGAGTTCTCTCGAATCTTGTTAAGCGCATCGATTGGCTTGGACGGATCAACCCCATCAAAAGCACCGCCAACTATGTCAACCAGCCCGCTCACAGATCTAGCAGTTAGCTCAAAAACATAGGCAACAATGAGTCCAGACTTTGCGGTCACATCAAGAACAGCCTTTAACCCAGCCGACAAAGCTGAAACAGATTCGGTGTCTTGGCTGAGATCAAAGAGAATTTTTGAATAGTCTCCAAGCGTCGGCATTAGCGATGCTGCAAGTTGATTCTTGATGCCGTCCATAGACTGCTGCGCCAGCCAACCTGCTGCCGCAAGATCTTGTGTTGCGCGAATTGTGCTTTCATCCATGATGGCACCGGCTTTCTCAGCAGCTTCACCAAGCACCGCGAATCCAGCACCATTATCTCGCAGCAGTGGCAATAGCAAGGTCGCATCGTTTGCAAGCGACTCCATCTGCTGAGTCATTTCCGCCTGGCTCAATCCGGCTTTTTGAAGGCTGGTCGCGAAAAGCTGCAAAGCTTGAGGGCCCGACAGATTTCGAAATTGCTCGGCCGTAACTCCAACCTTTGGCGCAATGGTCTTGAAGAAATCCTGTAGCTCGCCGCCGCCATTCAGTAGAAAGTCACCAATTTTGTCGTTTACATCCTTGAGAATATCCGCAAGCTTTTCGTTCTCGACCCCTACGGCCTGTGCACCAGCAGCATACTTCTGAAACTCAGTTGTGCTTGAGCCAGCAACGGCTGAAAAACGACTAATTTCTGTTGCAGCCTGGACAGTCGAAACCGTGAATGTGGCCAGCGCTGCAACACCTGCTGCGATACCGGCACCGATGGCTACGCCTGCCGCCTTGGCGTTTTTTTCTACCTCTTTGCGCCATTTCTGAGAGCTACGCTCGGCCTTGTCCATGCCGGAGACAAAGCCTCCGACCTGCGCAATGACATCCAGGGTCAATGTGCCAAGAGACCTAGAAGCCATGGGGTTCTCCATAAAAAAACCCGCCGAAGCGGGTTTCATTCAATTTGGGTATTGGGCCCTTAGTTTTGCCAAACGGGCCTTGTCGTGCTCAGTGAATTTGGCTCCGCCAAAGAGCGGCTTACCATCTGCGCCATCCAGCTGTTCCACCTCAACGGTAAAGATGGCGTCTTGTGGAGGCTCTACATTCCCCCACTCGCTGAACTCGTTAGGTGCCAAAGACCAACTTTGAACCTCTCCCGGCTCAATCCCTCCGGAAATCTCGTAATTGAATTCTTTGATAAGCCATGGAACAGATCGGCCTGGTGTCGCGATCGTCCCCTTGAAGTAAGCCCTAGCTACCGCTTTATCAGTTCCGTTGGAAACTGTCATTTCGATGATGGGCTTTGCGCGGAAACTGTACTTCTGACTTTCCTTGTAGAATCGCGATTTTTGAACTTCAAACTTCTTGAGGCTCCCCTTCGCCGATTCGGCCTGAGCCTGCTTAGCAGTCAGCTCGTCAATTTCCGCCAGGGCCTGCTTGCGCTCTCGCTCCGCCCGTTCGGCTCGAAGAAGATCGGCTTTCGCGGAGATTTCCTTGGCGGTCATTCCGTTAAGAGCGGCTTGCATATCGCCCGGGATATCCTCGGCGCGCTTTTGCCCTTGGAGAACTTTGCCAAAGTCCAGGCTCTGCAAGGCCAGGAACATCACATCCGATTTGAATTTCTCACGCTGGTCGCTGGGAAGACTTTCGGCAACTTTCGCAATTGAACCCTTGAAAGCCTCTTCAGAGGAGCCGTCCACCTTCGGCTCCCCACATCCTGCGATTAGGCCCGACAGCAGCGCCAGGGCAATGAACCTACGCATTTTACTTCTCCATTAGTAAAATCGCGCAGCATAGCAAAAAGCCTTCAATTCACGCCCACGTCTCCATTGCCACCCCGAGACTGGTCGCCACCTGGTCGACATGAGGCGAGAAGTCCGCCGGCGTGTAAGGCTCCGGCCGCTTCTTCTGGTCCCGAGTCTGGTTGGCCAGGATCGAAGCGATCAGGGCGAAGCCGCTCTCGATGCGCATGCCCAAATGGAACGAGCCGCGCTTACGCCAATACTTCACCCAGGAGTGGAACTCGCGCAGGCTCAGGTTTTCTTGCGCCTGCGCGATGGTGCTGCCGCCGACTCCGGCGAGGACGAGTTCGTGCCAGAGCTCGTCGAGGTCGGTGAGCTCGTCGTCTTTCCCAGGTTGTTCACCTCATGGATGACCGCGAGCAGCGCAACGGTCAGGTTTCCATCCAGCGCGCCAAGGCGCTTGGTGCTCTTCGGGTCCTTGGCCAACTCGGCCTTGTCGAGAGGTCCATGGGTGATGTCCAGGACCGTGAAGACCGGCTGCCCTTCCTCGTTGCAGATCGCGGCGGCGATGCGGCCGGCAATACTGTCTTGGTGGCCAGCCGCGGCGAGGACATCGCTGACGGCGGACTGGTAGCCCAGCGGGCGAACGTAGACGGTCGCCTTCAGCGTGTCTTCGCCTTGGCGCCAGCTGATTTCCTTCTCCACAGGCCGGCCGGTGAAGGAGCCGACCTGTTGCAGTGAGTCGATAGTGAGCTTCATCAGTGCCTCACGCAGCTTTCTTGATCCAGGCGGAACCGCCCGAGCGTTGAATGGAGATCGCGGTGCTGACCACGGAGTTGGCGGCGAAGTCGAACGGGAAGTCGGCGACATAGCCCTGGAAGACAAACCAGGTGCGGGTCGTCGGCAGCTCGAAATCATCACCCTCGGTGTTGAGGGTCGGCAGCGCGGTAGGGTTACCGCCCGCATCAAGCGGGCCATCGGACCAGCCCACCGCCCAGCGGATGGTGGTGTCACCATCGGCCTCAGACAGCTGATGCAGCCGGATATGGCTGGGGCTGTTTGGGTCGGCGTTGATGGTCAGGGAGGCTTGGCCAGGGGTGCGCAGGCCTGGCTTGTAGGATCGCTCCCTGGCCACGAGGCAGGTATCCTCGATCTGCTCTTTCGGAGATCCGCCGGGGTTGAACGCGGTGGCGCACTCCACCTCCATTACGGTGAGCGGGCCGGTACCAGAGGCAGGCGGCACCAGGGCAAAGACCTGGGTGCCTTGGGTCAAAATCGACATGGTGGTCTCCTGTCGGGCAAAAAAAAGCCCGCTCGAGGCGGGCCTGGTTGGCTCAACGGCGGACTATCCAGTCCACGTCGAAGCTTGTTCGATAGTTCTTGGTTGTCGGGTCACGGCTCTCACCGCCCCATCGGGTGACATTTGCGCGCAGCTCGATGGCATCACGGATGGCATCGCGCACCTGGCGCACAGCGGTGCCGGTGGTTCCGTACACGTCGATCTGCAGCGTGAAGCCGTCGGCGTCCGGGCGTCCGGCGAGGTAGTTCTCCGGCGATCCGTTGACGAGTTGCCACACGGCATAGGGCTTGGCCACGGCATCCGGCGCCTCGCCAAAGGAATAGAGCCGCATATCCGCGCCAGCCCCCAGCAAAGCGGTAACCGCTGGAGAAGCCAAACAGGCCTGAACAATCGGTGGTGTCATGAGGATGCAGCCTTCTTCGCAGCGCGCCGGATAGCGCGGTCAATGCTCTTCTCGTACTCGGTGACAAAGGTGTTGGTAACCTCGCTGATGCTGTTGGCCAGGGCCGGACGCATGAACGGAACAGCGGCCATTTTCTCGGTACCGAACTCGATCAGACGCCAGTGAGGCGTCGGCGAATTCGGGCTGAGGTCGCCGCCATCCTTGAGCACGGCGCCGTGGAGCACGCCGATCCGAAAACCCAGGTCACCTGTCTGCTTGAACAGCCGGCCATTCCAGCGCAGGGCGATGTTGTCGGCGATCGAGCGGCCGGTATCCTTGTCGTCGATGCGTTCGGCACCTTCCTTGGCCTTCTGCACCACCACCTGGGCAGCCCGGCGCAGCGCGGCCCGGCCACCCTTGCGGCGAACGTCGTAGCTCACGGCGTCCAGCTTACCCAGCAGGCTGTCCAGACCGGTGATGCTGAACTCGACGCCATCAGCCATCCTTCACCCCCTTCTCGACCAAGATCGTCAGGTAGTCGAGGCCGGACTTAGCGTCAGCCAGCGGCGGGCCGACGATGCTGTACACCTCGCCCCGGTACAGGATGCGCATGGTTGGGAGCACACCAGGGCGGTACCGGATGACCATCCGGCCCGTGGCCTGGGCCTGGCCGGCCTGGGCCGCAATGAAGTCTTTGGCCGACAGGTCTTCGACCCTGGCCGGACACTTCTCCCAGCGGGTGACCCATTCCGGCTCCCCGAACTCAAGGGTCACTGGGTCACGCACCGGCTTCAGCTCCTGAATGTCGATCCGGTGCCGCAGCCTGCCGGCCTGCATCACACACCCATCCGGATGCGGTAAGGCATCAGCAGGTGTTGGGACGCCAGCGGCAGCTCGGTGGCAATGGTGCCCGTTACCACCTCCTCGCGGTTGGCGAACAGGTGGCCAAGTTTCAGCAGGCAAGCAGCCTGGATCGCAGGGTTGACCACCATGCCGTAGGCGATGGCGTCTGCCTGGTCGTAGGCGTCGGACAAAGCCTGGCGTGCGTGTTCGAGCATACGGCAGCGCATGGTGTGGTCCTGCTCAGCCTCAGCAGCAGCGACTGCGGCGGCGTTCGCCTCCTTGGCTGCCTGCATGGCCGTCGGCACGCCTGCGCGAGCTTCGTCGAGAGCCACCTGGTCCAGATAGAAGCGGCGGTTGAGGAACTGCATCGACGCCTCTTCCGCCGCATCAAGCTGAGCCTGGACCAGGATCTGGTCCTCAGGCTCGGCAAGCAGGTGGTGCATGGCCACTTCGATGGCGATCACGGACATGGATCACTCCTTCATCTGCTCTGGCTCGCCACCGGCGCTCAGCCGAACGGCTTCCGCATTGGCCTCTTCCTGATTGCCAGAGAACGCGCCAACTTGGTTGCCGGCGGCGTCAACCACAATCCACTTCCCGCCGCCCTTGTGCTTCGCCTTGAAGGCCGCGGCCGGCGTAGCGGTGGTGCCCAGGGAGCCGGAAGTCAGCACACCGGCGCCGGCTGCATCTTCCTGGGAGACGGTTACCACCACCTCACTTTCAGAGTCGTCCAGCTCGGCATAGCCCTTCTGGATCAACTGGCGCCCATGCTGCTCGATGGTCTCGAACGGGGTGCCCTCCACCAGCGTTTGGCCGCCCAAGTACAGAGGTTTCAGTGTTTTCAGCTTCATGAATGCCTCCAAGGGCCGCCAGTCAGACGGCCCTCATAGGGTGGTTATGGGGTGGTAGGTGCAGTGAAGGAGCCGTAGATGAACGCCTCGGGACGCTTCACTGCCAGGGCGAGACGCTCTTCACAGCGAATCGAGATCAGGTTCTTCTCGAAATCGTCGGCATTCTCGGTCGAGATCACCACGTTGGCATCTTCACGGTCGAACAGCTGAGCGCCGGTCTGGAAGGCGCCAGTCAGGAACTTGCCCTGGAAGCCGACAGCTTCGGTAGCCACCACTGGCAGGCCCCACAGGACCGGACCAGCCAGACCCAGCGGGTTGGCCAGGATGTAGCGACCCAGAGTGTCCTTAGTCAGTTCGATCTTCGCCCAGTCGGTGAAGTGCAGGACATGGCCGGAGGCCGGAAGGCGCGCCAACTGGGCCTGCAGCATGGCCAGACGCAGGTCATCGATACCGGATTGGTTCTCGACCGCGAATGCCGGAGTGAATGCAGATGCCTGCGGCACGATGCCGTGCAGGTGCACACCGGTGCCGTCGCCGAACAGGATTTCCTGCTCCTCGACGTACTTGAGGCCATAGCGCATCTCGACATCGACGGTGGAGCCCAGCTGCGCGAAGTCGTCCAGGATCTGCTTGGAAGCCTTGAACATGTGAGCGATGGTCGATACTGCGGTGAGCTTCGACGCGAACTGGATGTCGGAGTACGGCTTGGCGGTGCCCTCCGCTACGACCTTGGCAGCGTTGGTGAATCCAGTCTGCTGCACCCAGAAAATGGCCGGTGCAGTGGTTCGGCCAGGGGCGATCAAGTCGCGGATGAACAGGCGCTGCTTTGGCGCGGTGTCGATTCCGGGCAGTCGCTGCGGCTCTACGATGCCGGCCGGAACGTCGGTCGACAGCAAGGCGGCGCTGACCGGAATGTTGACGCGCTTGCCGCCTTCAACGCTGGCCGCGAATTGTTTCAGCGCCTCGCTCTTGATCACCACGCCGCCGAGGCTATCGCGGATTTGTGGAGTGCTGGCCGAGGGCAGGCGTGCGAATTCCTGCTCGAGTTCGCCCAGCTGGGCTTTCAGCTGCTTCTCGGCCTCGGTCAGGCTGTTGAACTTGGTCGCCAGTTCGTCAACGGCGTTCTTGGTTTCTTCGGACAGGCTGCCGGCCTTCTTGGCCTCGGCCAGGGCGTTCTCGGCCTGCTTGCTGAAATCGCTGGTGGCTTGCTTCAGCTCGGCGGAAACCTGCTTCAGCAGGTCAGCGGTATTGTCTGCCATGGGATCTTCTCCGGTTACTTGAGGGCTGCTGCCGAGAACCGCGACATCGCGGCCTGTAGATCGGCAAAGTGGGCGGCCAGATCGGCCTGGTTGTCGGCAGCGGTGCGCGTACCGGAGGAGGCAGCGCCAGGCGTACCTCCTTTGAGTTCTTGAATCAGGGCGCGGCGCTCAGAGCGAGGCATGCCCTGCTTGGCTAGGATGGTGTCCAATCGGCGGGCGGCGATCTGCTGAGGCGCGAGGGCCTGCGGGTCTTCTTGAGCTGCGTCAGAAGGAAGGAGGCCGTCTGCGAATCCAGCCTCAACTGCGGTGCTACCACCCATCCATGTCTCGACATCCATCAAAGCGCGCATAGCGGCGATGTCATCACCCGTCCTGACTGAGTAGATGTCGGCCAGGGTGCCATCGATTTGGTCGAGAAAGTCTGCGACCTCCGTGAAGTCGTTACGGTCGCCTGCGGCGATAGTCCAGGCGTTGTGGATCATCATGAAGCCTGCCCGGGCGATTTGGATTTCATCACCGGCCATGGCGATGAACGACGCAGCAGAAGCGGCCAAGCCAAGCACCTGAACGGTCACCTTGCCCTTGTGCTCGCGCAGCAGGTTGTAGATCGCCAAGCCTTCGAAAACATCGCCGCCTGGGCTGTTGATCTTCACGGTGATGTCTTTGTCGCCGATGCTGCGAAGCGCGGCGCTGACGCGCTTAGCGGTGACGCCCTCACCCGTCCACCAGTCCATGCCGATCGGGTCATACATGGTGATGGTGGTGGCATCGTCACCAGCCGATGCCTTGATCGCCGGGTTCCAGCGCTCCATAGCTTTCGGCAGCAGATCGGATTCGACGCGCGCGTGCGGCCGCACCGCCGGCGCTACCGGTAGTGTCTTGAGAGTCATGGGTTACTCCAGGTCAGGCCGCTTTGAGCAGCGGCATCGATATCAGCGCGTGGGCCATCATTGGGCCATCCGGATTTCCGGATTCCAGAGCCTGGGTCGCCAGCTCGACCGCCTTGTTGATGGCCTCTCGGTCGTCGTTGTTGCGTGCCGAGACCAGCCGAAGCATGAATGCCGAGGCAGCTGGCGATACGCCGGCGCTCGGCTTCCCGAGTTGATCAAGAGGCACCAGTGCAGACTGGACCGTGTAGGTGTCACCACCAGGGATAGGTGGCATGTTCTCCAGCCGGCGCACCTCATTGCGAGACATCCAGCCATTTTGCAGAGCCGTGTTGTACCAGGCCCCGCGGCCTGCGCTGTCCGCGCGCAGCAGGCCTTCAACTGCGAACTCAGCGAAGTAGTCGTCGGCATCGGCCTCGCCGATCAGGCAGCGAGTGATTTCCTGCTCGATGTTTACCAGCAGCGGCCGCAGGCTGTTGGTGAGGAAGTGGAGGTTCTGCGCCTCAACCGAAGCAGCCCAGCTGGACTGCTTGTCCATGTGGCCGACCATGAAGGGCGGAACACGGAACCAGCGGCAAATCTCCTCAACGTTGAATGCACGCGACTCCAGCATTTGCGCTGCTTCGGGGTTCATTGTGATGCCCTGGTACTTCAGCCCGGCCTCGGCGACCATGATCTTGCCGGCGTTGTTCGACCCCATGAAGGCGGTAAGGCTCGCTCGCAGCTGCTCCCGCTGAGCAGGTTTCAAGTCGTTGTCGCTGCTGAGGATGCCTGACGCTTGCATGCCCTGAGCGAATACCTTAGCTGCGGCCTCCTCTGCCGACATCGCCGAACCGAGGATCTCGCGTCCCGTGGTGATGGGTAGCATCCCACAGACCCCATCGAGGCCGAATGCACGAATGTGCATCAGGTTCTTTTCGGGGATCTCCCGTTCGACTCCGTTCTCGCTGTACTTGTACTGAAGACGACCGTTTTCCAGTCTCTTCACCGACACGCACTGAGGAAGCAGCGGCACCAGCGCCACTACGCGCTGGCCGACCATCTTCTTCTCGACAAAGGCGTTGCCCCGCAAGCACAAGCTTGCCACCACCAACAGCATGAACCGCTGAGGAGTCATTTCGGCATTCGGCACTCGGCACAACAATCGGTACAGCGGGTGATCCTTCGCCGGCTCCCTCGATCCATCCGGAAGGCGCCGGTAGAACCTCAGTGGCAGCGTGGATACCGATTCTGAGAGCAGCCGAACGCATGCCCATACCGTCGATAGCTGGAGGGCCTTGTCGACGGTGACGTGCTTGCCACTGGCCGAGCTGCCGAACCACTCTTGCCAGAAGGCGCCGGTATTCAGGCCGATGGGCACGCCCAGCCAGTCCAGCAGTGCGGTCTTTACCCGCCCTGGTTTCTTATCGCGCGCCATTAGATTCCTACCATGATGGGGTTTTCGAAGAAGCCGTCATTGCTTGGCACATGAGCCAGACGCATCACGCTGCCCACCGCCATGATCAGCGCCACGGCGCCGTCGATCTTGTTGTCGTCGCCCTGTTTGATCGGACGCACGACGTCGTCATTACCAGGCAGGTGCTTGCCGATTACGTTGCTGATGCACCAGGTCATGATGGGATTGCCGTCGTGGTGGAAGCGGCCCGCCTCGATGGCTGCCTCCAGCTCCTTCATGCCGTCGGACATGTTGGTGTAGTTCTGGGTGATGGTGATCGGGTTGAAACCCTCGTCATCCAGGTCATGGCTCAGACCGGTAGCGCCGTGCGGGTCGATCGGGCTCTCCCTGATCGGTGCCACCTTGTTGGCTTCCTTGGTGTCCTCGAGGATCTCGCGGTAATCGACCTCGGCACCGGGCGTTGCGACCAGATGGCCAGTATTGATCCAGGCCTGGAAGCGCTCGGACATACGCTTGTTGTCTACGTCGTTGGCCGTGTCTTCCGGCACCCAGAAGGCAGGCCCGACGCTGTAGTAGTGGATCTTCCCATCGACCTCACGCCAGAACAGCCTGGCCCTGGAGTTCATGTCCAGCTTGCGCGCCAGGTCGAAGCCGGCGACCCATTCCTGGCCCTCGAATTGGTCAAGCGAGAGCGTCTTGTCCTCGCAGGCCTTCCAGCTTTCCATATTGAAGAAGCCGGACTTGGCACTCACCCACAGGTTCAGGTGCTTGGTCTTGAACGTATTGGTGAAGCGCGCCGAACGGATCGCCCTCGCCAGCTGGCTCTCGAGGTACTCCTGAAACACGGACACGCCCATGCATGGGTTGGCCTTGGCCAGGTTCTTCGGATCGGTCCAGTCGTCACCCTCGTCAAGGGTCCAGATGTAGCCGAACAGTTCGTCGTCCGGCACGGTGCCGTTGAGCATCTCGATGACCTGGCGGCGCTTGTCG
Organism: Pseudomonas sp. NY15372; assembly: GCF_048068215.1. Classification (NCBI taxonomy): domain Bacteria; kingdom Pseudomonadati; phylum Pseudomonadota; class Gammaproteobacteria; order Pseudomonadales; family Pseudomonadaceae; genus Pseudomonas; species Pseudomonas sp. NY15372. The sequence goes on from NZ_JBLUPY010000009.1 coordinate 51,122, forward strand.
TAGCACGGCCCCTCGATGTTCGAACCGGCTGTGGTAATGATGAACATCAACGGTTGCCGGCGCGCCCCCATGCCGGTGAGCATCGTGTCGTACTGGGCCGCGCTGTCGTGCTCGTGGTATTCGTCGATGATCGCGCAGGACGGCGACGCACCATCACCCGGGTTGCCGATCAACGGCTCGAAGCGGCTGCCGTTCGACGGGATGTTCAAGTTCGAGGCATTAACCTCGATGCCAGCGGCCTCGATCAGCATGGGCGACCGGCTGACCATCAGCCTTGCAGGCCGGAATACCTCCCACGCCTGCTTCTCGGTGGTCGCACCGGAGTAGACCTCGGCGCCGAACTCGTTGTCGGCGGTGAACATGCTGATGCCGACTCCGGCGGCAATCACCGATTTGCCGTTCTTGCGCGGCACTTCCCAGTAGCTTTCGCGGAAACGCCGGTACCCGCCCTTCTTCCGGATCCAGCCGAAAGTGCAGGCCAGGCCGAAGAGCTGCCATGGTTCAAGCGTGATCAACTGCCGCTTGAACGCCCATTCGCCCTTAGTGTGGGGCAGCAGCTGCATGAGGCGCAGCTTCTTCTCAGCCTTGGCCGAATCGAACTTGTACGGATAGTCCTTCGAGCGGCTGGCCGCCACATCATCGAAGTGGCGCTCAATCGCCTGATGGACGAGGCGACATGCCGGGAACTTACCTTTCAGGACGGACCTTGCCCACGCCATCGCCTTGTCGACGTTGGTGTGTTTGGTCTTAGCCATCAGGAACTCAGTAGAGCTGCAAACTCGTTGGTGGATTTCTGTTTGTTCCCGCCGATGATGCGGGTTCGACTGGCCGGGTCCAGGCCCAGCATTGAGCCGAAGGTGACCATCTGGCGCATGGCCTCGTTGGCGGCGGTGAGCGCCGGGTTTTTCACCGGCCCACCTGTGGCTCCAGCGACTACGATGCCATGCTCCCGGACAGAGTCTTGAGCAAGCCGCCAGTTACCGTACGCAGTGCAGAACGCCTCGACATTGTGCATATCGGTCAGAGCCAGAACCTTGGCCCGCAGCAACTCCGGCACCAGCATTTCCCAGACCCGAGCGGCGTGTTCGCACAGCCACTCGGGCGGGTCGACATTGGTCACCAGAGCAAAGTCAGGCTCGTCCATGTTCAGCTTGCGCTTGCCGGGATTACCGGCCAGCGCCTTCTGGGCCGTGGGTTTTGGGCGACGGCCGGAGCGCCCGGCAACCCCTGGCATCGGCGCCTCCACTAAACTTTATATTTCGCGGGTGTAAAAAAACGATTGAGGGCGCGGTGTCCGAGCGAAAGGGCCTGAACTTTTGACCCTCCCCCTCCCACTAAATGAGATTTCTTATCATTTACGCCGATTTCGATCATTTTTTGACCGTTTTCGACTCCCGCTGCGTCTTGACCTTGTGGCAGTCGCGGTTGATCGCCCGAAGGTTGCTGTCATCGTCGGTGCCGCCGTGGGCCAGGGCCACGATATGGTCAACCTCATGCGCTTCACGGATGCGGCCGAGCCAGGTGCAGTCATCACACCGACAGAGGTACTGATCTCGCTTCAGGATTCGCTCCCGCTTGCGCCGCCACGGGCGACCGCCACGGCCTGACCCCTTACGTGTCGCCCAAGCCTTGGCCTGCTCGGCAGCCAGGTCGGCATGACCATCGCAGTATCCATTGCCGTTGCGGTGCAGTGCTCTGCACCCTGACGCCCGGCACGGGCGCTGAGGTCTCATCGGCATGGCGCACCACTCAGGTAAGTCTGAGGCGGGGCGTCAAGATCGACGCCGCCTTCATCCGCCAGCGCTTCGATCAGTGCCAGGTTCTGGGTCGCGATCTGTTCGAGCAGGCTGGTCTGCTTCTGCTGCTGGTCCAGGATCTTCTGGAGCAAAGAGATTGCTTGCTCGTTCACGGGCCACCTTCATCCACTTGTTGATCCATTCGCGCCGGGCGGCGCACCCAGTACAGCTCATCAGCCCTGAGCCTTACGAGACAGGAACAGGTCGGAGTAGCCGCGAAGCTTCTCCACGCCCATGAAGCCGACCATGCCGCCGGCGAATGTGGCCATGCCCTGTGGCAGGCCCATCCATTCGAGCAACGGCACCAGGGCCAGGGTGATGAGGCCGCACAGAGCGCCCTCCAAGAACATCTGCCGGCGGGTACCGCCGCCATACACCACCCGGAGGACGGCGATCGCGACTGACAAGCCAGCGGCATACAGCTGAGGCTGATGGGCCAGCACCCAGGTGAGCACAGCGGCCCACAGGCCAGGATCCTTCTCGGGCATGTTTGGCATCTCGATTCCTCCCTTTTGGGGAGCGCAGTAGGTTCGGCCCCAACAGCACTCCCAGCTCGGGGCGATGGGTGTGGTGGAGCCGAAAACGAAAAAGCCCCGGCAAGTGCCGAGGCTTCGAATTGGCGGAGATGTCGACCCTGTCAGGTCGATGTCGTGGCGCTTCCCTCCAGTCCCCACGCTGACTGTTACCCCTGCACGTTCCCGCCGGGCTTTGATCATCTCCAAAACGCAAAATCCCGGTCACATTCGCCGGGATCTCACTGTGTCGCGTTGCTTGCAAGCTGGACACGCTGCTATGAAAACAGGTGTTTATCCGCGCGGAAAGCTTTTTATGCAGCCTCGCGCAATTGCTCCAGGGCACAATCGATCCAGGCCACTCCAGTGTTGATCAGCTCGCGTGCCTTGGCTTCGCTCATCTTGTGCTCGCGGGCGATCCGCAGCGCCGGCCACTTAGCACCGAAGTACAGCCAGACGAAGCCGCCCATCTGCGGGTTGCGCTTGTTCAGCCTGGCTACGGCGCCGTCCACCGCAAGCGCTAGGTCGTCCGTGATCACGTATTGCTTGAGCCCGCCTTCTGCTGGGGCGTGCTCCTTCATAAGCGCATACAGCGGGCATACGTACTGAGGCACGCCCATGCCATCCATGCGCCACCAGCCCCATTGCTCGAGCATGTACGCGGTGTCACCAAGGGCCTTGTCTACATAGGTTCGCTTTTTCATGTCCTTCCCCCTCAATCCCCGGTGTAGTTGGTGCGCCCAGCACCACGCTGGTTGCTTCCCTGATATGTCGCCTCAGGCCCGGATGCCTGAGGGTTCTTCAACTGCTCGATCTGCCGTGTCGCTGCCTGCAGCTTCAGGCTGAGCTGGGTCACCAGTTCATCCAGGGCTAGGGCCTCGCCAGTTGCAGCAACTACCCAGCCTGAAGCGTTGCAGTGGTCGCATGGCAGTTCGTGAAACAGGCCCTGAGTGACCGCTCTCCCACGGCACAAAGGGCACTGAGCCAACTCGATCACAGCCTTCTTGAAGGCGGGGCCGCGGCTCTTTCTCATCGGCCTGTCTTCACCCAACGTCGAATTCGCAGCTCACACCCACTCACGAGGGCGACGCCATTTGCGCAGCCGTAATGAGTTGCGCGGCGTTTGCAGCCGCATTGGCAGCGGCGTCGAGCAGTGGACGGCTTCGCCTCCATGTAGCGAATATGACCTGGCAGGCCGCCGATCTGCCCCCAACCATCGACACCTCCACGCATTGCTGCTGATCGCGCACCTGGCGAAAGCTTGTTCAAATCGATCATTTGGAATCCTCGCCTATGGTTGTTTCCTGAATCCCAGCGCAGGCCTTGTGCTGCGCGGGGTGTGGGTCATTACCCGAATCTGCGTTTCTACCCTCCTTCTTCCCATGGATGCGGTTGAAACCCTTGCTGTCGAGAAACGCGTGCCACTGCTCCAGGGCGGCGCGCTTGCGCTCCTCGGCAGTGGTCTGGATGTACACCTGGACGTTGTGGCCCATGGAGTGGTTGATCAGCAGTTCACCGATCAGGAAGTCGATGCCCTGGTCGGCCCAGCAGCCTCGGGCCAGCTTGCGCAGGTCATGACTGGTCCACTTGCCCTGGCCTAGGCGGGTGAATACCTCGGCGGCCTGTTTCTCGCTCAGGCACTGCCCCGACTTGCCCGGGAACAGAAAGCGCCCGGTATAGCCCTGGGCCTGCTGCCACTCGCGGTAGCCGCTCAGCAACGCACACACCTGGTCGGTCAGCGGCAGCGAGTGCTCCACCCGGGTCTTGGTGTTTTCGGCGGGCAGGTACCAGCGGCGGGTAGCCAGGCTGATGTGAGGCCATTGGGCCATGCGGGTTTCCCCGACCCGGTTGCCGTGGCACAGCATCAGCAAGGCCAGCATGGCGTCAGCGGGCGCTTGATCCATCACATCGGCCAGCTGGGTCAGCAGGTCCTCGATCTGCACAGCGCGCAAGCGGGCGGCCTTGGGCTTGATACGGGCCTTGGTGAAGTCGCTGAAGCGCATCCCGGCCATGGGGTTGCTGGCGATCATGCCCAGGCCCTGGGCCTTCTTGAACGCATCGGCCAGCAGGCCGAACACCAGGCGCACGTACTCGAGCGACAGCTGCTCCTGCAGCGGCCACACCAGATCGCGATCCAGAGCGCTGCGACTCACGTCGGCCAGGGCCAGGCCGCCCAGGCGCGGGATCAGGTGCCGGGTGATGGCGGACTTGGCCGTGGCCTTGCGCTTGGCCGACAGGCTGCGGTTGCGCTCCAGGCGATCGGCGAACCAGGCCAGCAGCTCGCCCAACTGCTCCCAGCCAGACACGGTGGCCGGTGCCTCGGTGGCCAGGCGTTGGCGAATCTCCGGCAGTGCGGCCAGCACCACCTTGGTGGATTGGTCGGGATAGGCGCCGATCCGATGCCAGCGCTTGCGCACCACCAGGTACCAGGTGCCACGCGGGCGGGCCTCGGTGAACCGGAAGCGCAGGCCAGGGTAACGCGGGTCGCGCAGCAGCACGGCGGACGGGTCGTCGCTACGGCGGCGCAGCTCGGCGTCGGAGAACGCAATTACCGCCGTCATGCCGCCACCGTGGCGGGCTGCAGCAGGTAGTTGCGGATGGTCTGGATCGCGTCGATCCTGCCGCGACACACCACGGCCAGATAGCCCTGACGGTGCAGCTTCTGCAGGTAGGCATCCTGGCTCGGCGAGACCGGCGCATCGAACGGCGGCTCGGCCTTGAACTCGATATACAGGCCGAACCAGCCGCCGCGGGCCATCGGCAGGACCAAGTCAGGCACACCGGCCTTGACGCCCTGCCCCTTCAACTTGGCGGCCACGGCCTTGACCCGGTGCCCACCATTGGGAACGTGATAGATCAGGGCGTAGGCCTCTGGGAAGCGCAGCTGCAGCTCGGCCATCAGCGCAGCCTGTTCCTGTCCTTCCCTGTCGATTGGCTTGGCGCGGCCAGGTTCCATCACCGCGAACCGACGCATGGATTGCCTCCTTGCAGGTCGATGACCGTGAAGGCGCCAGGCCACATCTGGGCGCCATGCGCCTGGGCCAACGCCTCTTCGCGATACAGCGCCACGGGCTCCCGTGCGCCATAGGAAATGTCGAGCTTGTCGCTGCGACAGTAGAGCGCGTAGCGGTACTCGGCCGGGTTTGGGGTGAGCAGCGTGCTCATACAGCATTCTCCTTACGGCGATAGCGGGCCGACAGCGGGCGGTCGCTGGCCGGCTGTGCTTTCGCAGGCGGTTGCCAACTGGCGGACAGGTTCTCGAAGCGGTTGTACTGACCCAAGAAGGCGGCGCGAACGGTGCCGGTCTCGATGTCGCGGCCCTTGCCGATGATGATCTCGGCAACACCCTTGTATTCGCTGTTCTCGTGGTAGACCTCGTCGCGGTACACGAACAGGATCACATCGGCGTCCTGCTCGATGGCACCCGATTCGCGCAGGTCGGACGGCACCGGGCGCTTGTTCGGACGCTCCTCGCACTTGCGGGACAGCTGGCTGAGCAGCACGACCGGAATACCCAGCTCGCGGGCCAGCAGCTTGCAACCCCGGCTGATGCTGCTGACTTCCTCTGTGCGGTTGCCGCCCTCGCCGTCCATCAGCTGCAGGTAATCGATCACCAGCAGGTCCAGGCCGTAACGCAACTTGTGGCGGCGGGCCAGGGAGCGGATGCGCCCCACGGTGCCGCCAGATCGGTCAGCGATAAACAGGTTGGCCTGCTGCACCTTTCGGGCACCAAGGCCAAGCTCGGTCGCGTGGGACTGGCACGCGGAGCCGTTCTTGATCAGGTTGAGCGGGACGCGCCCCTCCGAAGCCACTGCGCGATCGAGCAGCTGGCTTTTGCTCATCTCCAGGCTGACCACTAGGGCCGATTTCTTCTGGCGCACCGCGGCATCGAGAGCAAACCCCATGGCCAGAGTCGTTTTGCCCATGGCTGGGCGACCGGCGACGACGATTAGCTGCTCAGGCTGCAGACCGCCCAGCTTCGCATCCAGGTCATCCAGGCCCGTGGACAGACCAATCAAGGTCTCACCTCGGCAGTGGCGATCATGCCGCTCCTGCCAAACCTCCACCTGTTCCGCCATCAGGTCGGCCGCCTTTACAACCTCCTCGCCATCGCAGCCCGAGTCGATGGCCATGGCCGCAGCCTGCACCGCCGCGATCTTGTCCTGGATGTTTCCGCCGCCCTGGACGATCTCCAGGGTCTTGTCGCTCAGATCGTACAGGGCGCGCTCGATGGCGCGCTCACGAACGATGCCCGCGTAGGTGCCGGCGTTGGCAACGCTTGGAGTGTTGGCGACCAGGGCGGCACAGTGGCCCAACGCCTTATCGCCGTTGTCGAGCATGCCGATGTGATCAGAGACGGTCAGCAGGTCAACGGCCTTGCCAGCAGCGCGCAATGCCATGATCCCGCGGAACACCTCGGCGTTCTCGGCGAAGTAGAACGATTCCGGCGACAGGTCGTCGGACAGGGTGTCGATCAGCTCCGGGCGCTGGAGCATGGCACCCAGCAGGCCGTGCTCGGCTTCGGCGTTGTAGGGCTCACGCATGGTAATTGCCCTCCACCACCTTGACGAAGTTGGATGGGGCGATCAACCAGTCGAAAGTGCAACGGAACGGCTTCGCGCCATTCTTGCCCTCGATCTTGCCCATCAGGAAGGCGCTGGTCTTGACTGTGACAAAGAAGTCCCGCCAGAACTCCAGATCCTGGTGAACGGGGCTTTCCTCCCAGCGCGCTTTGATCTTGCTTATGCGGTCCTTGTTGATCAGGACTACGTTCGGCAGTTCTGGCAATAACTCGTTGAACAGGCCGACGATCTCATTCACCGGAACCCGATTCGATCCTTCGCGCATGCGCGTGGAGTCTCCTGACGGTTCCTTGATGGTTCCTTTACGGTTCTGGGGGCACGAGGTGCCGGGGTGGGGGGCATCTGGTGCCGGGGTGGGGGGCATTTCCTGCCGGGGTTGGTCGGCATCTGGTGCCGGGGGGCAGGAGCTGCCGGGGTTGTAGCTTTCCGGGCTGACCGTATACCAGGTGGAGCGGCCTGTCCTATGGTGCGCAGCCAGCACCCCAGAGGCTTCCAACCAGCGCAGCGCATTGCGAACAGCACGTTCTGAAAGGCAGGTGCGCTCGGCAATGCGAGCCACTGATGGCCAGCAGACGCCGTCGTCGTTCGCGTTGTCGGCCAGCGAGATGAGCACGGACTTCTGAGCAGGGCTCATATCCTGCAATGGCCAACAGGCCGTCATCACGATTGTGCTCATGGTTTGGTCTCGCAGAGGGAGGCGCGCAAGTGCTCAACGCATTCAACACGAAACGCGTTCTTCCACTCAGCGGCGTACTGGAGACGAATCATCCGCGCGGCATGGAGGGCGGCGGACTGGTGGTAGGCTTTCTGGTGCGAAACGGCCAAGGGTGCGGTGTTGCTTGCATCCATTGCAGAGTGCATAATCGACCTCGTTTTGAAGCTGTTGAAGAAGCCGGGCTGCCACCCGGTTTTTTTATGCCTGCGATTCAGGTACTGGATGGATCAGCAGGTGTTTTAGTCATCTACTGGCGCATGGCCTGCCAGCTGAAAATGTCCTCACGGTCACGCTGCTGCGTCCGCCTTCCCGGCCTTAAGCGCTCCCTTCGTGATTCGCTCAATCTGGTACTGGCGCAGCTCAGGCACATCCGCCCATTGGCGGACCGCCTCGTAGGTCACCCCCAGCGCCTTAGCGAGCGCCGATATCGACCCGAAATGTTTGATTGCCTGGCTTTTGGTCATGGCGACCTCCTTTGCTCGTCTTGATATTCAAGCATGCTTGCATATTCAAAACAAGCATGCTTGACAAGCAACCTTGTAGATTGCGCACATGAAAACCACAGATCGAATCACCAAGCTCGTACTGGCCCGTCGCCCCGAACTCGGCGTGCGCAACGTCAAGCGGGATATCGCGAACACCTGCGGAATCAGCTATGAAGCTGTACGTCAGTGGTTCGCGGGCGACACCGAGAACATCAAAAACGAGAATCTCGTAGCCCTTGCGGACGGCTATGACACGACTGTGGATTGGTTACTTGCAGGCAAGGGGGAGCCGCCAAGACGCAAAGATGCCCCGGCGCCTAAAGCGGAAGAAAAACAATCGCGATCAGCGGCTGATCTTGTTCAGCAGATGCTTGCCAAGCACGGTAAAAGCCTGCCGGAGGAAGCTCGACAGAAAATCGCAAGCGCGGTCGAAGAGACAGCCGCGGCAGTGTCGATGAATAACGTCATCACTGTAGATTTCTCGCGTCCCGGGTTGGTCGGCGATGAGGTCTGGATTGCTCACTATGACGTCCGCGGCTCTATGGGTGGAGGGCAGGTCACGCATGACCACCCAGAGATGCTCCAAGATGTCCGAGTAAGTCCCAAGCACCTTCGTGAATTGGGCGTCGAGTTCAAGGAGCACTTCCACCTGAAGCTGGTGACGGGCTGGGGGCAGTCGATGGCGCCCACGATCAAGAACCGTGATCCTCTGATAGTGGACGTGAGCATCCGCGAGTTTGTAGGCGATGGGATCTACTACTTCTCCTGGGGCGGGCACGAGTACATCAAGCGGCTCCAGATCGCGGATGAAGACCACTTCGAGATGATCTCGGACAACCCGAAGCACAAAGACCGGATGATCCGGAGGGAAGATACCTATATCCAGGCCAGGGTGTTATTGGTATGGAATGCGCATTTAGTTTAAAACTAAGTCTCACCTAGACAGCGTTTCGCAATTTATGCTCCTCCAATGACGCTTACAAGAACAACCAACACAAAACAGAATAATTAAAACCAACAATGCGAGATCATTTTAGATGGAAGAAATAGTCAAAACGGAATTTAAAATTTCCTACGACGATACCGGCGAACTCAATAAGCACCAGATTAACGCCAAAGATCTTGGCACTGCCATCATCGGGATGTACGACCTGATAACCAAGGCAGCTGAAATTGTAAGCAATGGATCATCAAAAGCCGATCTGAAAGTGGTAGCTCCGGCGAAAGAGGGGTCGCTGGAGGTAATTTTCGCCATTGTTGCCGATCCGCTAACCACTACAACGGTGCTAAAGTCGATTGGTATTGGCGTGGCCACTGCCGCTGCTGGAATCGGTACTGCACTTGGAATAATGGACCGAATTCGAGATACCAAGATCGATCGTGTCATTGTTAATCAACGCACACAGAAAGCCACGCTTGAGACCAAAGATGGCCCAATCGAGACTGATAGCAAAGTAGCTTTGCTGGTATCAAGCAAGGAAATTCGTCAGGCGCTGCACAAGGTGATCCAGGCTCCAGTACAAGGCCGGCCCGAAGCAAAGGTATCATTTATCATTGATGATAAGCGTCTAACTCTTGAAGAGGATAGAATTAAATCTTTCACTCAGATACGTTCAGACGTGACCGAGAGAGAAACCTCCCGCACCCTCCAAAAGACGGTTCAATTCACAAAGCTCAATTTCAAAAGCAAGCGCGGCTGGAACATCCAGACAACTGACGGAATGGAAATGTCGGTTGTAATACAAGACCCGTTATTCCTCGAAAAGATTGCGGCCAACGAAGAAGCTTTTAAAAAAGAAAAGCTTTATGCTGTCGAGCTAGAGGAAACCACGACAATTAACGCTAGCGGAACAAAGACAAAATATGCCATAGTGCGCGTAATAAATTAATTCAGGCGACGGAAATTTTAGGTCTAACCATGTGGGATTACATAACGATATGGCAAGCAATAGGATGGCTTGTTTTAATCTTATGCTCGCCCTGGATAGTGCTAGTGACTAGAAAAATATCTAGGCATATTGCATACGCTGCATTCCCTAAAGACACAATACTACAATATACTGACGGAACAAGGGTTGTGGAAGCTTACTACGTAAAGCACTCCATATTAAGGAAGCCATCCTTTAGAAAGCTGAGCCGCGCAGAATTGACAGAATTGGAGGATAGGACATGAGCAATAACATGTTCATGGCTGGATCCACGACAGTTCTAAATGCTGCTGCCCTTACCATAACAAGCCTTTTCCCAAATCACAACGTCGCACAGGTTGTCATGGCGCTATGCAGCTTGGTTTCTCCATTTCTGTCGATATGGCTATTAAAGCTTTACATTCGCTCAGATGATCCACCCGAGTTAACTAGAAGCATAGCCGGCCTCAAGGCATCTATAAAAACATGCGAGGGGCATCTGAAAGATAAAGGTGCCTCTCCTGAATTCAAAGAAAGCACCAGACTGCAGTTAGAAGACTTTAAGAAAAAACTGCAGAATGTACGGCCTGATTTTGAGAAAGGGCGTGTGCACACTATTACACCGTTCCAAAGCTCTCATTCAGATCCGCCAGGCTGAGCCTATTTTTGATGGATGAATAAGCTTTCGTTAGGCGGCCTTCATTACCTCCACGAGGCTTGACTACATTACTGCGGCAGAACCCTTAGCCCGCTATTTTTTTAGCGGGCTTTTTGTGTCCCTCAGAAAGGCGGATCCTCCTCGCCACTCTCCTCCCGCTCAACCACCGAGCCATCCACGTCCGGCTTATCCCATTGCAAGATCACCGATCCGTCATCACAGAAGGTCATGTCCAGGCCGTCCGTTTCGGATAGCAGTTCCATGATCGCATCCCAGTCCTGATCGCTGTCCGTATCCATACGGTGGATCAGCACCCTTCTCCCCAGCTGCGCTAGCGGCGAATTAATCATTGCCGAAACCCTCAGGCCCAGCCGCTCCAGGCTTGTCAATTCCGCGATCCGAGCTGCTTTTTCCTGTGCTGACATCCGCTATCTCCTACTAACTGGATATCCATACAGTACGAAAAATTAACACAAGCGTGCTTGCATTTGAAAAACAAGCATGCTTTTATTATTGCAAGTTCGCTTGCATATGCATCGAACCAGGCAGCTCAGGCAGCCACTGCTCTTTACACAACTCGACACCCGTCACCCTCAGCGGCACATGAGGGCAGCAGCTGCCTCATGCAGTGAGCTGGGTTCAGGTAACCAAGTGGCGCGCATGCCAATGCGGGGTAGCGCGTAGCCCAGAGAGCGATGGGCGCCTGGATCACTTCAATTTCACTGGCTGGCCTTGGCGACAGGGCCAGACGGGAAATGAATCCTGACCGGGGTTAGCCGGCCGCTGGACTCCCAAGCGCATAAAGGGATAGCCCTTCCGCATGACGGGCTCAATGGTTGTGCGGTGACAGCCGGAAAGACGGCCCGATCCACCTGGTTCCCTATCACCAGGCTGCATCGGTCGTGGCGTTCGACCTCCCCTGGTCCGGGAGGCTCACGGCAGCGAGCGTCACGACCGATGCAGCCCACCAAGGACAGTTCATGGAAACGATCACCTGTGGCTCATGGATAGGCCAGCTCGGCAAGGCGCTGGCTCCCCGCGAGCTTGAAGCATTGCTGTGGGTGGCCCAAGGCCTAACCACCAAAGAAATCGCCCGCCAGATGGCGGTTAGCCCGGGCACAGTGGCCAACCGCATCGAGGCCGCGCTGTTCAAGCTGGAGGCAGGGCGCCGCATCGAAGCGGTAACCAAGGCCATGCGCCGCCAGATCATCAGCCCCCTGTGCATCGCCCTCGCCGGCCTGATCGCCATGCATTCCGCGATCAACGACGGCGACCCGATGCGCCGCGACCGGCGCGTGCCTGAACGCCGTGTCGCTCAAGTCCGAATCGTTCGCAAGGCCGAGGCCTTCGAGCTCCACGCCTGACCCTACCGAGGATCACAACATGCAAGCAGCCATCAAAGACAGCCAGGGCCAGCTCGACGTCCTGCGCCAAGAGGTCATCACCGCAACCGAGGAGTTCCGCAGCAAGTCTCGCTTCTACGTAACCCAGAGCGGCAACGGCTGGGTTGTTGTGTCGGCGAGCGACAGTCGCGTGTACGGCCGCAACGTCAGCTACCCGCAGGCCGTGCGTTACGCACAGAGCCTCGAGCGGGCGATAGACGCCAAGGTTATGCCTGTCGCGGCAGTCATCCAGGCAAGACACATCGGTGAGCGTGCAACCCGCTGGGTCAGTTTGTTTGCCCTACTGCTGGTGGTGCTGGCCGGAGCGGCGTCAGCATGAGCCGTGGGGTCAACAAGGTCATCCTGGTCGGCACGCTCGGCCAGGACCCAGAGGTGCGCTACCTGCCCAATGGCAATGCTGTGACCAGCATCAGCCTGGCCACCAGTGAGCAGTGGACGGACAAGCGCTCCGGACAGAAGGTCGAGCGCACCGAATGGCATCGCGTCGTGCTGTTCGGCAAGGTCGCCGAGATCACCGGCGAGTATGCCCGCAAGGGATCGCAGATCTACATCGAGGGCAAGCTGCAGACCCGCGAGTGGGAGAAGGACGGCATTAAGCGCTACACCACCGAAGTCATCGTTGACATGCAGGGCACCATGCAGCTCCTGGGTGGACGCCCGCAAGGCCAGCCCGGTGGCCAGCAACAGCGCCAGCAGCGCCCTGCCCCACAGCCGAGCCAACAAGCCGTGCCGCCTGACGCCTTCGATGACGACATCCCCTTCGCGCCCATGCCTTACCTGGCCGGGACGTAGCCATGAAGCACCAGCATGCCCCTCACCCTGAGGCCTACTACCTGGGCCGCGCCTGCCGCGACAACGGACAGTCGAAGCACTCCCAGCCCTATGTCTGGATGACCGTCGACTGCGGCTGGTGGCTGGCAGGCTGGAACGATCGAGACATGGAGCTCATCGCTTGAAAAGTATTACCTACCGAACTCGGAATGGCCGCCACCATGATATTCAGGATATATGAAGATACGCAAAATCCAACATTTAGCCTCCACCAAAAACGGCGATACCAATCGCGCCCGCCAATTGTACCCAAAGGCCTGCGTTAATATTTTGTTCCATACACCATGTCTTTAGCCTTGAGTGCTCAAGAGTTTCTGTAGTGCCGCTAGACCTGACCTCACGAAATGCCTCATCAAGAATTTCTTTCGGAGGCGCAACACCAAGACCTTTTAAAAATTCATCCACACCAAGAACATTGGGGACTACATGATTTAGCTCCTCTATATGAGCATGACTATCAGTAAGGTCAACGCCAATATCCGCGACTATATTTGCCTTACCAACCGTGAAGGTGCTGCGAGTTGATCTAATACCAGTCGACATATTCTCTCTTCCTAAGCAGCATTTTTTGTACTTTAATCCGGACCCACAGGGACAGACTTCATTCCTACCAACTTTCGAAAACCGCTCAGCACTCGAAGCGTGGCGGGAACTGTTGTTGTCCATGTATATATTTTTAGAATTATAAATATCTATAGCGATATCAACGCCAATACCAAAGTCGTTATCTGTGACGCGTGTACCGTTGCAATTGATCATGAGCAGTCCAGTAGCCATAGACCTTCCTCGAAATTAGCCGCATATGGATACATAGCTCATCCGACACTAAATTGCCACCATGCCGCATCCGGCCACGGAGGGCGGCGCATGCATGGAGTACCGTAATGCAAGTCGAGACCTCGACCGTCACCAAGCTGCTGATCACCGGCGCCGAAGGCCTGGACCCGATCAGCGTCTACCTCGAAGACTTCGAGCCCTGTAAGGGCAAGATCACCGTCAGCTGCTACGACAAGACCTGGCACGCCTACTGGGGCGGCATGTGGGATGGCCTGACCATCGGCCAGTTCTTCTGCAAGCTGCACGACGCCTACATCATCGGCTACTTCGACCGGTCCCTGAGTTCTCGCCGGTTCAGCGCTGAGGCCCTGGCCGACAAAGCGCGGAAGGTGATCGTGCAAATGCGGCGTGACCGGGACCTGGACGCAGAAGACGCCCGGAGCCTGCTCGACGAGGCGGAAGTTGTGCGCCACACCAGCTCGCTCGATGAGTGCGGAGGCGCCCACCGCGAGTTCATGCACCGCGTGTTCGGTGACGACTGGTGGAACCTGCCGGCCGATGCCATGGAGCCCAACCCAGATTGGGCCTACCTCTGCCGGATCATCGAAACGGTGCAGCAGGCCCTGGCCAAGCAGTTTCCAATCGCCGCCTGACCCTCGCTGCCCGCCAGCGCCTTCCCCTATTCAACGATAACGACTCACGCCAACCGGCGAGGACCGCCCATGTCTACGTTTCAGAAAAAGAACCCTCTCGACTTCAAAACCCAGTACGGCCTTGGCTTCGACCCGCAGGACGATGAAATCGTGGTCGACTTCTTCTGCGGTGGTGGTGGCGCCGGTACCGGCCTGGAGATGGGCCTGGGCCGTCCGGTGAATGTCGCCAAGAACCACAGCCCCGCAGCCATCAATATGCACACCGCCAATCACCCAGCAGCGCGCCACTTCACCACGGACGTATTCGAGGGCGATCCCGACGAGGAATGCCAAGGCCGGCCGGTTGGATGGTTCCACATGTCGCCCGACTGCACCCACCACAGCCAGGCCGCCGGCGGCCAGCCGCGCAAGCGCGAGATCCGCAACCTGTCGTGGATTGGCCTGAAGTGGGCCGGCAAGAAGAAGCCGCGTGTGATCAGCCTGGAGAACGTGAAACAGATCCTGCAGTGGGGACCGCTGATCGCCAAGCGCGACAAGGCCACCGGCCGGGTGATGAAGCTGGACGGCACCGTTGCGGCCATCGGCGAGCGCGTGCCGGTGCAACAGCAGTACCTTGTGCCCGACCCGAAGCGCCGCGGCGTCACCTGGCGCCGGTTCGTGCATCTGCTCGAAAGCATGGGCTACCAGGTGGAATGGCGAATCATCAAGGCCTGCGACTTTGGCGCGCCGACCAGCCGGGAACGTCTGTTCATGATCGCCCGTTGCGACGGTCAGCCCATCGTGTGGCCTGAGCCGACCCACGCCAAGAACCCAGCCAAGGGACAGCAGAAGTGGCGCACCGCCGCGGACTGCATCGACTGGAGCGTGCCGAGCAAGAGCATTTTCGGTCGCAAGAAGCCCCTGGCAGCAGCAACGCTGCGCCGAGTGGCCAAGGGGATGAAGAAGTTCGTGCTGGACAACCCGCAGCCTTTCATCGTGCCGATAGCGAACTGGTCGGGAGAGCTGGCCCAGTCAGCCCACGAACCTCTACGCACGGTCACCTCATGGCCACGCGGCGGATCATTCGCCGTGGCCAGCCCTACCCTGGTTCAGACCGGATACGGTGAGCGGGCCGGTCAGCAGCCCAGGGTGCCGGGCCTCGATCAGCCGCTGGGCACTGTCGTCGCCGGTGATGTGAAGCATGCCTTGGCAGCCGCGCACCTGGTCAAGTTCAGGTTCAACAGCGAAGGCTCCCCCATCACCGAGCCGGTGCCGACCATCACCAGCGGTGGCAACTACAAGCGGCCGGCGGGTGCTGCCCATGCCATGGGCGTGTGCACAGCCTTCATTGAGCAGGCCAATGGCGGATTCAACACCACACCAGCTAAGGGAGCCGACGAACCACTGACCACGGTCACCAACACGGGCAGCCAGCAGCGCCTGGTTACGGCCAGCCTGGCCACTCTCCGGCGAAACTGCGTAGGCCGAGCCGTTGATGAGCCCGTACCGACCATGACCGCCGGTGCCGAGCATCACGCCCTGGTCGAGTACAGGCTGTCACCAGAGCATGAGGAAGGCGCCCTGCGCGTGGCTGCGTTTCTGATCAGCTACTACGGCACCGAAAACACCAGCGCAGCAGACGCGCCAGCGCCAACGGTGACCACCAAGGACCGACTGGGCCTGGTCACCGTGTTCGTGAAGGGCACGCCCTACGTCATCGTCGACATCTGCCTACGCATGCTGCAGCCGCACGAGCTGTACCGCGCCCAAGGCTTCCCGGCCAGCTACATCATCGACAAGGGCGCCGACGGTAAGCCATTCACCAAGACTGAGCAGGTGCACATGTGCGGCAACAGCGTCAGCCCGCCGCCTATGGCCGCGCTGGCCCGCGCCAACAACCCATGGCGCACATCCGACAGGCTTGCTTCAGCTGCATAGTGGCGTCTTCACCAACCCCCAAGCCCAGGCCATCACATCCAAGATGCCCTGGGCTATCAGCTGAACGATCACCTCTTCTATCACTCGCTTCATCATGTCGGTACAGCTCCTCTGTAGATGAGGAAATTCTGCTGTCACGACCAATTCGAATCCTCTTGGGTTTTTTCCAAAAACTCTTCATCAGCGATCACTGCCGATCACGACTGTTCACACAGCAACTACCGTTTGTCGGCAATTGAGGTATCCCCATGCTCACAGAAAACCGATCCAGCAACACAGAGATGGTAAGCGTGCAAGCAACCATCGAATCGCTTGAAGAGGCTTATGCAGGCGATGGCGCGCTCGACTTCATGAACGATGCTGCTCAGCTGCTGCGACAGTTCAAGGCCATTTCCGCCTTGGAGCTCCAGGGCGAACCAGTGGTGCCAAAGCTCAAAAAACCGCGCTACACGCCAACTCCATGCAGGTTCGGTGGCAAGGATGGCTACTACCAAGTGGGTGGAGTGCTGGTTTACGACAGTCTGGCCGAGGCTCAAGCCTCTGCCGACAGGAAAAATGCCGAACTGGCGCAGCGGTATTACGAAGCGCTTGAACACGCCGATCCTGGCGAGGTTGATCGGCTGCGCGAGGTAGAGGACGCCTACAAGGCACTTGAAGAAATGGTCCAGATCACAGCGAAAGCGGTCGGCGACAACACCGGCACGATGTGGGTGAAGATCCAGACAGCCTTCCTACGCGACATGCCCAGGCTGCGTGCCCAGCTGGCCGAGGCGAGGAATCTGCTGGATACCGCCAGCATCACTCTGGCGCGCTGGCTCAATATGAGCGATGAGCCACGTAGACAAATAATTTCGTTCTTGGAAGCCAGCGCAGAGCCGAGCGCGCCGATTGCCTGGCACGTCGGCGGAAATGGCTATGACCGGATCTGCTTCGAAAAACCAGCCGAGCTACCGGGTAGCCCTTGCATCCAGGCCATCCATGACCAGCACCAGCTGATCGACCTGCTCAAGCGGTACGACCTGCGCGACGAGGAAGTGCCACTAGACGAGCGCTCCCACGGCATCCCCGGCACCTCCTTCCAGCGACTAAACGCACTGGCCAACCAGGGCGAGTAAGCCGGGGCTCGTGAAGAGCACATTTGTACTCCACCCTGCTGTAACCCCTCTCACCTCTATTCACTGCCGCGATATGGCGGCCAAGGACGCCCTGTGCCTGAAATCAAGCGTACCTACCTGATCGGCTACCTCTGCAAAGTCGGCGGCGGCAGGTTCTTCCATGAGCGCGACACCGATGACGCCCCAACTTGCGAGCAAATCGAGAGCATGGAAGCGAAGCTGGCCGCTGACAATGGAGTGACCTGCGCAATCACGTCGATATCCCTGATCCAGAACAGCAAGGCGCAGCCATGACCAGTCTGATCCAAGTGAAGAACTGCACCTGCCCATCCGGAGACGGCTCGCTGCGCTGGCCTTGCCCGGTTCATCCGCCGAAGGAGGTTTTCCAATGAGCGCAGCAGCTAAAGTTCTCGATCCCTGCAGCGCCAGCCGCATGATGTGGTTCGACAAGCAGGATCAGCGCGCCCTGTTCGGCGATATCCGCGACGAGGAACACCTACTCTGCGACGGCCGGGTGCTGAAGGTTGAGCCCGATGTGCTGATGGACTTTCGGAGTCTTCCCTTCGAGGCCTCAACCTTCCGCCTGGTAGTGTTCGATCCACCCCACCTCACCCGCGCCGGCGTAGATAGCTGGATGCGTGCCAAGTACGGAGTGCTCACCAGCGACTGGCGGGAAGACATCCGCCAAGGGTTTGCCGAGTGCTTCCGCGTGCTGGAGCCCGAAGGCATCCTGATCTTCAAGTGGAACGAAACCCAGGTGCTGGTAAGCGAGCTTCTGGCCCTGACAGATGAGAAGCCCCTGTTTGGCCACAAGTCCGGCAAGCGTGAGAAAACGCACTGGATCACATTCATGAAGCGCCCCGCAGCCTAACCCCTCCCCCAACTACTCAAGCCCGCCGACATGCGCGGGAATGGAGAGCTATTGCCATGATCATCGACGATGTGATGACGGACAAAGTCACGCTACACGGCCTGGGCTTCGTCCAGGTCCAACTGCAGGGCGACCAGCGTCTGCACGTGTGGCACCCCGAACTGCCGCGCCGCAGCTGCTTCGAGCACTCGGCCATCCACGACCATCGCTTCAATTTCGTTTCGAGAATTCTGGTCGGAAAACAGATCAACCACTGCTACGACATGCGCCTGCTTGATGATGGCGAATTCGTTCTCTACCTGCATGAGGGGGCGCGTCAAGCTGGCGGCGGGAGACCTTGGACGCCGGACGGTAGGGCCGACATGGTGCATCACTCGACCTGCACTATTGCCGCCGGCGACGTGTACACCACCAGGGCCTACGAGTATCACCGGACTGAGCCAGGCGGTGACGGCCGTGTGGCCACCATCATGCAGAAACGTGGCGAATACCCTGCCGGCGCCCACTCCACCTGCCGCTACGGAATCCAGCCCGACACCGACTTCGACCGCTACCAATGGCCCGCCGCCCGACTCTGGGAAGTTGTGCGTGACGTGCTGCTGGCCTGACAACCAACCTGCCGCCACCGGCGGCGTGGAGACCTACCCATGCCAGTAATCACCATCAAAACCACCATCACCACCAGGTTCGAGATCCCCGAGGGCCTGACCATCGACATGATCCGACACCAGGCCATTCCCATCCTCGATGAGGATGAGGAAGGCACCGATGAGGTTGGCAACCTGCAGGACGCGGCCCTGAACATGGTGTTCTTGGGTGATGCCGAGGCCCAGTCCCGCACCGTCGAGCATTCCATCATTGAAGGTGGGGACCATCCATGAACCAGGTCGACTGCTACGTCACGAAGATCCTCGGTGAGCCGTACCGCAAGTTCGGCTACTGGTGGGTATCGGTTGAGTTCGAGGCGGAAGGCTGGCCTGGCACCAAAGAAATCATGTTCCGCACTGAAACGGCGGCACGAGCCGCTGCAGTCGGTCACCACTTCTTGGCGTGAGGATTACCCATGACCATCCCATTCAAGGCCTACACCCTGGGCGAGGACTTCGCCGTCAGGGAGGTCACCATCGTGCGCAAAGGCCTGTTCTGCGTGGACAGCAAAGGCGTGAAGCACCCGAGGCCGAAGTTGTTCACCAGCGCCAAGGCCGCTCAGGAAAAGGCCAGGAAGTGGCTGGCCGACCGTGAGGCGCAGCTGGCCAGAGAGAACGAGCTGCACGAGCAGCGCAAAAAGATAGCCGCATCCTACTGATGCCGCCGGGTGCGGCAGGAGCCCTACATGGAACCAGAAATCATCCACATCCCCGAGCTAGCCAAGCTCCTTGGCCGGTCCGAATCCGCCATCCGCAGCGCCCGGCAGGCCGGAGCATCCTGGCTGCCACCGTTCTTCAAGCAAGGCGCCAGGATTTGCTGGAGAGTCAGCACGGTTCGCCAGTTTTTGCAGGAGTGCGAAAGCGGGATGCACGCGCCGGCGAAGCCAGGCCGGAAGCGCCAGGCGCCGCCGACCTTGGCCAGCGTGCGCTAGCCGAGCTTGTCAGCCAGGGTATCGGGGCACAGATGCGTGTAGCGCTTGAGCATGCTCAAGGACTTGTGCCCCGTGATCGTGCTGACCTCCATCATGGACAGCCCTTTTTCGAACAGCCTCGACGTACCTTCATGGCGAAGGTCGTGGAAATGCAGGTCCTCGACGTTGGCCGCCCGGCAGGCCCGGGTGAAGTACTGGCTTACCGAGTGCGGGACCAGGGAAAACACCTTGCCATCCAGGCGCGCCGGCAGCGCCTCGAGCAGGTTGCGCGCACGGACGGACAGCGGGACCAGTCGTCGGGTACCGTTCTTGGTGTCTTCCAGAATCACGTGCTTCGCTTTGACGTTCTCGCGGCGGAGCGTCAGCAGTTCGCTACGGCGCATCGCCGTCTCTACCGCAATACCGATGATCGCCGGCATCTCAGCATGGATATCGCCTGCTGCCTTGATCACATCCTTCAGTTCCTGGGCAGTCGGCCGTCGATCGCGCGACTTCGCCCCCTTCGGCATCCTCAGCCGGGCCACCGGGTTGCTCAGCCCCTCAATACCCCAGTCCTTGATGGCTACTGTATAAAGGTGGCTGATCACCGCCAGGTCGAGCTTGACCGTCGCGGTGGACTTCCCTTCCTTGAGCTCATCATCCCTATACGCAGCCATATCGCTTGACCGGATCGCGGCCAGGCCCTTCTTCGCCAGCTTGTGCTTCTTCCACTTGGCGATGCGAGTCATCTCCTGCTTGGCGCCCTTCTTGGCCGAGGTCACCTCGCGAGAGTAGCGATCGAGGGCCTCTTCCAGGGTTGTGCTCTCAGCCTCGCGCATGTCGACAAACCTGGCGCGCGACATGTCGCCTTCGATTTCGGCAGCCCAGCGCTGGGCCTCGGCCTTAGTGTCGAAGGTCGCGGAGAGGGTTGGGTATCCTTTTCGGCGGATCTTGGTCCGCCATGCCCCGTTGGGGCGCTGCTCAATAGTGGCCATGCACCGGATTTTGCCGGGGACCCGTGGGACATGCAATTTCTTCGAGTGTCCCAGGATTGTCCCAAATGGCCGGGGCCAACAAAATCCGCAGGCATGAAAAAAGCCCCGCAACCTCAATGGCTGCGGGGCTTTCGAATGGTGGAGGCCGAGGTCGGAATCGAACCGGCGTAGACGGATTTGCAATCCGGAGCATAACCACTTTGCTACTCGGCCTCAAAGTTCGGATCTAGCAGCTTGCGCTTCGCTATCTCCTTGAAACTTCAGCACTTTTTCAAGCTTGCTGCGTTTCGATGGACGCCATTATGTCTACATTCTCTGGACCTTGCAACCCCCTGAAGATAAAAAATCTTCAAGGGGCTCAAGGTGTTAGCGCAGGCGACCGAGTTTGCTCCACAGGCCTACCAAGGTGTTCTCGACAGTGCCGCTGGCGGCCATGCCGATGCGCTCTTGCAGGCTCTTGCGTTCGGCGTAGTGCAGGTGGAACAGGTTGGCTTCGCGAGCGCGGTCGCTGAGGTATTCGTCGCTGGTGCGCAACTCGTCGACCAGCTTGCGGTTCAAGGCGGCGACGCCGAGCCAGACTTCGCCGGTGGCCACTTCGTCGATGTGCAGTTGAGGGCGGTAGCGGGAGACGAAATCCTTGAACAGCTGGTGGGTGATGTCCAGGTCTTCCTGGAACTTCTCCCGGCCTTTCTCGGTGTTCTCGCCGAACACGGTCAGGGTGCGCTTGTATTCGCCAGCAGTGAGCACTTCGAAGTCGATGTCGTGCTTTTTCAGCAGGCGATTGACGTTCGGCAGCTGGGCGACCACGCCGATCGAGCCGAGCACGGCAAACGGGGCGCTGACGATCTTTTCGCCGATGCAGGCCATCATGTAGCCGCCGCTGGCGGCTACCTTGTCGATGCACACGGTCAGCGGAATGCCGGCCTGGCGGATTCGTGCCAGTTGCGAGGCCGCCAGGCCATAGCTGTGCACCAGGCCGCCGCCGCTTTCCAGGCGCAGCACCACTTCGTCACGCGGAGTGGCCAGGGTCAGCAGCGCGGTGATCTCGTTGCGCAGGCTCTCGGTGGCCGAGGCCTTGATGTCGCCGTCGAAATCGAGGACGAACACACGGCCTTTTTCCTCGGCCTTGGCCTTGCCCTTCTTCTGTTGTTTTTCCGCCTTGGCCTGCTGCTTGCGCAAGGCCTTGAGCTGGGCCTTGTCGAACAGGCCCGACTCCAGGCGTTCGCGCAGATCCTTGTAGAACTCGTTCAGGCGGGTGACCTGCAACTGCCCGCCCGACTTGCGCCGCCCCTTGCCCCGCAGGCCGGCGATAGCCGACAGGACCACCAGGATGGCGATCACCAGGGTGGCGGTTTTGGCGAGAAAGCTTGCGTATTCGGCAAGAAACTCCACAGTAGTCCTCGAAGCCCGGAATTGAAGCCTCATCGTACCTAAGCTTGTGACTGTTTGGTACGGTCTTGTGACAATGACTCGTTGGCCCTCTAAAAGCGAGCCCCGCCGAAATGCGCCTACAAAAGCGGACAGCCCCGTGGTTACTGCATCTGACAGTTCTTCTCGCCCCAACGCTGGGCAGAGCTGATGCTGAAGGACAGTTGTTACCCAGCAATCTTTCGTTATATAAAGCATCATAGCTGTAAGCCATTACTCTCGCGCACATGTGCCCCCTTGGCGCGCCCCATACGAGCACGAGTGATGCGCTATGACCATAGTCACACCAAGGCCCCGCCCCGTTTTGCCAGCGCTACCACCGAAGGTGTTGCCTGCCACTGATGCTTTCACGACAGCTTTAGGAAGACTAAGCCAGGCTTTAACGAGTGAAGAGGAGGTCAATACGTGCGAAGGGATTTGCCGCGAGAACTGCAAAAGGTTATCCAGTCGAACATTGAAGAGCGCTATCTAATGGAACTACGAGAAAGCCATCTGATATGGCCACCCCTCAAGCTCAAACTCGGCGTATCGGCAATGGATTTTCGAGAATGAGCTATGTAAGCTTAAAAGAGTTTTCTACAGACATAACATCGAGAGACCCAAAAGAATTAATTGACTGCTGGATGCGTACCGAGCAACCACATGCGTTTTCCTCCAGCGGATTGTACAATGAATTTAGGGAGCAAATATCAACAGACTGGCCCAACAATGAAATGATATCAATTGCGGGAAGCGGAAACTGGCGATACAGCCTGAACCCAACTAAAAAATTCAGCGAGTTTCATGACGGCAGCGACATTGATGTCGTTGTAATCAGCCAGGAGTATTTCGAGCGCACCTGGCAAGAGCTACGAACAATTCATAAAAAGTCCTGGATCCGTTGGAACCCTACTGAGCGGGCAGCCGTAATGCGAACCGGCCAAAACGTATACTGCGGCTTCGTCTCTCCCAAACATATACCCGAAGCGCAGAACCCTTATCGTTTCGATTTCTTGAAAAAATGTAATTCCTACTCCACTGGAGCAGTAGGATATCGAGAAGTTAATCTCATGTTCTTCAAATCTTTAGAAGATACAATCGATTACTATCTGCGCGGCGTTCGACTTGCGAAAGGAAAAATCTAATGGAGTATGAAGTCAGCTTACAGACAATTGCCTGGATTAACTCGCAGAGGAACGAGGAGAAGCTCGAGATCAGCGCTGCATTCCAACGGCGTGCCGTGTGGATGGAAAGGGAGCGAGCAGACCTCATCGCGACGATCCTCGACGGTTTACCATTCCCGGAAATCTATATCCACGTAGTGACAGACCCCGACAGTGGGAAGCAAACCCACATTGTGGTAGATGGCCAGCAGAGAACCACCTCCATCCTCATGTTTATCGACAATGAGTTCGCCATTCCACCAAGCAGGACCGGATCTTCGGTGTACTTCCGTGACCTCTCCCCTGAGGCGAAAGAAAGGTTTTGGGACTATAAGGTCGTCGTGCGCAGCCTGCGAAAAACAAACGAGGCGGAGATCCGCGACATATTCGCACGCCTCAACACAAACAACATCACCTTAAACGACCAAGAACTCAGAAACGCCAAATATATCGGAAAGTTCAAGCAGGCAGCGGAGCGACTTGCGGATAACCCGCTTTTTGAGGACATGGGACTCTTCACTGCGCGGGACATGCGCCGAATGCTTGACGTCGAGTTTGTCTCTGAGCTTCTTCTGCGCCTAACAGTAGGAATAACAAATAAAAAGGACTTACTTGAAGAGTCCTATGCAGCCTACGAAGAGGAATTCCCGGGCGAAGCACAATACGAAACGGAGTTCACCACGGCGATGTCACTTTTATGGAGCATCTATGACGACTCTGTAAAGGCCGCTTATAAAACACGAGGAAATTTCTCCAGTGTATTTGGCTGCTTCGTCGAGTACTACAGACTCACTGGGCGCCGGGCTTTTTTACAGCCTCAGATCGTCAAAGAGATTTTCAGCGAATTCCTCAATGCGGTCCGCAATAGAGAGTTTGATGAGAGTAATGCCAACATCGAAATCTATCATGATGCAGTGTCACGCGCTTCCTCTGACAGATCGCGCCGCGCGCGCAGGGAGAATATTCTGAGCGAGCTACTGGTCCAGGCTGGCGAGCTTGGACAGCCTTATAATTTTTAGGCAATCGCCCCGGCTTGCAACTACCACGAAAGTCGGGGTGGCTTCACAGACCAAAGATATCGATCAGCTGTTGCTACGCGATGTTTTCATAGCCCTTTGAACGGTGCTAAGGCCAACTCCAAGCTCTTCAGCGGTCCTTCGGAAGCTTAACCCGCCAGCGACAGCCGCCCGAATCGCTTCATCGTTTACAGTCTTCTTGCGACCCTTGTATACACCAGACGCCTTGGCCTTAGCGATACCTTCGGCTTGACGCTCTCGAATCATGCTACGCTCAAACTGAGCCACCGCGCCCATCATGCTCAGCATCAGGTCTTGCGTGTGATTTTTCTCGCTCGTGAAGATCAACCCTTCCTTGTGGAAATGAAGCTGCACGCCACGGGATTTGAGGTCCTCGACCAGCGCCAGCAGATCCTTGAGGCTCCGGGCAAGCCGGTCGATGCTATGAACATGGATGGTGTCACCCTTACGCACGTAGCGCAGCATCTCTTGGAGCGCTGGACGTTCCGTTGTTGCACCGCTTAGATGGTCCTCGAATACCCCATCCAGCGCCACGCCGTCCAATTGTCGGGCTGTGTTTTGGTCTGTCGAACTCACACGCTTGTAACCTACCTGCGCCATTAACAGCCTCGCATTGTGTATTCAGTTGGGCTTAGATGCTGCAATGCTGAGTGTAGTCGTAATCGATGTCAACCCTAATGAACACGTATGACGAGGGCCACGCGTGTTCACCAAGCTGCATTCTCAAGGGTGCACCCTTTTGGATACATGGTGTAAGACGTGGATGGCGCCGGTCTGGGAGCTGTTCGTGCCCGGAGCGATGCCTCATGAATTCACCTCGACGCCAGGAGAGAACCCAGAAAATCACCAGAGCCGAGGCCGATCAGGGGGGGCTTTCGCCAATTGCTTATATGAGGTGACCTCTCGGAAATTTCTCTCAGATTTTCGTCAGGGCACTTAACAAATGACATGGCTCCACCTTAGGGCGAGCTTTCGGTGTCTTGAGGCCAAGCGCCTTGGCTTTCTCAAGGGTCAGGTTGCCACTCTCCACCGCTGCCCGCAGGCCGCGCTGTGAGTTGATCTCGCCGCGATTCTTGAGGCCGCGAAGTGCTGCCGCTCGGTTGTCCTTCTCGCGTTCCACAAGCTCGACCACGGCTTCCTGCACGGACACACGGGCAAACCCGGAGCCTTCGAGTTCCAGCCAGCGACCCACGATGAGGTCGGACAGCTTGAACGAATAGCGGGACAGCAGGACGAAGGTTCGTCGTTTGTCGAGGATCATCATCGGACGTAGCTCGCCCTTTGCATCGAGGCACTGGACCTCAGCGAAGGTAACCGGCTCAGATTTGAGCTCGTTAACCGCCTCCAATTTGGATTGGTCAGATAGTCCCAGTTCGTCCAGCATCTTGCGGATGTCCCGAAGTACGTTCTTGTGACTCTTACCAGTGATCTCTGCAATTTCCTGTGAGGTCATACCCGGCAGGCCGTTCAGAGTCGTCGGGTGAGCTACGCGGGTCTGGTTGATCTGCTCTGCAATGACGGTGATGGTATTCATAATTGTCGATTTCCTTTTGGTAGCGCCCTCCAGGTCGCACCCACACACGGCCATCCAGCCCCCGACAAAGGGGACCGGTGTGGCACGAAAGGCGCTATCAGAAGAACTGGATAGTGATGATGATATTTTCGACGGTCGTCCACCGCCGACACAGTGCGACCTGTGATATCGAGGTGGAGCAGGATGCGGGACGGGGCAAGGACTGCCGATCAGGGTTGATAGCTACGCGTCTGTTGTTGAACCTGGGCTTGGCCGTCCGTGGCTCATGTATGGTTTGAGCATTCAACCGTAGGAGGAAACCCCTCGCTTCTACCCCCTATAGTGAGGGTTTCTAATCGTTCTGCTGCACACGTGGCCGACTTGATACGAACTATCCAAACACGAGCCATCAGCATGCTTCACAGCGGCACGCTTGCTGCCTTTAGCTGTCGGAGAACAAAGCTCGATACCGAATGACGAAGGCCGGGGATCTTGTAAAGCTTCTCACGCAGCAAGCGCTCATAGTCGCGGGTGTCTCGCACGGCCAGTCTCAAAAAGTAGTCATACTCACCTGACACCAAGTACGCCTCGATAACCTCGGGAATCTCAGCGAGCGCCTGCTCGAACTTGTGGAGAACCTCATCGCCGTGCTGGTCGAGGGTTACCATCACAATCAAGCCCTCACCATACCCAAGCTCGGTCATGTCGATCTTCGCCTGATACCCCTGAATAACCCCGGCTTCCTCCATGCGCTTGATGCGCTGCCAGCAGGGACTTGAAGACAGCCCGACCTGCTTTCCGATTTCTTGCAAGCTTGCCCGACCATCACGGCTTAGCACGCGGAGGATACGACGATCAATCTCGTCAATCAGATTGTTTTTCTGCATAACAGTCAATCCTCAAAAAACATTTCTGAATGGTAGAGGTTTAGCCGAATGATTCGAAAGCACTTTCCGTGTAACTCGGCAGAAAATAGAGATCCAGCAATGCGGGTCCGAGGGAGACCCGGTGGGGCCTGACGGTGCAATCCACCAGAACCTCGCCAAGTTGCGGCTGGAATCCCAAAAGGAAAAGCTATGCATCAGGTGAAGTACGACATGCCAGAGGCCCAAGCGAGCCTCGAATACATCCTCGAACAGGTCATCTACGGAACCGAAGTAATCATCGAGCGGGATGGTGTCGAGATTGCTCGTGTGACAGCCGTAGACGGGCTTACTAAGCGCGCTACAACGCTAATAGGGGCACCGTATGAACTGCGATAACGCTGCCCTGTATCCTCGGCATAGCGCCGTTGATGATGCCTACGGGCTTTTCACCGGCATCGCTTTGGCAGCCACTGGAATCGCAATCCTCGGGAAAGCCGGGCTGATTACCGGAGGAATCGCAGGGATGGCCCTATTGGGCTCATTCGTCAGTCCTTACCCGACTTCGGTTCTGGTCCCGGCGATCAACATCCCGTTCCTGCTGTTCGCCCTGTTCACCATGGGCCGCAACTTCACTCTAAAGAGCGTCCTCGTCAGTTTCGCCCTGGGTGCAGGCGTAAAGCTCATCACACCGGCTCTCAACGCTTCGGGGATCGACCCGGCGCTCGGATGGGTGGTCGGCGGGACGCTACTCGGGATGGGCATTTTGTGCCTTGCGCGCCATAACGCCTCAATGGGTGGCACCGGCTCGGTGACCCTCTGGATTCAAAAGCACTTCGGGATCAACGCAGGGCTCGCCCAGTTGGCCTGTGACTGCATCCTGTTCATCGTCGCGGCCTTCTACTTGCCCGCCGAAAAGATGGCTTGGTCGCTCATTGGTACCGTCGCGATGAATCTGGTGCTCATCCGATGGCACAAGCCGGGCCGGTATCGCGGTTAAGCCACCCTTCGTATTCACAACAATAAAAGGAACGGAGTAATGCGTTTCGAGAAGCGCGTCTGTATGGGCATCGAACTGGACGTGCTGGCGGGACACTGAGGAAGTCTTGTCGACCACCCGGAAGACTGAGCTACCACAGACCGCCGAGCCCGAGAACCCAACCGCTGTCGAGACCATCGAGGAGCTGGCCAAGTTACACACGCGACTCGATGAGATCTTGGCAGGGTTGATGACCTCTTACTCGATTATCAGCATCCTTGGATCATAGCTCAGTGATCTTAACGACGCAGATCGTCCTATAACTTGCTCTTGATGACTGACTCAGTGAGCAGAGACTTTGATAAATACAATCACACCCTTCTTGTCGTCAGTCGCTCAGTGTCTTGAAGATGGTCCACGGCCACCTATATCTTTGTGCGCATGTTTTTGGTCGAAATCGCTACAGGCCTCGTAATACAAGG
The DNA here is from genome assembly GCF_048068215.1 of Pseudomonas sp. NY15372. Classification (NCBI taxonomy): domain Bacteria; kingdom Pseudomonadati; phylum Pseudomonadota; class Gammaproteobacteria; order Pseudomonadales; family Pseudomonadaceae; genus Pseudomonas; species Pseudomonas sp. NY15372. The sequence continues at coordinate 79,342 of NZ_JBLUPY010000009.1, forward strand.
GCTCCAGCGGCGTACCATCCCGGACCGCAGCGGACCAACTAAAGGCCCAGCTTCAGCCACGCTTGGTCATCGGAGGAGCCCTCCCGGTCCGGCGCCGTGACCTCGCCTGCATCCCCAAAATGATCAACCGCAGCCTGAGCGTGCACCTCCAGATTGCGAAGCCGGGCTTCAATGGGAACCGCCTTGCGGCCTGCGAGCATTGCCAGAAGTTCGGCCTGTAGAGCCGTGAAGTCTGCGCCAGGGAATCGTTGAACGAGGTCGAAGCTGATGTCCGTGATTCGCTCTTGAATGTCAGCCAATCCCGCGATCATCGCTTGGCGCTGGGAACCTGCTCGGTGCTTGTCGAGCCACTTCGGCAGGCAGACCCCACCATTCTCCGTGGCGCGCTTTCTAAGGCCGTCAATCTGCCAGCGTGTAGCGAGGGACATCCCGCCCGCATCGCGTCCATAAACAGCCGCTGCGAAGTCGTAGACGGCATCCGGGGAAAGCCCCTCCGGTGACTTGGCGAGTTCCTGAAGTGCCTTGATGGCTTCGGCTCGTGTCATCGTCGGTGGCGTTCCGCCTGCGCCTTGTTCCTCGATGGGGAATAGCTGGGCATCTGCTTTGGCTTCGACTTCTATACGGTTCCGCACTTGGCGCCGCGAGATGCAGAGGTGTTCCGCCAAAGCCCGTTCGCTCATGGTCTTGCGCAGGTCGGTAATGCGTGGTTGGGAAAGCATGTTCATAGGTCGTGGTCCTCCGTGGTTATTCTCACTACCAGTGAGGACTTCTGGACCATGGCCCTCGGACCGCCCACGAAAACTACAGAGACAGACCGGGCGATCCCCGATCAGCCTCATTGCATCCCGTTCTTAGGCAAAATGTGCAGCCCTCCTATGCCTCTGCGAATCCTCCAGATTTCACGCAGGAACGCGATACGGTGGCCTCTACCAAACTGTATAGACCCCGGTGTAGTCACACCCGCAGCCCATGCCGGTAAGCCATACAGCCTTTCATCCAGATGCACAGGCCAGCGCTAAGCTTCTGAGCGACATCATCCAGACCACGCACACGAGCCTCAGCGATTCGCACCCGGAACTCAGCAGCGAGCGGGTAGAGCATCTGGTCTACTGGATTGGCAAGCTGTCTGGCTCTGCGTCTGGCCGCTGTGAGTTCAACTTGTCGGGCTTGCAGTGCTTCGGTCGGCGTGGTCATGGCGGTAGCTCCTTGCTTCGTCCAAATGAAAACGGCGAGCACCTTACGCCCGCCGCTTCGATCCATTCAAGTGTTAGAACTTAGAAAGTAGAACTATCCACGCATGTTTCATATTCAACGCACGAGCTTCAGGGCCTTGACCATGAGGTCCATTGAGGCAGCCGCATTGCTCCCATACGTATCGTACGCGATGACTCCAGAGCTATGCCCCAAGATCGACTGAGCGATGCCTACAGCCACGCCAGCGGCCTTCAGATCGGACGCCAGAGAATGACGAAGCGAGTGGAACGACTGCCCTTCCCCGGTCTTCACGCCCAGCAGGTCACGGATCATTTGATTGAGCAACTGAGCAAAGCCGCTCATGGATTGACCGAACAGACGGCCTTCGGTAGCCGCAAGCATCCGCAGGTGAACGTCAGGAATGCCTACCAGCGGCACCACACGGCGGCTGAATGAGTTCTTCAGGGTCTTCCCGTCGTTGTCGTTGATATCCATGATCCATTGACCGCCTTCCTCTCGGATGTCCGCCCCGGTCAGCTGGTGGATTTCCCCAATGCGAGCACCTGTAGCCACAGCCAGGGCGATTGCAGACGCCTTCCAGTCGTCGAGCAGGCTCGTTTCAGCCCACCCCTGTAGCGTTGCCAGTTGCGCCTGCGTGAAGGCCGTGCGCTCGCTCTCGGCACCTTTCGAGATCATCAGGTTCTTCGAGAAATTCTTGTCGATCAATCCGGTATCCACAGCCCAACCAATGACCATGGAAGCGTGGGTCATGATCTTGTTCACCGACGAAGGCTTGCGATTGTCAGCCAGTAGCGCGTCCCGTAGACCCGTGAAGGTCGCCCGCGTGTGAGTCGCCATGCCTGCATCCCCGAGGTGCCGAGTGATAACCCGCGTGCAGCTCTCCCAGTTCTTGATGGTGTTGGGTGTCTTGTCGCCACCCCGCTCGGCTTTGAACGCAGCGTAGAGAGCGCTGAAGGTCTGACCTTTGGTGGATTGGGCATCCACGTTGGAATCCGAAAGAGACATACAGATAGGGACAGAGAGAGGTTTATGCGCAGAACTGTCAGTCGAACCTATCTCATTAAAACTATTTTGAATACGACCAAGCTTCCCGGACTCCAGAAGATCAACGAGAGGCTTCAGGTTCCCCGCGTGGCGCTCCTCAGCAGCCGCTACGACACGTTGAGCCATCGTCAGGGCCTGAGCTTGGGGCAGACCGAGCGGCACGCTGTGAGCGATCTCCCGCAGGTTCTGAGCGACATCATCCAGCACGAGGCCGTAGGCATCGCCTTGTGGGTTGCCCAGTGCTTCCTCAGCGATGAACCGCAGGTGCTCGCGTAGCTCCTCCCATGTGGCCTCAGGCCGATCCAGATGGAACGCCTTGAGAGTCGAAAGGAGATGCTTTGCAGTGGTCATTGCGGCTGGCCTGTTGGTTGTCTTGAGCGAGAGCGTGTAGGAGCTGTGAGAGCCTTTCGGGCGCACACGAAGATAGTAGCGGCCAGAGGAACGGCGGTAGACGTAGGGAAGCGCTATGGCGGTTTGTGACACGTTGTGACTTGGTTGTGACACTGAAGCGCTTGGTTGAATGGTCATAATTGGCTGGAAGCCCCGTGTTGCTTGGCTTAGCCCGGTCATCGTCAGCTTTAGCGGCAGTTGGCAAGAAACTCCACATTGACTCCTTGATAGACCAGCGCCTCAGGGCGCGAAACTGTTGCAAGCATACCGGTGCGCTTGGAGCGCTGCCAGCCGGGGTAAACGCTGGCAACACAGTTCAAACGACCTTTTCAAACGCTTGTATGTTTTTTCGTTGACAGCCTGTCTGTCGCATCCTAACCTCGCAGCAACTCCAATCGGCCGGACCTCTACGTGGGCAACATCTACCTGATCCGACATGGCCAAGCCTCCTTCGGCGCCGACGACTACGATGTCCTCTCGCCATTGGGTGCGCGCCAGAGCCACGCACTGGGCGAGCACCTGGCTCAGCTCGGGCTGCGCCTGGATCGCTGCCTGGCCGGCGACCTGCGCCGCCAGCAGGACACCGCACGACTGACGCTCCAGGCGATGCAGGCCCAGGGCTGCCACACGCCCGCCATTGAGACCGACGCCGCGTTCAACGAGTTCGACGCCGACGGCATGATCCGCGCGCTGCTCCCCGGCCTGCTGCCGCAGGAGCCCGAAGCGCTGCATATCCTGCGCAATGCCGCTAGCAACCGCAGCGAGTTCCAGCGCCTGTTCGCCCTGATGGTGCAACGCTGGCACGATGGTGGGCATGAAAGCGACGGCCTGGAGACCTGGCAAGCCTTCACCGCCCGGGTCGACGCCGGCCTCGCGCGGGTGCTCGAAAGCGCCAACAGCGGCGACAACATCGCCATCTTCACCTCCGGCGGCACCATTGCCGCCCTGCTCCACCTGGTCACCCGTATCACTCCCAGCCAAGCCTTCGCGCTGAACTGGCAGATCATCAACACGTCGCTCAGCCAGTTGAAGTTCCGTGGCCGCGACGTGGCACTGGCTTCCTTCAACAGCCAAGCCCATGTGCAGTTGTTGAGGGCGCCGGAGCTCGTCACCTACCGATGAGCCCGGCCTGTTGTCCCTGTGGGGACGTGAATATCACTCTATAAGGAATGCGCCATGACCTCCGTAGCTGATGCCGTCAAGAAGATGCAAGAGAAGTTCAACCCATCCGCTGCCGCCGGCCTGGACCTGGTGTTCGGTTTCAACATCACCGACGAAGACAAGCACTACGCCCTGATCGTCAAGGATGGCACCTGCGACCTGCAGGAAGGCGAGAACCCGGACGCCAACTGCACCCTGGTCATGGACAGCGAGACCCTCAAGGGCATCGTCAGCGGTGACACCGACGGTATGCAGGCCTTCATGAGCGGCAAGCTGCGCGTGGAAGGCGACATGATGCTGTCGATGAAGCTCAGCGAGCTGTTCCCGGCCTGAGTGGCATGGGCGCTGGCCGATGAAAGAAACCGGAGCCGATGGGCTTCGGTTTTTTTTTGCCAGCTACCAGGCGCCCAACATTCATCAGGCCTACTGATTGCGCACCAACACCGACGTCTATCGGTTGCGGGTACGCTTGTACCCGGGCTGACCTGAAATTAGATTAGCCAATAATCCTCATGCTCGATAATAAGGTAAACGCATGACGCTCACCGACCAGTCCACCCAGGTACGTCCCGGCGAAGAACTCGACGCGGCCGTCATCGACCCTTACCTCAAGGCCCAGGTGCCAGGGCTGAGCGGCACTCCGATCATCAGCCAATTCCCGGGCGGTGCGTCGAACCTCACCTACCTGGTCGCCTACCCGGAACAAGAGTTCGTGCTACGTCGCCCGCCGTTCGGCCACAAGGCCAAGACCGCCCATGACATGGGCCGCGAGTTCCGTATCCTCAACCAGCTCAACAGCGGCTTCCCCTATTGCCCCAAGGCCTACGTGCACTGCACCGACGAGTCGCTGATCGGCAGCGAGTTCTACGTCATGGAACGGGTCAAGGGTATCATCCTGCGCTCGGACATTCCGCCGTCCCTGGGCCTGGACGCCAGCCGCACCGAGGCCCTGTGCAAGAGCTTCATCGACCGCCTGGTAGAACTGCATCAAGTCGACTACAAGGCCTGTGGCCTGGCCGACCTGGGCAAGCCCGAAGGCTACGTGCAGCGCCAGGTGGAGGGCTGGACCAGCCGCTACGAAAAGGCCCTGACACCAGATGCACCGCACTGGGAACAGGTAATCGCCTGGCTGCGCGACAAGATGCCCGCCGACCACCCGCGCCCGGGCATCGTGCACAACGACTACCGCTTCGACAACGTGATCCTCGATGTCGACAACCCGATGCGCATCATCGGCGTGCTGGACTGGGAAATGACCACCCTGGGCGACCCGCTGATGGACCTGGGCAACAGCCTGGCCTATTGGATCGAAGCCAACGACCCACCGCCAGTGCAACTGATGCGCCGCCAGCCGAGCAATGCTCCGGGCATGCTGACCCGCCGCCAGTTCGTCGACTACTACGCCGAGCGCGCCGGCATCCGCCTGGACAACTTCGATTACTACTATTGCTATGGCCTGTTCCGCCTGGCCGGCATCGTCCAGCAGATCTACTACCGCTTCCACCACGGCCAGACCCAGGACAAACGCTTCGCCCAGTTCATCCACATGAACCGGCTGCTGGAGCAGATGGCCCTGCAGGTGATCGGTAAGTCCTCACTCTGACAACAAGGAAACCGGCATGTCCAAGACCACCCTGTTCGACCTCGACGGCAAGATCGCCTTCGTCTCCGGCGCCAGCCGCGGCATCGGCGAGGCCATCGCCCACCTGTTGGCCCAGCAAGGCGCCCACGTGATCGTCTCCAGCCGCAAGCTCGACGGCTGCCAGCATGTCGCCGATGCCATCGTCGCCGCGGGTGGCAAGGCCAGCGCCGTGGCCTGCCACATCGGCGAGATGGAGCAGATCCAGCAGGTGTTCGCCGGGATCCGTGAACAGTTCGGTCGCCTGGACATCCTGGTCAACAACGCCGCCACCAACCCGCAGTTTTGCAATGTGCTGGATACCGACCTGGGCGCCTTCCAGAAGACCGTGGACGTGAACATCCGCGGCTACTTCTTCATGTCGGTGGAAGCCGGCAAGCTGATGCGCGAGCACGGTGGCGGCAGCATCATCAACGTGGCCTCGATCAACGGGGTTTCGCCGGGGCTGTTCCAGGGCATCTATTCGATGACCAAAGCCGCGGTGATCAACATGACCAAGGTATTCGCCAAGGAATGTGCGCAATTCGGCATCCGCTGCAACGCCCTGCTCCCGGGGCTGACCGACACCAAGTTCGCCTCGGCCCTGGTCAAGAACGACGCCATCCTCAATGCCGCCCTGCAGCACATCCCGCTCAAGCGCGTGGCCAACCCCAGCGAGATGGCCGGCGCAGTGCTGTATCTGGCCAGCGAGGCGTCCAGCTATACCACCGGCACCGCGCTGAACGTCGACGGTGGCTACCTGTCCTGACCGTACAAAAAACGCCCGCTTGCCCCCTTCCGTAGCGGGCTTACCCCGCGAAGCGGTGTGCCTTAGGCTTTGTACGAAAAGTGCCTGATCGCCGCTCGGCTACTTTTCGTACAAACCCTAAATCAACGCATGAAAGGTTGACGCAACCCGTCAACCTGAAGTTTACAGCTCAGGTATACTGCCGGCTTCGGCCCAAGCCCAGGATCCTGACCATGACGGAAAACAGCTTTGCCTTTCGCCTCAAGGAACTGCTCGAACACCACAAGCTGACCCTCCAGGCAGTAGGCACGGCACTGGGCATCTCGCGCACGGCAGTGCACAAGTGGACCCGCGGCGGCGAGATCGACTACGACAATCTGCGCAAGCTGGCAGACTTTCTCAAGGTCAACTGGATCTGGCTGCGCTACGGCGAAGAGGCCCTGCAAAGCGTGCAGCAGGCCGAAGTGGTGGAGCTGCCGATGACCGATCTGCGTCGGCGCTACACCGCCGAGATCATGGAAAGCGAAACGCGCATGAAGCTGGCCCAGGAAGGTGCGCGTATCGTCACTTGGGAATGGAACCTGGTCAGCGACGAGGTGACCTACTCGCCCAATGTCGAGGACGTGTACGGCTGGCCAGTGCGGCACAACGAGGACTTCTGGGTGCACGTGGCGCCGGAAGACGCCATGCAGATGCACGCCATGTACACCCGCGCCGTGGCCAGCGGCACCCGCTGCGAATGTGATTTTCGCATCACCCGACCCGACGGTAGCCAGCGCTGGATCGCCTCTCGCGCCACGGTGCTGCAGGACAGCGTCGGACGTTCGGTAAAGATGGTCGGCATCAGCATGGACGTCACCGAACGCAAGGTGGCCGAGGCGGAACTGCGCCAGAGCGAGGAGCGCTTTCGCACCATCTTCGAACTGGCCTGGGGCGCCTTGGCCTATATCGACCCGGACGGCACCTGGAGCCGCGTCAACGGCAGCTTCTGCGAACTGCTGGGCTATACCGAACAGGAGCTGTACGGCATGACCTTCCAGCAGCTTACCCACCCCGACGACCTGCCCGGCAACCTGGTGCTGCTCGAGCGCATGCTGGCGGGCGAAATCGACCGCTACGAAGTGGAAAAACGCGTGCGCCACAAGGATGGCCGCTATATCTGGGTGCGCGCCCGTACCTCGCTGCAACGCCACGTCGACGGCCAGCCCGAGCACCTGATCAGCGTGTTCGAGGACATCACCGCCGAGCGCGACGAACATGAACGCCTGCAAGCCCATATCGCCGGCCTGCAAGCTCGCCTTAACTAGACGGAGAAGCGTGACGATGCTGCCCGGGAGCCTGTCAGCCAATGGCCAAAGCCGTAACCATGTGCAGCGCCGCGGCACCGTGGGGCTGTATTTCGTCGCTGGGCTCTCGGTGCTGGCCGGCATGACCGATGCCATTGGCTTCATGGCCACCGGCGATTTCGTCTCGTTCATGAGTGGCAACACCACGCGCTTGGCGGTATCGCTGGGCAGCGCCGAACTGGGCCTGGTCCTGCGCCTGGTGTTGGTGATCGGTGCCTTTGTCCTGGGCAACGCCCTGGGCGTGATCGTCGCGGCGAAAAGCGGCCGGCGCCCCTGGCCGTTGCTCGGCCTGATCGCCGCCCTGCTGGCGCTGGCTGCCCTGTTGCCAGAATTGCTGCAACTGCCCGCCCTGCTGGCGGCGGTCACGGCCATGGGCATGATCAACGCTGTGGTGGAGGAAGTGAACGGCCTGCCGATCGGCCTCACCTACGTCACCGGCGCCCTATCACGCTTCGGCCGAGGCCTGGGGCGCACGTTGCTGGGCCAACGCCGGCAGGGCTGGCGGGTGCAGTTGATCCCTTGGAGCGGCATGTTCTTGGGCGCGATCGCCGGGGTCCTGCTGGAGCAGCGCTTCGACCGCGCCGCCCTGCTCGCCAGCGCCCTGCTAGCCCTGCTGCTGGGCCTGGCTTCGCTGAAAATTCCGCGGCGCTGGCAGTTGCGCTACATGCCACGCTGAATCACAGGCAGGTCGCCGCCGCGGCGCGACGGCGCAAGGCGTTGGTGTCCTTGCCTTGCGCGTAGTAGTCGACGCGGGTTCCGCCGGCCTGCGGGTAGATGTCGGCGAACGACTCCGCCTCCCGGGTGTAGACGGTAAAACCGCCCTGCTTGCGCGGCTCCAGGTAGCCGCTGGCATCGACCCCGAATGCCGCCTCTTCCTGCCAGCTGAACTGAATGCACTGGGCGACAAGGTCGGGCGCCTTGGTCGAGTCGAGCTGGGCGGTCGGCGTGCCGTTACGCGCGGCGTCCATGGTCGCTGAAGCACAACCGGCCAGTACCAGCGCTACGGCGATCGGCAGAATTGCTCGCATGTTCCATCCTCGGGGCAAAAAAGAAGGCGACTCTAGCACTGGCGCCAGCGCGAGTGAATTGTCCCGCGCGTGCCGTTGTCGCAGATAGGGCATGCCCAAATGCCAGCTGCACTGGGGGCTGCTACGCAGCCCATCGCCGGCAAGCCGGCTCCCACAGGGACAGCGCCGCTCTCAGGCTGACGCGTTACTTGTGGGAGCCGGCTTGCCGGCGATGGGCGTGCAGCGCCCCGCGTCCTTAACTAACAGGCAATAGGGCATGCCCTGCCTACAAGGAGACTTCCATGAAGCCTAGCCAAACCCTATATGCCCTGCTGCTCGGCGCAACCTTGTCCTGCCTGCCCCTGGCAGCGACCGCGGCGGATGTGTCAGAAGAAAGCGTCACCGCACCACACACCGAACGCGAACTGAAGGTCGGCGACAAGGCGCCGGACCAATACAAGCGCGACGACCTGGCCGTGCGCGACTGGCGCGCCAAAGGCCTGCCTGCCCCGGAAGAGGACAGCCACTGGGTACGTCTGGCCGACCATTACGTGCTGGTGCAGACCACCAATGGCGTGATTCTCGCCATCCAGCCCGCCACCTGACCCAACCACCCGGGCAAGCCCGCCCAGGCGATAGACGCGCCGCTGCTTGCCCGGGCCCTTTGGCGACCCAACCCATGCCGCTTATCGCTGGAGCGGGAAAATCTTGCGCGTGCAAGAAACCAAATCGAGCGATGCCTGTCTCACGAAGTACCCCGTAAACCTTTGCGGATCAAGGACCTATATCGTGATCAAGCGCATAGCGAGCTTTTCGTTGATTGCCACCGTGCTGCTGCTTGGCGGCTGCTACCACCATTACGACGATGATGACTATGGCTGGCGGGACCGTGACCGCGACCATCGCTACTACCGCTATGACCGCGATGACGATGACCACCGTTACCGCGATCGGGACCGTCGCGACCGTTACTACCGTCACCGCGACCGTGATCGCGATGATGACGATGACGATTGAAACCGATACCGTCCTAACCCTGACCCGCCGCCGTGGCGCGGCACTTTTACCCTGATGATTCCTTTGAGGTTCATATCATGCGTCTGACTCTGCCTTCCCTTGCCCTCGGCTTGCTGCTCTGCCAGGGCGCATTTGCCGGCGACGGCACCGCGGCCATTGGCGGCGGCCTGGGCGGCGCCCTGGGCAACATCGTTGGCCAACAAATCGGCGGCGGCACCGGTGCTGCCATTGGTGCAGGCCTGGGCGGCGCGGCCGGCAGCGCGGTCGGTGCACGCAAGGGCAACCGTACCGAAGCTGCCATCGGCGGCGGTCTGGGTTCGGCCGGCGGTTCGGTGCTGGGCCGCGCGGTAGGCGGCTCCACCGGCTCGACCATCGGCGCAGGCCTTGGTGGTGCTGCCGGCGGCGCACTGGGCAACCACATCGGCGACAATGACCGCGACCACGGCCACGGCCACCGCCACCACCGTCGTCATCGCCACTGATCCATCGTCCGCGGGGGCTGCCTTGCAGCCCTTTCGCGGCACAACGCCGCGTCTACAGAAAAAGCGTCATCCGAACTGCAGCCTTGCAGTGCATCAATACCTCCTTCACCACACGTCGGCACACTGACGCTACTCTCTACCGTGCCCCTCGCGTGAAGGATCACCCCTCCCCATGAACCATGAGTTGCTCTGGGTCCTCGGCCTTTTGGCCGTCGTCGTCATTCTCTTCGTCGTCAACCGCCCGCGCATGGACGTGGTCGCCCTGCTGGTGATACTCGCCCTGCCGCTTTCGGGCATCCTCACCATCGAGCAGGCCCTGGCCGGTTTCAGCGACCCCAACGTGGTGCTGATCGCTGCACTGTTCGTGATCGGCGAAGGCCTGGTGCGCACCGGCATCGCTTACCGCATCGGCGAATGGATGAGCGAACGCGCCGGCAACAGCGAGGCACGCCTGCTGGTGCTGCTGATGATCGCCGTGGCCGGCCTGGGTTCGGTGATGAGCTCGACGGGCGTGGTGGCCATCTTCATCCCGGTGGTATTGAGCATCGCCGCACGCCTACAGCTCTCGCCCAGCCGGCTGATGATGCCGCTGAGCTTCGCCGGCCTGATCAGCGGCATGCTCAGCTTGGTCGCCACGCCACCCAACGTGGTGGTGCACAGCGAACTGGTACGTCATGGCGGGCAGGGCTTCGGTTTTTTCAGCTTCACCCCGTTCGGCTTGGTGGTGCTGCTGCTCGGCATCGGCTACATGCTGTTCGCCCGCCGCTGGCTCAATGGCGAAGTGCGCAAGGATGGCCGCGTGGAAACCCGCCGCACGCTGCTTGACCTGGTGCTGGACTACAAGCTCAACGGCCGCGAACGGCGCCTGCGTGTGCGTCCCCATTCGCCCCTGGTCGGGCACACCCTGGGCGAACTGGAGTTGCGCACCCGCCATGGCGCCAACGTGATCGGCATCGAGCGCCAGCACAAATTCACCACCCGGGTCATCGCGGCCGACTCCAGCACGGTGCTGCACCAGGGCGATGTACTGCTGCTCGACCTCTTCGCCAACGTCGACGACCTGCGCAGCCTGTGCCAGACCATGCAACTCGAGCCCCTGCACTTCAAGGCGGCCTACTTCATCGACCAGTCACAGGAGCTGGGCATGGCCGAGGTGTCCCTGCCGCCCGGCTCGCAGCTGATCGGCAAAAGCATCCTGGACTTGGCCTTTCGTAGCCGCTTCGGCCTGAACGTGGTCGGCCTGCGTCGGGAGCAAACCGCGATCGAAGCACAGCTGGTGGAGGAAAAACTGCGTCTGGGCGACACGCTGCTGGTAGTGGGGCCCTGGAAGGCCGTACGCCAGCTGCAGGGACAACCCCGGGACTTCCTGGTCTTGAGCCTGCCGGCGGAAATCGACCAGGTGGCCCCGGCGCGCACACGGGCGCCGTATGCGCTGCTCAGCCTGGCGGTCATGGTGGGCCTGATGGTCAGTGGCGTGGTGCCCAATGTGGTGGCCGCGCTGATCGGTTGCGTGCTGATGGGCGCCGGGCGCTGCATCGACATGGACAGCGCCTACCGCGCCATCCATTGGCAAAGCCTGGTGCTGATCGTCGGCATGCTGCCGTTCGCCCTGGCCCTGCAGCAAACCGGCGGCATCGACCTGGCAGTGAGTGGCCTGGTCGGCCTGCTAGGCGGCGCCGGGCCCAGCGCGATCCTGGCGTGTCTGTTCGTCGTTACCGCCGTGATCGGCCTGTTCATTTCCAACACCGCCACGGCGGTTCTGATGGCACCGGTGGCGATCAGTACCGCGCAACAACTGGGCATGTCGCCCTACCCGTTCGCCATGACCGTGGCCCTGGCGGCTTCGGCGGCATTCATGACGCCGGTCTCCTCCCCGGTCAATACCCTGGTGCTGGGGCCGGGCCAGTACCGCTTCGCCGACTTCGTGAAGGTCGGCGTGCCGTTCACCTTTTTGGTGATGCTGGTCACGGTGTTCATGGTGCCATGGTTCTTCGGCTTGTAGCTGACGTCAAGAAAACGACGAAAAATTAATACGGTCACATTTCGACCGGCAGGACACCAGCTAATTGACATTGTCCCTGCTCTCGAAACACACTGATACGAATTGCCCCAGGTGCCTTCGGTCGTTTTCCTGGATTCAGTTCCCGCTTGCCGGTCGAGCCCATGGTGTTTCCAGCCCAGTCGCGCCTGCTTCCTCCCCTGGTCCTGTTCGGCCTGACGTTCGCCCTGACCGTGGGCGGCATCCTGGCCCGGCCGATCGAATCCCTGTCGCTGTTCTGGCCGGTAAACGCCGTGCTCGCCGGTGTGCTGTTGCGTTATCCGCGCCAGGCCAACGCAAGAGGCTTTGTGCTTATCTGGGTGGCCATGGTCGCTGCCGACCTAGCCAGTGGCAGCACGTTGAAGCCAGCGTTGTGGCTCAACCTGTGCAACCTGAGCGTGATCGCTACCCTCTGGCAAGTGCTGTCGCGCCTGCCGCGCATGCATCGGCGCATGCGCACGCCACAGGGCGTATTGTGGGTGTTCGGCGCTTGCGCCGCTGGCGCCATGGTGGCGGCAAGCCTGGCCTGCGTCGTGGCAGCGCCGTGGTTCCAGCAGTCGCTGCGGGCCACCTGGCTGGCCTGGTTCAGCGAGCAGTTCTCCACAAACGTGCTGGTGCTGCCGATGCTGCTCACCGCACCGAACCTGCGACCCCTGGTACGCGGTGGCGCCCAAGCGATTCACGTGTCCCCCATGCTGGTGTTGCTGGCCTCCCTGGCCTTGGGTATCGCTTTCGGCGGGCCAGGCGCCATCGCCTTTCCCATCGCCGCATTGCTCTGGTGTGCCTGGATCTATTCGCCGTTCCTGGTCTGCGTACTGGCCTTCACCGCCGGCACCACGCTGATCGTCGCCGTAGCCCAGAGCCTCATGCATTTCAGCCTGCCGCAGAGCGTGCCTGGGGTCACCACCTTGATGTCGGCGCGCCTGGGCATCGCCATGCTGGTGCTCGGCCCGCTGGTAGTCGCTTGTGTCAGCCAGGCCAACCGCAGCCTGCTGGCACGCCTGGCGCACCAGGCCACGGTAGACCACCTGACCGGAGCCCTGACCCGCAGCGCCTTCACCCATCGCGCCACGGCCCTGCTCGACAGTCGCCAGCAACACGAGCAGGCCCTGCCGCTGACCCTGATGATGCTCGACATCGACCACTTCAAGGGCATCAACGACCAGCATGGTCATGCCGTGGGCGACCAGGTCTTGCGCCAGTTCGCCCGCACCCTGCAAGACCAGCTACACGAAGGTGAGCTGTTCGCCCGCCTGGGCGGCGAGGAATTCGTGATCATCGTGCCGGGCCTTGCGCCGGAGCAGGCCAAGTTCACCGCCGAACGCCTGCGCCGGGCGGTGCAGGACCTGCGCGTGGTCCAAGCCGAGCAGCGTCTGCAGGTGACGGTCAGCATCGGCGTGGCTGGCTGCACCGCCGAGCAGCACTCGGTGAACCTGGACACCTTGCTGGCCCATGCCGACCAGGCGCTCTACCGGGCCAAGGCCGATGGCCGCAACCGCGTCGAGCAGGCCGAAGCCCAGCGCCAGGCAATGTGACCTACCCCGCCAGCAAATCCCAGGACAGCTTGGCGATCAGCACGCACAACAACACCAGGAACAGCCCGCGCACGAAGCCCGCGCCCTTGCGTACCGCCAGCCAGGTACCAGTCAGGGCGCCGAGGATATTGAACGCCGCCATGGGCAAGGCGATGGCCCACAGCACGTTGCCCGACGGGATGAAGAACACCAGCGCGGCCAAGTTGGTGGCGATGTTCACAAGCTTGGCCGAGGCCGAGGCGTGGAGAAAATCCAGGGCGAAAAAGCGGATGAACAGGAAGATCAGGAAACTTCCGGTGCCCGGCCCGAACAGCCCGTCGTAGAAACCGATGGCGCCTCCGATCAGCACCGCCAGGCATTGCTCCTTGCGGCCGATGTGGGTTGGCTTGTGCAAGGTGCCGAAGTCCTTCTTGCAGAAGGTATAGATCGCCATCAGCACGATCAGCACCAGCACCGCCGGGCGCATCAGGCTTGGCGGCACCAGAGACACCGTCGCCGCGCCAACGAATGACATGACGAAGGCACTGAGCATCGCCGGCACGATCAGCCCCCAATCCAGTTTCACCTTGCGGATGAATGAGCGCGCCGCGAACGACGTGCCGCAGACCGAGGCCAGCTTGTTGCTGCCCAACAGGGCCGCCGGTTGCGCGTTCGGCAATACGTTGAACAGTGCTGGAATCTGGATCAACCCGCCGCCACCGACGGCGGCATCGATCAGGCCAGCGGCGAAGGCGAACAGCGAAAGCAGGGCTATATCCATCATGGGGCGGAGTTCCGGGCATCAAGGCAAGCGCCAAGGCTAATCAAAGCCGTGCGCTTATGGTGAAATGCCGTATTGCGAAAACTGCAACCAAGGAACCTTTCATGGCATTGGACATGTTGCGCGAGATCCAGGCGTTCGTAAGCGTCGCGCACAAGCGCAGCTTCGTTGCCGCGGCCCGTTCCCTGGGGCGCTCGCCCAGCTCCGTGACACGCGCGGTGCAAGCGCTGGAAGACAATGCCGGGGCCAAGCTGCTCAACCGCAGCGCCAGCACCGTGACCCTCACCGAGGCGGGCGAACGGCTGCTGCCCCATGCAGAACGCTTGCTGGATGTGCAACGCGACGCAGCCGACGAACTGGCCGCGCTCAGCGGCACCGCCCAAGGCTGGATCCGCTTCGCCGCGCCAGAACTGCTCAGCCAGCAGGTATTGCCCCAGGTATTGGCAGAGTTTTCCCAGCGCCACCCTCAGGTCACCTTGGACGTGCAATTCAGCGACGTGGCGCTGGACCCTCTGCAAGGCAAGTTCGACTTCGTCATTCGTGGCGCCTTTGCGCAGTCCAGCGAGCTGATCGGCTACCCACTGTGGCGCTACCGGCGCTACTTGTATGCCAGCCCCGATTACCTGGCCCGGGCAGGCATGCCTGAGCACCCGAAAGCCCTCGAGCGGCACGCGGTGATCCTGCACACCGCACCGCGCATCCTCAAAGCCTGGCACTTCTATCGCGACGGCCAGATCACCAGCCTGCGCCCGCACCCTCGCCTGCGCCTGAGTTCAGGAGGCGCGGTGCTGCAAAGCACCCTGGCCGGCGCTGGTATCGCCCGCCTGGCGGATTGGGCAGGCGACCCGTATGTACGCGCCGGTCGGCTGGTAAAGGTGTGCCCCGGTTTTCGATTGACCTCCAGCACGGGCCAGGACCCGCAGATGCATGCCCTGTATCCGGCTGGCGAATTACCGGCGCGAGTAAGGGAATTGCTGCAGACGCTGCGCCTGGCTCCCCCGTGACGCGAAGGTTCGGCTGCGCTTCAACAGCGCTGCTCAAATTCTGTTCAATTTAACAGAGCCCGCCGCCGGCTTGGGTTGCAGCATTTTATCCACAGACCTACCCACTTTTTTTGTGGACAGATTTCCCAGCGTAAAGAACGACTTATCGTACAGGCCAGGCTCCAGGAAAGCGGGCCATGAACAACGGATTCAGCTGGGCGGAATGGTCCCCAGCAGGCCGATCAGGATTGTCAGGAACAGGAAACCACCCAGAAACAGTGCGAGCTTGCCCATCGGAACCTCTACATGGATGTACGGGAACGGCGAGGCTGGCTGGTGCGGATGCAGTGCAGCTCAGCTTGCCCAGCGCTCGCCGGTAGGAAAGGCTGGGCCTGATGGGTATTGTCGGCGTGAGGCTGATACGGTTACAGATTCAGGTTCATGTAAAAAAAGCGTATCAGATGAGCGCTGGCGGCCTTCGTGTCGGGGATCCTTGTTGGAGCGGGTTTACCGGCGAGGCATGCCTCGCGCTAACGGGCACCGGCGTTGCCGGTGTTCGCGGGGCAAGCCCGCTCAGGGACAGCGTTATTTCAGGACTGCGGTAATCCTGTGGGAGCGGGCTTGTCCCGCGATTGGGCAGCACTGCCATCGCCGCTGCTTGGCAAGGGCTTCGCCCTTGTTCGCAGGGCAAGCCCACTCAGGTGGTTTAACTGACCCGTTGGTAGCCGCCGAGCACACCTCGGCGTGACATCACCCATTGCCACAACTGGATGTCCCGGGCACGGAATGCACCTGCGCAGGACAACAGGTAGTAGCGCCACATACGCCGGAAGCGCTCGCCCAGTTCGTTGGCGAAATACTGCCAATGGGCCTCGAAGTTCTCGTACCAAGCCATCAGCGTGCGGTCGTAGTCCGCACCGAAGTTATGCAGGTCCTCGACCACCAACAGGCCATCGGCGGCATCGCCGATCTGGCCGATCGAAGGCAGGTCGCCATTGGGGAAGATGTACTTGTCGATCCAGCGGTCCGGCACGTCGCGACGCCGGTTCTTACCGATGGTGTGCAACAGCAGCAGGCCATCGTCCTCCAGACAACGCGCGGCGACTTCCATGAAGGTGCGATGATTCTTGCGCCCCACGTGCTCGAACATGCCGATGCTGACAACGCGATCGAAGCGCTCGTCGAGCGCTCGGTAATCCTGGAGGCGAAACTCCAGCGGCAGGCCTTTGTAGCGTTTCTCGGCCCATTGGCACTGCTCGCGGGAGATAGTCACCCCGACGCATTCGACGCCATAGCGCTCGGCGGCAAAACCCATGAAGCTGCCCCAGCCGCAGCCGATGTCCAGAAGCCGCATGCCCGGGCGCAGCCCCAACTTGCGGCAGATCAGGTCCAGTTTGGCTTCCTGGGCCTGGGCAAGGTCGTCGGCGTCCTTCCAATAGCCGCAGGTATAGGTCATGCGCGGATCGAGCATGGCTGCGTAGAAATCGTTGCCCAGGTCATAGTGGCGCTCGCCCACGGTCCAGGCGCGTCGGGACGTCTGGCGATTGAGCAGACGAGCCTGCAGCGCATGGTAGATCAGCGCCATCGGGCTGACTTGGTCGGCCACACCAGCGCGAAGCAGGCGGGTGAAGAATTCGTCGAGTTGCTCGCAGTCCCAGTCACCATCCATGTAGGCCTCGCCCAGGCCAAGGTTGCCCTGGGCCAGGGCGCGCTGGGGTACATCGGCGGCGTGCAGTTGCATGTCCCAGGGCTGCTCGCCCTCCAGGCCAAGGCCGGCCTGGGCCAGCAGCTCACGGGCGAAGCGGGTGGTACGGCTGGCCGGCGCAGCGCCGGGCAGGTTGGAGGAAAGCTCGGAAGGCATGGTGTGTCCTTGTGGGTATTGGAAATCGGACGCGCTTCAAACGTCGGGGGTGTCCTGGTGCAGCCCCAGCACCACTTGCAGCTCCTGGCGCAGCCAGGGCTGTTCGATCGAGGGCAGGCGTGCCTGCAATTGGCGGGCGACCCAGCGTTGGCCGCGGGCGATGAAATGCAGGCGCTCGTGCAGGTCGGCGATGGCCATGGCCTTGCCATAGAACTCGCCCATGCCGCCGCCGGGCTTGGCATCCAGGCGTTCCAGGCAGTTGCGCAGGCGACGGCAGCTCTCGGCTTCGCCGTGGTGCAGCTGCTCCAGGCGCTGAAGCAACAAGGGGTCTGTGGTCTGCCTGGCGCTGTCGAGCATCAGCCTGGCACCAGCACGCTCGGCGCGCATGAGCATGCGCAACCAGTCGATCAGATCGTCGGAGGGCGGTATGGCAGGGCCCTGTGTTTCACAAGCATGTGACATGGAAAACTCCTGAAGCCGCTGGACTGCGCGGCGACAGGACGAGCTTAGAATGCTGGCACGCTGAAATTAATTGAAATTAAATGGGGGTTGAGTGCAATAAAACGAATACTTGCAGACCACTCGAAACCTGCCTCGAATGGCGCTGGCCATACGTATTCGGGGCCTGGGAGCTACAGCCCACACGCCATCGTTGCAACCTTGATGCAAAATTTTCGAAGCAATCGGCTTGAGGCGCTCCGCCTGCTATCGCGTCCCTTCATTACCTCGCGCCACATCGCCCTCCTGCTCGGCGGTGCGTTGGGCCGTGGTCTTCCCCACCTGGGGCCGTCTAGCGTTCGGTCGCAGGGCATCGTTGTCCCGCTCGACTTACCTGGCGTGCGTTGAGCGGGTGTGCTGCCGGTGTTCTTTTTCATGATCCACCTCGACGTGAGCCTGTGCTGGGTTCGAGCCATGCGTGCGGTGAAGGGTTCAATTCTGCTGTTTTCCGTTTGCAAGACATACTCGGTGCCAGGCAATTGAAACATTTCTTTTCCCATTAACTCGGCATTGACCTTATGTAGCCCAACAGACCATTCGAGGGCTTAACGAGCGCGCGCCCCCTTGTCTACAGGGGGAACACCCTGTCCCAGGTCATCAGTCGAAACGTATCTCACGCTGGCTTTGCAGGACTCGTCCGAAGCACGCGTAGCCTGGGTCCTACGTAAAGCCCAGTCCCTGTATGAAACATCAGTTTCACCTGTTTGAACGAGCTGATACGGTCGCCGCTTTCCTACAGCGGCACGGATGCCAGCAGCACGAGACCGACATGGACCCGTATCAAACCTCTGCCCTCTCCCTACAAAAGACCCTGCTCAACCTGCGCCAGAAACGCGACCTGCTGAGGTCCCAGGCACGCCATGAGGAAGCCGACAGGCTTGCCAAGCAAATCGCCGATATCGAGACGACGCTTCGCGGCCTGCCGGCTGTACCGACGTTGCAGTGACTGGGTTGTCTTAGAAAGCGCGGCTGAGCTGTAACCCGCCGCCGGTGTCGGGGCTCGCATCGGAAAAGCCTTTCAATGCATAGAGCTGGACCTTCCAGTGCGCATCGAGCCTTTGGGTCAGGAACAAGGTGAGCTCCCGGATTTCATCACCGTCGGCAGTCACTTTCTGCCGCCAGTCATAGGCTGCCCCCGCGGACGTACCAGGTGCCAGGCGGGTAACCAGGCCTACGGAGGTAAAGACCGGGTCGCGAAAATCGCTGCCCGCCGGGTCACCGAACTTCTTCCAGCCCAACGTGGCAAAGCCGCTCACGGCGCCAAAGGCCCGCACCAGATCGACCTGGGCGGAATAATCGGCTTTGCCCGTACCCAGACAACGGTCTTCGTCCGCCGTGGGCAACTTCACCTTCCCCACCAGGTCCACCAACAGGTTGCCGCCGTCGCGGCCATCGAACAGCGCATAATCGACGCTGGCCACCGTGTCTCCGAGGCCGCTCTCGACGCGCCCGCAATCATCGCCCGCCAACGGCTCTCCGCCGGGGCCAACCGCGGGGTTGGTAATGCGCAGGTAGGGAATGGTGAGTTTGTAGATCATCGGGCCGGCTTCGTACTTGCCGATCACAGGTACGTACCAGGTCTCGCTGGTGGCGGCCGTGCCATAGTCGCCCCGCGAGTAGTCCACCCCTGTCGAAAGGCTGAGGTCACCTGCCACGGCGGGCAATGCCAGGGCCATCAGGCAGGGAAACAGCGCGCGTATCGGTACCATGATCACCTCGTGGCGATTGCATATCGACGGTTACATGGGCCACCAGCCCATCAAGCAAGGCCCAGCGTCAATGCGGTCCCGAATGGTCCACACGCTCGACCTTTTCTGGGCGCTCCACTTTTTCAGGGCGCTCGATTTTCTCTGGGCGTTCGACCTTTTCGGGCCGTTCGACCTTGTCCGGCCGTTCCGTACGTTCTACCCGCTCGATCCTTTCGATGCGGTCAGGCTTGTCTGGCCGGTCGGAGCGCTCGATCTTCTCGGTCCGCTCGATGCGCTCCACACGCACGCCGTTTTCGAACACCTCGATCCGCTCGCGGGTCTCCACACGCTCCCCATCGTCACGCGTTTCGATCCGCTCCCGACGCTCGAGCGCTCCCGAGCCTGACAGGTCCTGGCGCTCAACCTTCTCACCAGACCCATCGTGCTCGATGCGCTCCTGGGTATTTCCCTGCCCACGTCCGGCACTTGTGCGTTCATGGTTTTGCGACTCAACCTTACGCCCTCCCTGGTACAGGGTCTGGCCGGAATGCTCGGGCAGCACTTCGACCCGATCGGCCCGAATGCTGCGCCCTTGCTCGAATACGCCGCTCACCCGGACACGTTGGCCGATGGCAAGGCTCGCCGCCTGGCTGCCGCCGACATAGGCGGTGAAACCGCCGACTTCGACACGATCACCTTGCTGCCCGCGCACCAGCCCTTCCACCAGTGCGTTGCGCACTCGCCCGGCGAAGGGGAAACCGGGGTCCTGGCTAGCCTTGGCAACGTCAAGCTGCTGGCCGTTCCACGCACCGCGCACCAGCATTTCACCGGTGGCCGGCAGCGGCTTGCTTAGCGCCAGGCCCTGCAGATTGCCTGCCTGCCGGATATCGCCAATGGCACTGGCCTGCATCAGGCCTGGCGCTCGATCGATTCGGCTGGCCATCACCTCGCCCTGGGCGTTACGCAGGCCGCTGACGCGCACCGGCTCACCGATGCGCAGGCCGGGGGCCAGGCGAGCGCCCGGAGCCACGCGCACCGGCTGGCCCATCACACGCAAAGGCACATCGCCAGAGGCAAGCCCTGTTACCGGGCCTTCGTACGCGTTGAGGATGGCGATGCTGCGCGCCTCCAGCCCCCGACGTGACTGGTGCGCTTCGACCGCGACGACCTGGCCGATCGCCAGGCGCTGGCTGCTGGCGGGCAGGCCGTTCTCGCTGAAGGCCACGTGGTCATCGAAATGCACTTCCGCGCCATTGACGCAAATCGAGCCAAACCCGGTAATGGTGCCGACAATACCGGTGCCACCCACCCCGCCATCCTCGACCGGAGCCCCGGTGCCCCCGATCCCCCCTCCGCCTGGCCGCGCACCGGTGCCACCGACGCCACCGGTGTCCGCTGGCGCACCCGCACCGCCGGGTGCTATCGCACCTGTGCCGCCCATGCCGCCGGGTTCGACGCAAGCCGGTGCTGCCGTCGCCAAAAATGGCAGCATGAGCAGGCCGAGCAGCACGGCGAGGCTGCCAACCAGGCGCGGGACTCCGTTCATGGTGGGCTGGCCTTGGCTTCAGGGGGAGCCTCGGCCGGGCTGGGTTCGGTGTAGAGATAAAGGCCTACGGTAATGCGCTGTCGGGCATCGGCGGGCGGAGGGTCCCGCTCTTCCCATTCCGCGGCTAGCTGGTTCAGGGCAATGAGCACCTGCATGCCGTCGGTTTGCACCAGCGCTTTCAGGTGCTCAACCCCAGCCACGGACAGGCTGTCGTAGTGCACCGCACGCTCGAAGAATGGCTCGCCCGGCTCGGTCAGGTTGTGCACGGCTGCACAAGCGTGGTCATGCAGGTTATGGCGCAGGTACGCCACCTTTTCGTCGAAGCCCCGCTGCGGGATGAACGCCCGGGTCTGCAGGTGCACCTGGTCCTGTTCGTCTACCCGCACCACGCCCAGGCGCAGCCATTCATCCAGCACCACACGCGCGCGGATATCGGTGCTCAGCGTCGCGACCAGGCCGTCGAACGAGCCGTCGCCACCCATGCTGGCCAGGCGTGGCAAGGGCCGCGGCTGGCCGGGCTGATCGCAGAACGGCATCTGGTTCAACCAGATGCTCACCAAGTGCGCACCGAAAGAAACCGCCTCCGGCATTCCGGCGTCGCCGTCTACCGGCTGGGCGCGCAGACGCCGAACATCCTTGCGGTGCACGCCGGTGATCAGGCTGATCCGGCTGTCACTCGCCGGTTTGCCCTCAAGACGGAATTCCCGCTCGGCGACCTCCACGAAGATCTCCTTGAGCATCTGAGTGAAGCTGTTGAATGTGACCCCTTTGCGCAACATCAGCCTCACCAGCGGACGCATGACGTGCCTCAACGCTGGCAAGAGGGAGGGAGGCAAGGTAGGCAATTGCATTGCAGGTCTTCCTTATCGACGGGCGGTGTGGTCCCAGGCCATTGCAGCAGCTTGCCCAAGGCATCACAACCATCCTGGCCTACGCCCGGCCTCAACACGGAGCCCGACCCTCACGCCGGGCCCCGTCGTCCTGCGTTCAGCGGTCAGGCACCGCCGCGATCATCACCGACGTCATGAGCCGGGCCGTCATCGGCACCGTGGCCGATGCCGTGGGCCTCACCGACATCATGGTTGGGGCCATCATCGGCACCGTGGCCTACGCCGTGCGCCTCGCCGACATCGTGGTTGGGGCCATCGTCGGCGCCATGGCCGACACCATGCAGGCCGCCCTCATCGTGATCTCGACCGTCGTCGCGGCCACGCCCGCTGTTCGCGCTTCCCGGGCCGCTGTTACCAGCATGGCCACCCTCTGCGCCGTGGCCAGAACCACTGTTGCCGCCGTGGCCGCCACCATCACCGCCGTGGCCTGAGCCATGGCCGCCTCCACCGCCGCTGCCGCCTCCACCGTGGCCACCACCACCTCCACTGCCGCCATGACCGCCCCCGCCACTTCCACCACCGTGGCCGCCTCCACCACCATGACCACCACCGCCGCCATGACCTCCGCCACCGCCATGGCCTCCGCCACCGCCACCGCCACCGCCACCGCCACCGCCACCGCCATCTTTCGCATAAGCGCTGGAGAAATCACTGATCTGGTCAGGTACCAAGGCCAGCGACGCCGAAAGAGCGCCGCCAATGGCGAGCGCCAGCAAGCATTTCTTGAGCAGCATGATGAATCTCCGCTTCAGGGTTGCAGTTTCACGCTCGAAACAGACGCAACAACCAACGAATCCCGGCTGCCTTACGGGCAACCAGCGGGTGCTCCATCCCGGTGTCTGTGCCGATGTGCTTGTGCACGTTCCTTCTGGGCCAGTCAGCCTGTTCTTTTATGCGTGGGATTTTTTCCCACGATTCGAGCATAGACCTATGCCAGGGAGAGTCAATGACCAGCTATCCGTTGGCCTACAAATGCCGTACCTGTGACATCAGCTGGTTGCCGTCGCCCTGTCGTCTGCAGACCATGGCTTATCTCGCTGACAAGGACACAACGCATGCACCTCGAAACAACCTCCACCGCCCGGCAAGCCAGCCCCATTCGAAACTGGCCGCCTGGATGCGACCCTATGAGTGGGGTGCTCCATGCTTGACCATATCGATGTCTGGGCATGGGTCGTCGGCTGGCTTCAGGAAAACTGGCCAGCCTTGTATGCCGGGCTCCTGGCTGTCGTCATTGCCGGGCTTCGCGTGGTTTATGGCGGCGGCTCACTGCGCCGGATGGCAATAGAAGCCCCCTTGTGCGGCGCCCTCGCCCTGTCCGCCAGCCATGGCCTGTCGCTGATCGGCATGCCCCTCGATACCGCGCCGTTTTTCGGTGGCATGATTGGCTTGCTGGGGGTCGAAGGGATTCGTGAGGCGGCGAGGAGGTTCGTGTTGCATAAGGGAAAAGACGAACAGCAGCGCTGACGATTGTTCGCGCTAGCCCCAGGATTATGCCTGGCTGCCCATCCAGATGGATGCAAAGCCAGTAACGGGGGTAGCTCGCAGCAGAGTAGCGTTGAGCCTTGACGGTATCACGGAGGGGTATATGAACATTCGCAGCCTGGCCAAGAACCTTCCAGCAGACCCTGATCGCGAAGGCAGGGTCCTGGGTTGGGGCGTACTTAGAGACCGGCATCCATGGCATTTCGTGGATGTCTATGCCGACCAGCAGACTGCCCGGGCGCAAGCGCAGCGGTGCGGTGAGGGCTACGTCGTGGAATACGGCTCGCACCGGTTGGGATCGGATGATTTTATCTGTGGCGTGACACCGCCTGAGGGGTAAATGCCGCGAGACAAGCCGGTTTCGCTCGGCGGCATGAGCGAAACCAGACGCGTGGCACGGCAGACAGGACTCACCACTGCCGTTCGCGAACTAGCTGATTCCGCTGGTGGCAAATTCGCTGCCAAGAAAATCCAGCAGTGCCCGCACGGAGGGAAGCAAACCGCGACGGGAGGCATAGACCGCATGGACCACCCCAGTCCGGGGCGCCCAATCCGGTAGCAGGTTCACAAGCGTGCCGTCATTCAGGTCTTCGCGCACCACGACGGCGGGCATATGCACCGCCCCGGCGCCCACCAGTGCAGCCTGGCGCAGAGCGACGAGGTCATCGGTAACCAACCGTGGCCGGTAGCGAACCTGCGCTCTGGCATCCCCGGGACCGTCCAGTTGCCAATGGTACTCACGCTGTGCCGCCCCCCAGTGAAGGGTTGGCAAAGCCGCTACATCGGCAGGTGCCGGCCTTGCTGGCAGGCGCTCGCGCAACGCCGGGGCACCCACCACACATTGTTGACTTTCACCCAGTATCTTCATGACCAGGTCACTGCTTTCCAACGGGGGGAAGCGCACCCGCAAGGCGATGTCGATGCTGTCCTGGATCGGGTCCATCTGGCGATTGGTGCTCTGTACATGCAACTCCACCAGCGGGTACTGCACCATGAAACGCGCGAGCATCGGGCCGACCCAGAAGTTCAACAGCGCCGTGGGGCAACTCAAGCTCACCACCCCACGGGGTTCGGAACGATGCCGTTCGACAGCCTCGGTGGCTGCAGCAGCTTCCACCAGCATCGCTACGCAATGGCGGTAGAACACCTGGCCGATCTCCGTCACCGAAAAGTGCCTCGTGGAACGCTGGATCAATCGCACGCCTAGGCGCTCCTCCAGCGCAGCCATGCGCCGGCTCAGCTTCGACTTGGGTTCGCCCAAGGCGCGTCCGGCAGGCGTGAAACCGCCGTGCTCCACCACTTGGGCGAAATAATAAAGGTCGTTGAGATCGTCCATTTCAGTGTTCCTTTCGCAGAACACTGATACTAATTTTTGCGGACTACCGAGGCAATTGTTCCATCTATATCGTTTTCTCCGTGATCTGTCCCCAGGCTCAGGCCTCGCCAAGCCTGGATGAACGCCCGGCAGGAGGCACGGGTTTACCGGCCTGGAGGCCCTCTCAGGAGAAACCGATATGTCCAACTTTTCTCAGATTGCCAACTTCAACGGCCAGCGCCCGGTGATCGATCCAGACGACACCGCCATGCTACTCATCGACCATCAGAGTGGCCTTTTCCAGACGGTCAAGGACATGCCGATGACCGAACTGCGCAACAACGCCATCACCCTGGCCAAGATCGCCACATTGGCGAAAATCCCGGTGATCACCACCGCTTCGGTGCCGCAGGGCCCCAACGGCCCGCTGATTCCCGAAATCCATGAGGCTGCCCCCCATGCGCAGTATGTGGCACGCAAGGGTGAGATCAACGCTTGGGACAATCCTGAATTCGTCGCCGCCGTAGAGGCTACGGGTAAAAAGACCCTGGTCATCGCCGGCACTATCACCAGCGTATGCATGGCTTTCCCAGCGATTGCCGCGATCAATGCCGGCTACAGAGTATTCGCAGTGATCGACGCCTCCGGCACTTACTCCAAGGCTGCCCAGGAAATCACGCTGGCCCGAATCGTCCAGGCAGGCGTGGTGCCCATGGATACTGCCGCAGTCGCCTCGGAAATCCAGCGCACGTGGAATCGCCCGGATGCTGCACAGTGGGCCGAGGCCTACAGTTTGATCTTCCCGCACTACCGTCTGCTGATCGAAAGCTACGCCAAGGCCCAGCAGGTCGTGACCGAACACGAAGCGCTCGATTCGCAACGTTGATGCCTTTCGGCTCGGCAGCGTGCTGCCGGGCCGTCTTGATCGTTGAGTAGATAACGCCTCGCATGGGTTTATCTGCCCTATACCGCGTCGCATCGTTCGCGGATAAACCCGCCCCATAGAACCACACATAACTATTCGATGTGCAGGCCATTGTGGGGCTTGTCCCGCGATTAGGCCGGGCCCGATATCACCGTCGCCTGGCAAGGGCCTCGCCCTTGGTCGCGGGACGAGCCCGCTCTCATAGAACAACGCATAACTATTTGAGTTTGCAGGTCCATTGTGGGAGCGGGCTTGTCCCGCGATTGGGCCGGGCCCGATATCACCGTCGCCTGGCAAGGGCTTCGCCCTTGATCGCGGGACAAGCCGGACCGCCGCACCGCCGCTCCCACAGGGGGGCAGCGCTAGCCGCTTGTTCTCTGCGCGCCAGCACAGCCCGAAGGCCGCGCGCTCTAACCAGCTATTGGGGTTTTCACACAGCCTGGGGCGATGGCCATCCTATGCCTTAGCCTCGGTAGCGTCCCGGTTTATGCCAGATGATCAGCACCAGGTTCATCGCTACTGTGCCAACCAGCGACCAGACGAGCTTTTCCCCCGGCAGATAGATCATCGCGATGATGAACAAGATACAGTCGCAGACCAGTTGAGAGATCCCGGCATTGATCGAAAATCTTCGCTGAATCCAAAGGACGACGGAGCCCGTTCCGCCCATGGACGCGTTGTGTCTGGCCAAGCATAGGATACCCATGCCTAGAAGCGTCCCTCCGATCACCCAGCCAAGCCCGGGGTCGATACCCGTTGTGTTCAGTGCCGGAGTAACGACCTGGACGCCTGCCCCAAGCCCAAAACTCACCAAGACGCTTTTGAGTGTGAAATTGCGGCCCATGGTGAAAAACGCGAACATCAGGAAAGGCACGTTTATCGCAGGTACCAGTACCGACGTTGGGTATGGGCTGATGAATGAGCCCAACAGCGCCATTCCAGCAATCCCCCGGTGATGAGCCCACTCTTGTCCAGGATGGCGATCCCTGTCGCCGCCAAGGCGATCCCCGTGAAGAGGCCGTATGCGTCATCCAGCGCGCTGTGTCGCGGGTAGGAGGCAGTATCACAGTTCATACGGCGCACCCAATAGGACTGTGCCGCGCGGGCGCAGGCCTTCCACTGCGGTGATGCGAGCGATCTCAACCCCATGGCGGAGTATGATCACTTCTGTTCCGTAAATGACTTGCTCAAGAATGAACTCAAGGCTCGTTTGAGCCTCGGACAGGTCATATTTCACCTGATGCACGATGGGGTTCCTTTTGGGATTCTTGTTTCAGGGAGAAGGCGGGTACGCCTCAAGCCGCGCGGCCGGGTTGGCTCAACGCTGGGAAATATGATGATGCTTCCAGAAAGAAAAGTGCTTTCTAATTACGCTTAGGATTTGGGTTTGCGCGAATAGAATATGCACCACCCACACTAATCATGAATGACTTATGCGACCACGACTCGTCACTGACTTTGGTCACTGGTCCACGAGCAACATCGCACATGCGAAGCTTGGTCAGATCGCAGGCTCGTCGCTTGCTGTCATGGCCGATCGAAGAGCGCTCCGCCGACCTGACCGCGTTTTGAGAGAATTGTATGCCCCTTCACATCAACACTCCGCTGATCGAATCCCGTCCTTTGTCTGTCACGGCCAAGCGTTCTGTCTGGCTCAAGCTCGATGCGCTGCAACCGTGCGGCTCGTTCAAACTGCGTGGTGTGGGCTACGCCTGCGAAATACATCACCAACGCGGCGCTACCCATTTCGTTTCTTCATCGGGAGGCAATGCGGGCTTGGCGGTCGCCTATGCAGGTCGCAAGCTGGGCGTCCCGGTTACCGTGGTCGTGCCTGAAACGACCACTGAACGTGCCAAGGAATTGCTTCGCTTGGAAGGCGCTGAAGTCATTGTGCATGGCAGTTCCTGGCAGGAGGCGAACCAGCTGGCATTGACGCTGCTCTCCCCTACCAAGGCCTTTATTCACCCGTTCGATGATCCGTTGCTCTGGACGGGTCACGCGACCTTGATCGATGAGGTCGCGCAAGCTGGCCAGAAGCCCGATGCCGTTGTACTTTCGGTTGGAGGGGGTGGACTGCTCTGTGGTGTGATCGAGGGTTTAATGCGTAACGGTTGGCAGGATGTGCCGGTTATTGCCGCGGAAACCGAAGGCGCAGCATCCTTCCACGCCGCCACCGAGGCGGGCCAGTTGGTTGAACTTGACCGCATCAGCTCAATCGCAACGTCATTGGGTGCCAAACGTATCTGCGAACAGGCTTACCAGTACAGCCAAACGCACAGCATCCAGAGCGTTGTGGTAACCGACCAGGCGGCTCTGAAGGCATGCAAGCAATTTCTGGTCGATCACCGCGTACTGGTCGAGCCCGCTTGTGGTGCGGCGTTGGCCTTGGCCTATGAGCCGCACTTGCTGGGTGTGTACCAGAACGTGTTGGTAGTGGTGTGTGGAGGGGCAACTGCCACCTTGGAACAGATTGAGCAGTGGTCCTCGAAATATGATCGCTAAGACACTAAAGCCAGCCTAAGCACTAATGCCGGTCAGTTAAGCATTTGGGGCCGCTACGCGCCCCATCGCGGCACAAGGCCGCTCAGGAAACCCGCCATCGGCAAGGTTTGCGTGATCCTGTAAGAGCGGCGCTGCGACTTGTCCCACGATGGGCTGCTTAGCAGCCCCAATGAGATGTCCCAAATAGCTCATCGTTCTTCCCCAAGAAGCAGAAACATACATCGATTTCGCAGCGCCCTGGTACACGAAGGCCGAAGGCTTGATCTGACCTGCGCCGGGCATCGTGCGCACAGGGGACCGACAGGGCCCGCCAACCCGCATCGGCGCGTCTACCACACTGCAATGTCGTAGGTCAGGTAGATCCGGTTGCTGTCACGCCCTCGGGAGAAATCGGAGCGGTAGACGTAGTTGCGCAGTTTCACGCCCAAGCCCTTCATGGGCCCGGCTTGCACGACATAGGCGAGCTCGATGTCACGCTCCCATTCGCTGAGCCCGGCGTCGGCAGCGCGCCCGGTGTCGCCGCTCAGGTAGCGCGTCATGAAGGTGAGCCCAGGGACACCGGCCGCGGCGAAGTTGTAGGCATAGCTCGCCATCCAGGTCTTCTCTTCCTCCTCGATGAACTTGCCGATGCCGACATTACTGAACGAATAGACCGTCGCCCCGCTGATGTACGGCAGCCCCGCCTCGCCATCGAGTACCTGGTAACCGGCTCCGACGGTGTGTCCCGAGTGGGTATACGACACCTGCCCACTGACCATGTCGTTGTCGATCCTGCCGCCATACGCGGCTCCGCTGTCGCGGCTCCTGAAGTAGCGCAGGTCGGTGGTGAATACCCCGCCGGCCAACGGCAGCTCGTGTACCAGGCCCGCATAGTCCTGGCGGTAGAAGTGTTCGAGCTGACCATGGAAATAGCTCAGGCGCAGCTGCTTGGTGACGGCATAGTCGGCGCCGGCGAAGCTGAAATCGCCCGACTCGCCGCCTCCGTAACCATCCAGGGAGAGGCCGGTGCTATCGGAGGAATCGCGCTGCTTGAAGCGGTCCAAGTGGCCAGCGGTCAGGGTCAGTCCCTCGACATCAGTGCTGGTCAGTTGCGTGCCTTGATAAGTCTGCGGCAGCAGCCGCGCATCGTTGTAGACCAGCACCGGTGTCCTGGGCAGCAAGGTGCCATGCTTGACCACGGTCTGCCCCAGGCGCGCCTTGGCCGTCACCCCGGCACTGGTGAACTCATCCGCAGCGCGACCATCGTCGTGGACCGGCAACAGGCCGGTACCGCTGCGGCCTCGACCCGAATCGAGCCGGACACCCACCAGCCCCAGGGCATCGAGCCCCAGGCCCAGCGCCCCTTGGGTGAAACCTGACTGGTAGTCGAGCAGAAAACCCTGCGCCCATTCCACCCGCTCGCTTTTGGCAGTCGCGGCAGCGCGGGCGCTCATGCCCTGTTCATCGCGGAAGTTTTCGTTGAAATAGACGTTGCGCAGCTGCAGCTTGAGCTTGCCGTCATCGATGAATCCGGCAGCGCCGGCCACAGGCAACCAGCCGCAGAGCAGGCCACAGGTGGCCCCACGGAAAACAGCTCGGGACATGTTCGGTACTCTATTGTTGTTATTGAGTGAAGGTGGGCGCCGGCTGCGCCCGATGCGGCTCAGACGAAGAAGGACAGCGCCCCCGTGAGCAACGCCAGCGCCGTGATGACCAGCGAAGTGAGTACCGCCCATTTGACGGTGGCCTTCTGGAAGTCGCCGATATCGCGATCGACCATGCCGACCAGCAACAGGGTCGAGGCGACCAACGGACTCATCAGGTGCACCGGCTGCCCCAGCACCGAGGCGCGGGCGATTTCAACCGGGTCGATGCCGTAGGCAGCGGCGGCGTTGGCGAGAATCGGCACCACGCCAAAGTAATAGGCATCGTTGGACAGCACGAAGGTCAGCGGCATGCTGGTCAGCGCCACCACCAGCGGGAACCAATGGCTCCACGCCTCGGGGATCCAGTCGACCAGTGTCTGCGCCAGGGCATCGACCATCTTGGTGCCGGAGAAGATCCCAGCGAAGATGCCGGCAGCGAATACCAGCAGCACCACAGTCATGGCGTTGCCCGAATGAGCGAGGATGCGCTCCTTCTGCAGGTCCAGTTGCGGGTAGTTGATCATCAGCGCCGCGACGAAACCGATCATGAACAACAGCGCGGAGTGCATCACGCCCATCACCAACGCCGACATGACGGCAATCACCAGCACCAGGTTCACGTATGCCAGCCGTGGACGCTTGTGCGGATTGTCGCCGAGGATTTCCTTGATGTAGCAATTGCCGCCCCCGGACTCCAGGGCAATGTTGCCGAT
Organism: Pseudomonas sp. NY15372; assembly: GCF_048068215.1. Lineage (NCBI taxonomy): Bacteria > Pseudomonadati > Pseudomonadota > Gammaproteobacteria > Pseudomonadales > Pseudomonadaceae > Pseudomonas > Pseudomonas sp. NY15372. The sequence continues at coordinate 109,734 of NZ_JBLUPY010000009.1, forward strand.
ACGTCGGCGCTCGGCGCGGCCCAGCAGGTAGGCGGTGAACACCACCCACGCCGCACCGCCGATCACGGTGGGCAACAACGGGATGAAGTACTCGGTCGCATCCAGCCCGAGCGCGGCAATGGCCCGGGTTGCCGGCCCGCCCCAGGGGCTCATGCCGCTCATGATGCTCAGCGACAGCATCGACACCGTGGCCAGGATCATCGGGTTCATGCCAATGCGCTTGTACAGCGGCAGCATCGCCGCACAGGTGATCATGTAAGTGGTGGTGCCGTCACCGTCGAGCGCCACCAACAGCGACAGCAGCGCTGTGCCGATGGCAATCTTGATCGGGTCGCCATTGACGCGCTTGAGGATCTTGCGGATCAGCGGGTCGAACAGGCCGGCATCGATCATCAGGCCGAAGAACAGAATGGCGAACAGCAACAGGGCCGCCGAGGGCGCCACCATTTTCAGGCCGTCGAGCATCATCTTGCCCAGCTCGGGGGCAAAGCCACCGATCACCGCGAAGGCAGTGGGCACCACGGTGAGCGCAACGATCGGCGACAGGCGTTTACTCATGATCAGGTAGGTGAAGGTCACCACCATGATCAGGCCCAGGAGTGCGAGCATGGTCTTCTCTCTTGTTTTTATTCTATTGCGGCCATCGGCAAGGCAGACGGCCCCCTACCCCACTCCACATCGCTGGGATGTCGAGTGGGATTCTAAGTCAACACAGTGAGGTGGAAGGGCTTTCAGCCGTGATGCCGAGGCTCGGCAGACCAATCGGCGTGCACGGTGTCGCCCTCGGCTGGTGCAGCCGGGGTGCCATTCAGGTGGCGTAGCAAGGTGTCCCGTTCACAGGCGTTCTCCGACAGTGAAATGACCACCGTAGCCACGGCGTTACTGGCCAGGCTGGTCAGGGCTCGGGCCTCCGACATGAAACGGTCGATGCCGATCAGCAGGGCAAGCCCTGCCAGCGGGATATCGTGGATTACGGTCAAGGTCGAGGCCAGCGCCACGAAACCACTGCCGGTCACGCCCGCAGCGCCTTTGGAGGACAACAGCATGATCGCCAGCATGGTCACCGTCTGCCCCAGGGTCAGGTCGATGTTGCAGGCTTGGGCGATGAACACCGCCGCCAACGACAGGTAGATGGCAGTACCGTCGAGGTTGAACGAATAGCCGGTTGGCAGCACCAGCCCGACCACACCTTTCTTGCAGCCGAGCTTTTCTAGTTTTTCCAACATGCGCGGCAGCACGGGCTCGGTGGACGAGGTGCCGAGCACCACCAGAAACTCCTCGCGGAAGTACCGCAGCAGCTTCCACAGGCTGAAGCCATGGGCACGGCAGATGCCACCGAGCACCACCAGCACGAAGAATGCGCAGGCGATGTACAGCGTACCCACCAGCTTGGCCAACGCCCCGAGGGAAGTCACGCCGTACTGCCCGACGGTGAAGGCCAGCGCACCGAAAGCACCGACCGGGGCGAAGCGCATCAGGTAGCCGAAGATACGGAACACCATGGTCGAGGCCGATTCCAGCACATCGAGTACCGGCTTGCCCTTCTCGCCCATCGACGACAGGGCAAAACCGCTGAGCACCGCGATGAACAATACTGGCAACACCTCACCCTTGTTGAACGCCCCGATGAACGTGTCTGGGATGATGTGCATGAAGAAGTCGACCACGCTGAGCTTGGCCGCAGACGCGGCGTACTGGCCGAGCCCCTCGGTGCTGAGGGTGGCTGGGTCGATGTTCATGCCGACACCCGGGCGGAACAGGTATACCGCTGCCAGGCCGATGACCAGGCTGACGATCGTCAACCCCAGGAACAACAGCAAGGTCTTGCTCATCAACCGACCCAGCGTACGCTTGTCGGTCATGCCGGCGATGCCGGTCACGATGGTGCAGAACACGACCGGGGCGATCATCATCTTGATCAGTTTGATGAATGCATCACCCAGTGGCTTGAGCGCAACGGCCTGTTGGGCCCAGAAATGACCGACCACCACGCCCAGCAGGAGGGCGCAGAGAATCTGGAAATACAGTGACTTCGCGAGTTTCATGAGGCATCACCCATTGTTGAAATTGTGCGGATGTGCGAGTTGCCGATGTGCTGCAGACCCTGCCTACCCCGCCCGCTTGCGCAAGGTCGGGGCGTAGACGAAGCCTGAAAACAGCCGGCGGGCGGTTCTCACCACGGAGGCCTGGAGCGTCTTGCCATCGGCACCGCTGCGCGAAAGCGCCACGTCGATGCCACCGCTCGGGTGCTCCAGGCGGACTTCCTCGAGCTGCTGCGCGTGTTCTCCCAACATGTCCATGATCACCGTGCCTGGGCTGACGCAGGCCGTTGCCAGGCCGATCGCACCGGTGATGGCCAAGGCGCGGTGGCAATTGTGAGGCATGAAGTAGCGCACCTGCAGCGTGCCGTCGTGACGAGGTGGAGAAACCAGTACGGGCTTGGGGATCACCATGCCACTGACATCACCCAGCCCCATGGCCTTGCCGGCCTTCAGGCGCAAGGCCTCCAGGCGTTTCAGCAAGCGGCTGTCGGCATCCAGCTGAGCCGGGGTCTCGGAACCGGTCACGCCCAGCTCGCTGGCCTCGATGATCATCATCGGCATGGCCATGTCGATGCAGGTCACCGGCACACCGTCGATCACATCCTGGGCCTGGCCGGTGGGGAACAGCTTGCCGGTCTTGCTACCTACCGCGTCGAGGAAGGTCAGGTGCACCGGGGCGGCGCTACCCGGCACCCCGTCGATCACCGTGCGGCCTTCGTAACGCACGACGCCACCGGGTGTTTCCACCAGCGAGTTGACGAACGTGTTGGTGTTGAGGTTGCGGATACGTACCAAGGTCTTGCCATCCTGGGCCTTGACCAGCCCTTGCTCGATAGCGAAGGGGCCGACCGCGCAAAGCATATTGCCGCAGTTAGGCGCGGTATCGACTCGGCGCTGGGCGACCATGACCTGCACGAACAGGTAATCGACGTCGGCATCGGCGTGCAGCGAGGGGCTGATGATCGCCACCTTGCTGGTCTGAGGGCTACCGCCACCGATGCCGTCGATTTCCAGTTCGTGCCCGGAACCCATCAGGTTGATCAGCAATTCGTCGCGTTCGACCACATTGGAAGGAAGATCCCAGGCGTGGAAAAAAGGCCCTTTGGAGGTACCACCGCGCATGAGTACGCAAGGAATTCGTTGCATGATTTCGCACTCGTGTTGATCAATAGCGATCATTGATGTTGTGAGCACAAGATTGACAGGGATAGATAAATCAATCCAATGCAAATATCGTAGCTATTATTGCGATTAATTAATCAATCTATGACCGGGACCAAAGAGTGATCCGAGATGGAATATGAGCTTCAAGACATACGATCTTTCGTGAAAATCGCTGAACTTGGCAGTTTCCACGAGGCCGCGGAAGCGTTGCACTTATCCCAGCCGGCCCTGAGCCGGCGGATCAAGAAGCTCGAGGAAGGGCTGGGCACCTCGCTGCTGGAGCGCACGACCCGTCGCGTCAGCCTGACCAGCGTCGGGCGAGATTTCTTGCCCAAGGCCAGGCGCCTGTTGGATGACTTCGAAGACTCGATCCTGAGCATTCGGGAGCTCGCCGAACGGCAAACGGGGCAGGTCACCCTCGCCTGCATCCCGACCGCAGCGTTCTATTTCCTGCCGTCGGTGATCCGCGACTACAACGAGCAATACCCCAAGATCCGCATCCGCCTGCTGGATCTCAGCGCCAACGACGGGCTCGAGGCCGTGCTGCGGGGCGAGGCGGATTTCGGCATCAACATGATGAGCGGCCAACACCCGGACATCGAGTTCGTCTCCCTGGTGCAGGAGCATTTCGTCCTGGCTTGCCGCCGTGATCACAAGCTGGCGAACCGCGACGCCGTCACCTGGGCCGAACTGGCCGACTACCGCCTGATCGGCGTGGGCCGCCTGAGCGGTAACCGGATGCTGCTGGACCATGCCCTGTCCGGGCTCAACCTACGGCCCAAGTGGTTCTATGAGGTCCAGCACCTGTCCACCTCGCTGGGCATGGTCGAGGCCGGGCTGGGCGTTTCGGCCATGCCCAGCCTGGCCATGCCCAGCGCCGACCATCCGACGCTGGTCAGCGTGCCGCTGATCGAACCCCAGGTCACCCGCACCCTGGGGCTGGTCTATCGGCGAGGGGCGTCGCTGTCGCCAGCGGCAGAGAAGTTCGTGTCGATCCTGCTGGATAAATGGCCCAACCGGTGAGCGAAACACCTTGCGCGGAATCGGGCGCTGATTGCCAGCCGCGCCGCCCGCCTCCTGTGGGCGGGCTTATCCCGCGATTGGGCCGGGCTAGATATCACCGTAGCCTGGCAAGGGCTTCGCCCTTGATCGCGGGACAAGTCGGACCGCCGCACCGCCGCTCCCACAGGGGGGCCAGCGCTAGCCGCTTGTTCTTTGCGCGATAGGGCAATCCGTAATTCAAAGTGGTCCTGCCTGTTTTACTCAACCACCGGCGCACGCTCGGACATCAATTCGGTGATCCAGTCGATAAACACCCTGACCTTGGCGCTGACATGGCGGCTCGGCGGAAATGCCAAGTACATCGGCATTGGCGGCATCTGCCAGTCGTCGAACAGCGCCAGCAGCTCACCGCTGGCAAGGTGTGGTTCGGCCATGTACTGCGGTAGCCAGAGTATGCCAAGGCCAGCCAAGCCGGCAGCAAGGTAGGCATTGCCGTCGTCTACGATCAGTTGCGGGCGGCCTTGAGCCTCCATGCGCTCCTCACCGCGATGCATCGCGTAGGGCAGCGTCTTGCCAGTACGAGACCAAAGAAAACCCACGGTCTTGTGCTTGCCCTCCTCCAATTCACGAGGGTGCTCCGGCATCCCGAAGCGCTGCAAATAACTGCGCGCGGCATAGATACCGAGCTGCAAATCGCCCACATGCCTCGCCACCAGGGACTGATCGGTGATCTCGCCACCACGCACCACGCAATCGACGTTCTCGCTAATGATGTCGACGACGCGATCACTCACGCCCAAGGTCAATTGAATATCCGGATAACGTGCAAAGAACTCCGGTAAGGCGGGTATCAACAGGAGGCGCGCCAGTGGGCTGGGAACATCTACCCGAAGTCGCCCGCGCGGCGCCATGGATGCACTGGACACGCTGGTCTCGGCGTCGTCCAGGTCGACCAGCAGCCGGACCACGCGTTCGTAGTAGGCCGCCCCGTCGGCGGTGACATTCACTTTGCGCGTGGTGCGGTTGAGCAAGCGCACCCGCAGCCGCGCTTCCAGTTGCTGAACCAGTTGCGTCACGGTGGTCTTGCTCATGTGCAGGGTCGCAGCGGCCTTGGTGAAGCTGCCAGTCTCCACTACCCGGGCAAAGGCCTGCATTGCATCGAAACGGTCCATCTCACGTCTCCCTCGCGCCTGGATTGTTTGGATTATACAAACAGTCCTGAACAAGGCTGCCCGTTTATCCACGTCGAAAGCGATCCTTATAGTGGCGTCAACATAGACACCGAGCCGCGATGGCCCAGAACGAGGTATGCAATGTCCAACAAACGTAATGCCGTTTTCCCGCCTGACCGCCATGCACTGTATGAGCTTCACCGCTACTCGCCAGCGATTCGGTCCAACGGTTTTCTGTTCGTGTCCGGCCAGGTCGGCAGCCGCAAGGATGGCTCGCCCGAACCGGACCTCGCGGCGCAAGTGCGCTTGGCCTTCGCCAACCTCAACGCGATCCTGGCCGAGGCCGGCAGCAGTTTCGACGATGTGGTCGACACGACCATCTTCATGGTCGACCCCGATTCGAAGTTCGAAACCATCTGGGAGGTGGCGTCCGAGTATTGGGGCGAAGCGCCCTACCCAACGGTGACCGCAGTCGGCGTGACCTGGCTGTCGGGCTTCGACTTCGAGATCAAAGTGATCGCGAAACTACCGTAACGGAGCCCGCCAGACCTTACCTCCGAGGGCTATGGGCGACCACCCAGATGGGCCAGCAGGCTTTGCATCGGCCCCGTCAGTTCGCTCCAGTCCTTGAAGCACAGACACAGCTGGCGCCGCGCCCAACTCTCTTCCAATGCAACCACTTGAAGGGCGTAGCGCCGTCGGTAACGTTTTGCAATGCTCTGCGGCACGATCCCGATGCCAACTCCATGCGCGACCATTTCGCACACCCCTTCGAATGTCTTCATGCGAATTCGAAGGTCGAGCGGCCTGCCCGCTACGCGGGCATGTTCATCGATGTGGTCTTGCAATGCACTTGCTTGAGACAGGCCCACGAAGGGCAGCTCCAGAACCTCTGCGAACGTCACTTGCTTGCCGAGCGCGTAGGTATTCTGTGCAGCCGTGATCACGACCAGGTGGTCCCGTGCCACTGCCTGCACTTGAAGCCCATCAGCCGCAATGGCATCGGAAATCACACCCGCCTCGGTCAACCCCGAGGCAACGGCGCGAACGATCTCGATGCTGGTGCGCTCCTTGAGTTCGATGCGCAAACGAGGCCGAGCTGCCAGCCATGGCGCAAGACGGCTGGGCAGGAACTCGATGAGCGCGGCAGTATTGGCATACAGGTGCAGCGTTCCCCTGGCACCTGCGGCGAAGTCTTGAAGCTCGCCCTTGAGCCTTTCTTGCTGCCTGAGAATCAGGCGGGCGTGATGGGCTAGCGCCTCACCAGCTTCCGTGGTGACGACACCTCTCGGGCGGCGCTCGAGCAACGCCACACCGGCTGCGCTTTCGATGTTGCGCAGGCGCTCGCTTGCCGAGGCCAGGGCGAGATTCGCGCGCGCGGCCCCGGCGGTGATGCTGCCGACATCCACGATACACAGGAACAGCTGCAGGTCTGCCAAGTCGAGGCGCATGTAAGCCCTACTCCTGCCTTCGGAGCCTCCGAAGCTTCAATGAATATTTCCGCATTGTGCCTGGCCTCACCAACAGCTTCAATTGAACACCCATGCCCTGCTGTAGAAGCCCTGCCATGCACGACTCTGCATTGAACATCTTGCTGTTGATCGGCACCTTCCTGCTTGCAGGGATGGTGAAAGGCGTAACCGGCATGGGGCTTCCTACCATTGCCATGGGGTTGCTGGGAACGGTAATGCCCCCAGCCGGTGCCGCCGCAATGCTGGTCATCCCATCCTTGCTGACCAATGTGTGGCAGCTGCTTTGTGGCCCGGCAGTGGCGCGAGTGATGCGCCGCCTGTGGCCCATGATGCTGTGCATCACCCTCGCAACGGTTGCCGGATCAGCATGGCTGGTAAAGGTGAGCCCGGCTTGGTCTGGGTTTGGCCTTGGCGTTGCACTTATCGTGTACGCCACCTATGCACTCATCGCGCCGGCCTTTACTGTGCCCACGCAGCTCGAGCGATGGCTATCGCCGGCGATCGGCTTGACCACGGGTATGGTCACCGGCGCTACCGGTGTGTTCGTGATGCCGGCGGTTCCCTATCTTGGGTCGTTGAACATAAGCCGCGAGGAGCTGGTTCAGGCACTAGGCTTGTCGTTCACCGTTTCCACCGTCGCGCTCGCCATAGGGTTGTTCATGCATGGCGCCTTTCAGGTGACGCAACTGGGCACCTCCGCGATGGCTATCGTTCCGGCATTGATCGGAATGTGGGCCGGTCAAATTGTGCGGAGGCGAATCAGCCCCAAGCGCTTTCGCCACTGTTTCTTGCTGTTCCTGATCGTGCTGGGGCTTGAGCTTTTTTGTCGTCCGTTCTTTTGATACGCGAGGCAAACATCAAACAGGATGCGCATCAGCTGCATCGATCGACTTCATCCAGTCGCGCGGATTGAGACCGGTCTTGCGCCGGAATGCCCGCGCTAATGCAGAGGGGCTTTCGTACCCAACCTGATCGGAGATCAAAGCCATGGAGCCTCCTTCTCGCAACAGCTTCTGCGCCAGGCTGATCCGCCAGCTCAACAGATAATCGGCAGGCGTCTGCCCGACCACAGCCTTGAAGTACGCGGCATAACTCGCGCGTGACATATTCGACTCGCTGGCCAGTTGCGAAATCGACCAGGGGTGCTGAGGCATTTCATGAATCTTGACCAATGAACGAGACAGGCGAGCATCAGCAAGGCCCGCCATCATTCCGGACTCGAGCTGATGGTGGTCGAGCAGATGCCGCAATAACTGAATGACCACCAGCTCGAAGAGTCGATCCAGCGTAGCGCGGCGACCGCAATGGTCGCCGTCGGCCTCGGCGAATAACCATTTGACCGTGTCCGAGAGCATTGGCAGCCCGGCCAGCGGCAAAACCATCACATCAGGCAAGGCCGCTGCCAACGGATTGTCCTCCCCGCCCGCGAAGGCCAGGGATGCGCATTGCAAGCGGGCTTCACCTGCCGGGGTACTGGATACCTGGTGCCGGTTGGGGCGAGGAATGAAAATCAGGCTCGGCTCGGTCAGCAATACAGTCGATCGACCCTCGATCGATAAGGCCAACACCCCGCTCTGCAGCAGATGGATATGGCCCCTGCGGTCTGCGTCGGTGTATTGCCTAGTGCCACAAAGCCCACCGCTGTAATACAGCTCGGCACGCACACCGTAGAGCGTCAGTAGTTTGGATAACCGATCCATGAGTACGCGCACCTCGGATTTGGACGATCTGCAGCAAATTATAGACTAATTGAACCCAAAAGAATGGCGTTCCCTTGCATCATGGCCCCGTACTCAAACGGCGCTAGGAAGTGCGCCGTATGCCCACTGATACAACAGACTCTTTGGAGATCGCTCATGAACACTTCTATTGCTGACCGCTCCTTCACCACCCGCCTTCTGAACAAAGGCCTGGGCCAGCAGGCCACACGTGCCGGCGTTGTAGGCATCTACGCGGCCATGGCCATCATCTACTTCTGGTTCGGAGGCATGAAGTTCACTGGCTATGAGGCGAACGGCATTCATGGCTTCGTCAGTAACAGCCCGTTGCTTTACTGGGTGTACAACCTCATGAGCATCCAAGGATTCTCTAACTTTCTGGGTGTTCTGGAGATCTCTATCGGTCTACTGATCGCTGGCCGGGTGTTTTCTGCCAAATTCTCGGCTTTGGGCGGGTTGCTCTCCGCCGGCCTGTTCATCACGACGCTTTCATTCATGCTGACCACGCCAGGTGTATTCGAGCCTAGCCTCGGTTTCCCTGCGATTTCCGTGGTGCCTGGCCAGTTCCTATTGAAGGACTTGGGTCTGCTCGCGGCTTCGATTTTCATTGCCGGCACCTCGATGACTGCACTTGAGCAGAAATAACATCGCGTCTTGATAAGGGTCTTCTGCACGATCAGAAGACCCTTTTCGTTATCAGGCCAATAAATCCGCTGGCTCCGACATCGAGCCCTACCCCTTGGCCGCAAATCATTGACCAGGCAATTCTGGCTGTTGGTCAAATGACTCACCGTTCCCCCGTCTGAATAGCCCAACCCCACATCCGCCCATCGAACGCATTGTCAGTGAGGGACATATTCTGACAAACTTATTGCTAATCATTATCATAATCATCAGCAACAAGGATGACGGCATGTCCCTGGTCCCTTCACCCCAACGCTTCACGCCCACACGTAGCCTGTTGGCAATCGCCATCTGCATGGCACCACTCACGCCCACGGCCGCCAGCGAACAACCCGCAGCGCCCGCGGTGCTCGAGCTCGGCGCCACGGCTATCACCGATACAGGCCTGGGCAGTACCACCGAAGGGTCGCAGTCGTACACCACCGGTAGCATGTCGACCGCCACCAAGCTTCCCCTGACCCTGCGCGAAACACCCCAAGCGGTGACCGTCGTCACCCGCCAGCGCATGGATGACCAGAACATGACCAGCATCAACGATGTGGCCAAGTACACCCCCGGCCTGTTTCTCAATCAATCCAGCGGTCCTGGCCGGCAGTCCTATACAGCCCGAGGCTTCGACGTCGACAGCATCATGTACGACGGCATCCCCAGCTCGTACACCGGCTGGGTGGTAGGCGCCCAACCGAACCTGGCGATGTTCGACCGTGTGGAAGTGGTGCGCGGTGCCACCGGCCTGGTCACCGGGGCCGGCACGCCATCGGCGGCGATCAACCTGGTGCGCAAGCGCCCACTGGCCGAACGTAAAGTCACCCTGACGGGCGCCGCCGGCAGCTGGGACAACTACCGGGGCGAACTCGACGCCTCCAGCCCGCTCAACGACAGCGGTACGCTGCGCGGGCGGGTGGTCACCTCGTACCGTGATGCCAACAGCTTCCGTGATGGGCAGAAGGAAGATCACGGCCTGTTCTATGCGATCACCGAAGCCGACCTGAGCGAGGACACCACCCTCACCCTCGGCTTCTCCCACCAGAAGGACAAGACCAATTTCTTCTGGGGCGCCATCCCCACCGACCTCAGCGGCCACCACCTGGATGTGTCTCGCTCGTACAACCCAGGCACGGACTGGGAAAACAAGGACCAGGAAATCAATACCCTGTTCGCCGAACTGCGTCATCAGTTGGCCAACGACTGGAAGCTGCAGGCCAACGCCAACTACAGCGAGCAGAATGCCCTGTTCCGGGGCTCGTACCAATCGCGCTGGAACACGGCCAAGACCTTGAGCCGTACCGTTTACCAGTCCAAGCACGACGAAAACCAGCTGGGCCTGGATGCCTTTGCCAGCGGCCCGTTCCAAGCCCTGGGCCGCACCCATGAGCTGGTGGTCGGTGCCAGCAAGCGCCTCTATGACATGAACGAGCACAACTACAGCCCGTATGACACCGACTACCCCCTCCACGGCGGCAAGCCCGACTTCGTGCATACCGGCAATAACCGCTACCTGATCAACCAGGAAGGGGTCTACACCACCACCCGCCTGAGCCTGGCCGAGCCGCTCAAGCTGATCCTGGGCGGGCGGCTGGACTGGTACGACTACGACCAGCGCGACAATGACACCGGCGATTACAAGGTGACGCGCAAGGTCACTCGCTACGGTGGCCTGATCTACGACCTGGACGAGCGCCATTCCGTCTACGCCAGCTACACCGATATCTTTACGCCGCAAGACGGCCGGGATGGCGCCGGCAAACCGGTGACGCCCATCGTGGGCAAGAACTACGAGGTCGGGATCAAGGGCGAGTATTTCGATGGCGCGCTGAACGCCAGCCTGGCGCTGTTCCGTATCGACCAGGAAAACCGCCAGGTCGAGGTCAAACTGCCGAGCTGCCCGCAACTGACGTGCTACCAGGCTTCCGGCGAAGTGCGCAGCCAAGGTATCGATTTTGAATTGCAAGGTGCGCTGACCGACCACTGGCAGATCGGTACCGGCTACACCTACGCTCGCGTGCACACGATCAAGGATGACAATGCCCCCGCCAAGGTCAACAAGCCGCTTGAAACCGATACCCCCGAGCACCAGTTCAAGCTATACACCACGTACCGTTTCCAGGGCCCGCTGGAGAAGCTGCGCATCGGCGGTGGCGTGACCTGGCAGAGCCGCATGTACAACGACATCCCGACCGAGGGCGGCGAGTACCGGCTGATCCAGGGCAGCTATGCGGTGACCGACCTGATGGCCGGCTACCAGGTGAACCGAAACCTCGATTTGCAACTCAACGCCAACAACGTGTTCGACAAGAAATACTACTCCTCCATTTCCAAGTCGGTGGACTATGGCGGCGATACCTTCGGTGACCCGCGCAACCTGATGCTGACGGCCAAATACACCTTCTGACATCACGGGGCGCCACAGGCCGACATTTCCATGGGTGAGTGGTTGCCCAGGCTGGCCCCATCGCGGGGCAATCTCCCACAGAACAATGCATAACTACTTGATTTTGCAGACCCTTGTGGGAGCTGGCTTGCCGGCGATTGGGCCAGTACCGACACCAACTGACCTCCTGCCCGTGCGCATGGTCGTACAATGACCCGACCTGCGACCCGCAAAGGAGCCAGCCAATGGACCTGCAGTTTCTGGGCACCTCCGCCGGCGTGCCCACCAAGGCCCGCAATGTTACCGGCACCGCCGTCATCGAAGCCACGGGCAGCCACTGGTACCTGGTGGACTGCGGCGAGGCCACCCAGCACCAGTTGCTGCATACCTCTCTATCGATCCGCGACCTGCGCGGTGTGTTCATCACCCATGTGCATGGCGATCATTGCTTCGGCCTGCCGGGCCTGCTGGCCAGCGCCGGCATGTCCGGGCGCACCCAGCCACTGGACCTGATCCTGCCCGCCGCGCTGCACGACTGGCTGCGCCTGGGCCTGGCCGTCAGCCAGACCTACCTGCAGTTCGAACTGCGCCTACTGGCGCTCGAAGAACTCGGCACCTGGCGCAACGACAATATCCAGGTCAGTACCGTGCCGCTGTCGCACCGAGTGCCCAGCCATGGTTTCGTGTTCAGCGAAATCAACCCCGAACCGCGACTGGACATCGCGCGCCTGGAGGCCGACGGCATTCCCCGTGGCCCGCTGTGGGGCGAATTGGCCCACGGCAACCCGGTGCAACATGAAGGCCGCGTGTTGAACGCCTCGGACTACCTGCGCCCTTCCCGCCCGCCACGGCGCATCATCGTCTGCGGTGACAACGACACCCCGCAGTTGCTCGCAGAGGTCGCCCAGGATGTGGATGTGCTGGTACACGAAGCGACCTTCACCCAGCCGATCGTCGAGCGCACCCAGGTGACCTTCGGCCACAGCACCGCTGCGGCCGTGGCGCAGTTCGCCGAGGCGGCCGGCATCGCCAACCTCGTGCTCACGCACTTCAGCGCGCGCTACCAGCCCGACCCACGACGTAGCCCATCGATCGAAGATGTGCGCGCCGAAGCGATGGCGCACTACAGCGGCAACCTGATCCTGGCCAGGGACCTGCAGCGTTACCACATGGGGCGCGATGGGCGGCTCATGCCCAGCCCTCCATGACAAATGGCCTGGCACCGCTGAACAGATTTTGCGGCCCGCTGTGGGAGCCAACTGTCTTGAGTTGCTTGCCCCGGTCCTATCGCTGGCAAGCCAGCTCCCACAGGTACGGCGGTATCTCTGAAGACAGCGCAGGCCTGGTGGGAGCGGGCTTGTCCCGCGATGGGGCCAGGCCCGATATCCCCGCCGCCTTGCAAGGGCTCCGCTCTTGACCGCGGGGCAAGCCCGCTCCCACAGACGGGGTGGGCGCAAAATCAATAGCGCTCCCCGCACTGGGCGTCAGGATTAATGACTCCAGATCAAAGGTCATTCGCGCAATCGTGACTTAATCCACATCCCATCAACGGCCATACTGCGCCCCTACCTGATCTACTACGCTCGAGGAGCCTATGCAATGAAACCCGGACACGTCCTGTTCGCCCTGGCCATCGGCGCCTTCGGCATCGGCACCACCGAATTCGCCCCCATGGGCCTGCTACCGGTCATCGCCGAAGGCGTGAATGTCAGCATTCCCAGTGCTGGCATGCTGGTGACCGCCTACGCCGTCGGCGTGATGGTCGGCGCACCAATCATGACTCTGCTGTTCAGCCGCTTCGGCAAGCGCGGCGCGCTGATCGCGCTGATGGCCATCTTCACCCTGGGCAACCTGCTCTCGGCCCTGTCGCCCAGCTACGGCACCCTGCTCGCCTCGCGCCTGATCACCAGCCTCAACCACGGCGCCTTCTTCGGCCTGGGGGCGGTGGTAGCGGCAAGCGTGGTGCCCCGCGAGAAACAGGCCAGCGCCATCGCCACCATGTTCATGGGCCTGACCATCGCCAACATCGGCGGCGTGCCCGCCGCCACCTGGATTGGCCAGCAGGTCGGCTGGCGCCTGGCCTTCGCCGGCACCGCAATGCTCGGCATCCTGGCCATGGCTGCGCTGTGGTACGCGTTGCCCAAGGGTGAACGCGGCAGCGTGCCCCATGTACGCCGGGAGCTGGCCGTGATCGCCCGGCCGAACGTCCTGCTGGCCATGGCCACCACCGTGCTCGGTGCCGGCGCCATGTTCACCCTGTACACCTACGTGGCCCCGGTGCTTGCCGAACTGACCGGCGCCTCGGACAGCTTCGTCACCCTGGGCCTGGTGCTGATCGGCGTCGGCTTCACCCTGGGCAATAGCCTGGGCGGGCGCCTGGCCGACTGGTCGCTGGACGGCGCGGCGCGCATCTTCCTCGGCGTGCTGGCCCTGATCATGCTGCTGATGCCGCTGGTGCTCGGCACCCATGTCGGCGCCGCCCTGGCCCTGCTGGTATGGGGCGTATTCACCTTCGCCGTGGTTCCGCCCCTGCAGATGCGCGTGATGATCGCCGCTGCCGAAGCCCCGGGCCTGGCCTCCTCGATCAACGTCGGCGCCTTCAACCTCGGCAACGCCGTGGGCGCGGCATTGGGCGGCGGGGTCATCAGCCTGAACCTCGGCTACGCCGCGGTGCCGGTCGCCGGGGGCTTGCTGGCCGCGGGTGGCCTGCTGCTGGTATGGCTCGGCGGGCGCAACAAGGTTGCCGCCAACGCAGTCGGCGAGACGCTCTGATCGTAAGGCGCGATGGCGAGGCTTCGCTCGCCATCGCAGTGCCGCCGTCACATCGGTTGCTCAGCCATGGTAACGATTTGCAGCGTTATTACAGGGGGCGAGCTGGGCGCCTGGCGCCCAACATCAGCGTTACGCTCAGTCTGTCGATGACCTCTGAATTGGACCTAAAAACCGGCGAAAGTTATTACGTATCGCTGACAATCCAGAACCAGAGCAACATGGCGGTTAAAAACATCGTCATCACACCTCGTTCAGGGGATGATGCGCTTCTGGCAGTGGATACCTTTAATAATGTCGTTGATCTTTCAGCCGAAGAAACACGTGTCATCCGAATGCCTGTCAAAGCGCTTGCTGCCGGTACCACAACACTCCAGACCGCGATCTCCGTTCCCCCTGGCTTTGTCAACACAGGCGACCGCCAAGTGCACGCCAAGGCCGTCATAGTCACCCAGCGAGACTTGAACGTAACGCAAATTCTCAAAGGCCACTGGAAGAAAGTCTGGGACCAGCCGGAGTGGATCTATAGCTACGGGCTTACCTTGTCCTCCGCCAGCGCACGTGTCGTTAAATGGCGACTGTCATTCCTCTTGCTGGACGGTGCCAAGCTTGATCCTGACTGGCTGGAAACGCAGAAACACTGGCTGGAGGTAGACGAAGAGGCATCGACAGAAGGTTATATTGCGTTGACCAACAAGTCTGGCCACACGGTTGAGCCCGGAGCGACTCTGCCCTTGGATATTCAGGTGCTTTACCCCGAAGAATCCAACCAATACAACCAGCTCCATAACATTCGTTTGCGGCAGTTGCAGTAATGTCGAAACGTGCGGGCCGATAGCAGAATTCCGGCTCGTCGCACGCTGCCAGCCACAGTTGGCCCGCTTCAGCACCGGACACTGCGCCCGGTGCTGGAGCGAGCAGCCCGTGAGGGGCTTCCCACCACTTGAGCACTACAGCCAAGCCTTGATCTGCCGTGCCACAGCCTCGGTGGAAATACCATAGCGATCATGCAAGGTCGGCAGCGCGCCTGCGTCGAGGAACGCATCCGGCAGCGCGATCTGGCGGAACGTCGGCGTCACCCCGTTGCGCAACAACACACCGGCGACCGCCTCCCCTAGCCCACCGATGATCGAATGGTTCTCCGCCGTCACCACCAGGCGGCCTGCCTTGCGAGCTTCGGCAAGAATCGTCTGCTCATCCAGCGGCTTGATGGTCGGTACATGCAACACCGAGACATCCACGCCATCCCTGTGCAACTGTTCGGCCGCTTCCAAGGCGCGCATGGTCATCAAGCCGCTGGCGATCACCAGCACGTCCCGGCCGCCGCGCAGCACTTGCGCCTTGCCCAGCTGGAATTGGTAGTCGTAGCGATCCAGCACCAAAGGTACGTTGCCACGCAACAGGCGCATGTAGACCGGCCCTTGGTGTGCGGCGATGGCAGGTACCGCCTGTTCGATTTCCAGCGCGTCGCAAGGGTCGACGATCATCAGGTTCGGCATCGCACGGAAGATCGCCAGATCATCGGTGGCCTGGTGGCTGGGACCGTAGCCCGTGGTCAGGCCAGGCAGGCCGCAGACGATCTTGACGTTGAGGTTTTCCTCGGCGATGGCCATGCAGATGAAGTCATAGGCTCGTCGCGAGGCGAACACCGCATAGGTGGTCGCGAACGGCGTCATGCCTTCGCGGGCCATGCCGGCGGCAGCGCTCATCAACAACTGCTCGGCCATGCCCATCTGGTAGAAACGCTCCGGGTGGGCCTTGGCGAAGATGTGCAGGTCGGTGTACTTGGACAGGTCGGCGCTCAGGCCGACGATGTCCTGGCGCTGCTCGGCCAAGCTTGCCAGGGCGTGGCCGAATGGTGCCGAACGGGTTGGCTGGCCTTCGGCGGCAATGGAGGCGATCATCGCCGAGGTGGTCAGACGCTTTTTCGTGGTGTTTACAGTGCTCATGCTTGGCTCCCGGCGTCCAGCGCCTGCAGGGCGAGATCCCATTCGTGTTCATCGACGCGAATGAAATGGGTCTTGTCGCGGTTTTCGAGAAAAGGCACGCCCTTGCCCATGCGGGTATCGCAAATGATGACCCGGGGCTGCTCACCTGGATGGGCACGGGCCTGGTCGAAGGCCTGGACCAGGGCATCGAGGTCATTGCCATCGACCCGCTGCACGAACCAGCCAAACGCCTGCCAGCGATCGACGATCGGCTCGAATGCCAGCACTTCGCTGGAGTGCCCGTCCGCCTGCTGGTTGTTCACATCGACCAAGGCGATGAGGTTGTCCAACTGCCAGTGGCTGGCGGACATCACCGCTTCCCAGGTCGAGCCCTCGTTCAGTTCACCGTCCGACAGCAGGTTGTACACCCAGCTGGCCGAGCCCTTGCGCTTTAGCCCAAGGCACGCGCCAACGGCGATGCCCAGCCCATGCCCGAGCGAGCCACCGGTGATTTCCATCCCCGGCGTGTAGGCAGCCATGCCGGACATGGGCAGGCGGCTGTCGTCGCTACCGTAGGTTTCCAGCTCCCCTTCGGGAACGACCCCGGCTTCGATCAACGCCGCATACAAGGCGATCGCATAATGCCCGATGGACAGGTAGAAACGGTCGCGCGCCTCCCATTCGGGGTTGGCCGGGTCCATGCGCAACGCATGGAAGTAGGCCACGGCGAGCAGGTCGGCGGCGCCCAGGGCCTGGCCGATATAGCCCTGCCCCTGGACCTGGCCCATGCGCAGGGCATGGCGGCGGATGTTGTGAGCGCGCACGGCCAGGGGCAGCGCCTCGTTACGGGTAGGCACAGCAGTCATTGGAGTGACTCCTTGTTGAACTCAACGATTGACCAGGTTTGCCGGTACGCGCAGCACCAGGAAGGCACCGAATACCAGCACGAGGGTGATCAGATACATGCCGATGGCATTGTTGCCCCAGGTCGTGGTGACCCAACCGATCAGGTATGGCGAGCAGAAGCCGGCCAGGTTGGCGAAGCTGTTGACCGCCGCGATGCCTGCCGCGGCCGAGACGCCTCCCAGCAAGGTAGTGGGCAGCATCCAGAACAGCGATGAGGCGGACAGGACGCCTGCAGCGGCGAGGCAAAGGCTCAGTATCGACAAGAGCAGGCTGCTGCCCAACGCCGCGGCCAGGCTCAGGCCCAGCGCGCCGAGCAGCATGGGGATCGCCAGGTGCCAGCGCCGCTCCCGGTGGCGGTCACCACTGCGCCCGGCCAGCAACATGGCGAAGATGGCGCACAGGTAAGGGACGCTGGTCATCAGGCCGATATGCAACGGATCGCTTACACCCGCATTGCGCACCAGTGTCGGCAGCCAGAAGGTGATTGCGTACTGGCCCATGACTACGCAGAAATAGATCCCGGCCAGCAGCCATAGACGACGATCACGCAAGAAGTCACTCACCGAGCCGTGCCTGACCTTGTGCTGCTCGTCTTCGGCCAGCTCCTTGCGCACCAGGGCCTTTTCCTCGTCGTTGAGCCAGTGGGCCTGTTCCACGCTATCTTTCAGGTAGCTGAGCACCAGGATACCCACCAACACGGTCGGGATCGCCTCGAGGACGAACATCCATTGCCAGCCGGCCCAGCCTTGCACACCGGCGAAGCGCTCCATGATCCAGCCCGACAGAGGGCCGCCGATCATGCCCGACAACGGGATGGCGATGAACCACAAGGCCGTCATCTTCGCCCGGCGATAAGACGGGAACCAATAGGTCAGGTACAGCAGAAGCCCCGGAGCAAGACCCGCCTCGGCGATACCGAGCAAGAAACGCAGGGCATAGAACTGCCAGGCCGTCTCGACGAAGGCGAACATCGCCGAAATGATGCCCCAGGTGATCATGATGCGGGCGATCCAGCGCCGGGCGCCGACCTTGTGCAGGATGATGTTGCTCGGCACTTCGCACAGGAAGTAGCCGATGAAGAACATCCCGGCCCCCAGCCCGTAGACCGCTTCGGAAAGCGCCAGGTCATCCATCATCTGCAGCTTGGCGAAGCCGACGTTGACCCGGTCCAGGTAGGCACACAGGTAGCAGAGCATGAGAAAAGGCATCAGGCGCCAAGCCGTCTTGCGGTAGGCACTGCTGCGCGCGTTCGAAGCCGCGTCTAGCGTCATCGTAGTCATGTCGATCTGATCTCTTGTTGTTATTGGCCGCCCGGACCAGGCCGGGCTCAGATACAGAACACAGTGGCTGGCTGCTCAGTGGATCAGCATCCCACCGTTGACGTCCAGCGTGATGCCGGTCAGATAGCTGGACAGTTCGCTGGCCAGGAACAAAGCCGCATTGGCGACGTCCTGCGCCTGGCCCAGGCGGCCCAGGGGAATACCCTCGATGATGGCGTGGCGTCGTTCGTCCTGCATCAGGCCGCCGGTGATGTCGGTGTGGATCAGGCCAGGGGTGATCGAGTTGACCCGCACGTTGTCCGGGCCCAGCTCACGGGCCATCGCCTTGGCAAGGCCCAGCACGCCGGCTTTCGCCGCGCTGTAGTGAGGGCCGCCGAAGATACCGCCGCCACGCTGGGCGGACACCGAGGACATGCAGACGATGCTGCCGGCACCTTGATCGCGCATCGTCGGGATGACCGCCTGGGACATCAACAGCGTGCCACGCAGGTTGACATCGAGGATGCGGTCATAGTCGGCACCGGTGATGTCCAGGGTCTTGACCGGCTGGGTGATGCCAGCATTGTTGACCAGCACATCGATCCGGCCGAAATGGGCCAGAACCTGCGCCACGGCATCGCGCACCTGGGCTTGATCCGCGACGTTGGCGGCCAGGCCGATGTGGCCCTCGCCCAGGGCAGCGGCGGCATCGGCTGCCGCGCGGGCGTCGAGGTCGAGAATCGCCACCTTGGCCCCCTGATCAGCGAAGACCTGGGCAGTGGCACGACCGATACCACGGGCAGAGGCTGCGCCGGTGACGATTGCAAATTTGCCTGCAAGTAGCATGAGAAGTACTCCGGATGATTATTGTTGTGGGCGGCGGTCCGGAAGAACCGATGGGCCCAGCTTCATGCCGGAGCGCATCGCCAGCAACGCAGTGTGTTTCATCCGGTGCTGAAAAAAATTCAGCCCTTGCCTTGTCGTTGGCGATGATTGGCGTGTACAAACACCCCTGCCTTCCGCGCTGAGCAGGGAATGACCATGAACCAGGACGCGATCCGCAAGCCGCCACAGATCCCTCCACTGAAAGCAATTCAGTCCTTCGAACAGGTCGCCCGCTTTGGCAATGTGGCGAGGGCCGCCGAACAGCTCAACCTCACACCCTCGGCGGTCAGTCACCAGATTGCCAATCTCGAAGCGCTGATCGGCCGTCCTTTGTTCATACGCGAAGCCCGGGGTGTGTCATTGACGCCTGCCGGCGAGCAGTACCTGCGCGAGGTCGCCGGCATCCTACAAAGCCTGGCCAGCGCCACGGAGCGTGCCGGGAGCGCGGTTGGCTTCGATTGCCTGCGGCTTCACTCAGCGCCCAGCTTCGGCCTGCTGTGGCTGTTGCCGCGCCTGGAACACTTTCGCAGCAGCCATCCGCAAATCCAGATCAACCTGTCGTGCTCCTACGAGTCCCTGCATTTCGGCCGTCACCAGATCGACCTGGACATCCGCCATGGCTACCCCAACTGGCCGAGCCTGGAGGTACGCACCATCCGTCATGAACGTGCGACGGTGCTGGCCTCGCCACAGTTGCTCGCACGCCGGCAGATAGCGCAGCCCAGCGACCTGCTACGTGAAAACCTGATCCTCTCCGAAGCCGCCCTGGTCCAGTGGCCCCAATGGTTCGCCCAGCAAGGTGTGACCCTGCCACAAGCCCCATTTGCGTTGAGCTTCGACCGCTCCTACATGAGCCTGGAAGCCGCTGGCCATGGGTATGGATTTGCCCTTGAGAGTTCTTTGTTGGCCCAGGACTACATTGCCAGGGGCGAGCTGGTGCCGGTGTTCCCAGAGGAACTGGCCACGCCCGTCAGTGCCCATCACCTGGTGTTCCCTCGTGGGCATGCCGAAGCCTCGAGGGTGCGGCTGTTCCTCGATTGGGTGCAGGGTCAGCTGGGGCATGATTTCAACTACTGAACCCATGGCACCCGGCGTCAAATGCGCCCGGCTGGTCTTGTCGATGTCCATGGGCTTGCTGAGGATTACCCCATCGCCGGCAAGCCGGCTCCCACAGGGATCGCGCCAGTTCTCATAAACTTTGCCAGACAGCCCCGCAGGGCGGCGCAGCTCTCAAGCGTAACGCTGTAC
This sequence comes from Pseudomonas sp. NY15372, assembly GCF_048068215.1. NCBI lineage: Bacteria > Pseudomonadati > Pseudomonadota > Gammaproteobacteria > Pseudomonadales > Pseudomonadaceae > Pseudomonas > Pseudomonas sp. NY15372. The sequence continues at coordinate 130,354 of NZ_JBLUPY010000009.1, forward strand.
CTGTGGGAGCTGGCTTGCCAGCGATTGGGCCCATGCACCATGTCAGCCTGGATACTCGACCAGCAGGCCACGAACCTCGGCACCCGGCGTCAACTGCGCCCGGCTGGCCTTGTCGATGTCCATGGTCTAGCTGAGGCTTACCCCATCGCCGGCAAGCCGGCTCCCACAGGGATCGCGCCAGTTCTCATAAACTTTGCCAGACAGCCCCACAGGGCGGCGCAGCTCTCAAGCGTAACGCTGTACCTGTGGGAGCTGGCTTGCCAGCGATTGGGCCCATGCACGATGTCAGCCTGGATACTCGACCAGCAGGCCATCCATGCCTTCGTGCTTCAGCCGTACTGGGAGTACGTCCAGGTTGAATTGCGGGTTGGTACGGGGCGAGGAACGGTCCTGATATCGACCACCACCTGCACACTGAAGCTGCGCATCAATGCGATGAAGACCTCGATCGATCGGGTCGAATGCCCCACGGTGAATACCGTTTTCGGCGCGCAGCTCATCGGACCAGGTCCAGGCTTGCCTGCAGTGCCAGAGCATTACCCAAGGCGGCCCCGGCAGCGGTGTTGTCGAAAATGCACCAGGTCGTCACGTTTGCCTCACAGCTCGCTCGCAGCTGCGCGGCCAGACGCTGCCCGGCATAACGCCTGCGTACAGCCTCGAAAAAGCGCCGGGCGACGTGCGGGTCGTATTGCAACGAAGGCGGCAATTGCACCAGCAGGCAGCCCAGCCGTTCGCCCAGTTGCCCGGACTGTTCTAGGAACGCTTCGAGCAGTGCATCGCAGGCATGCAAACGCTGCTCATGGGTGATCGTCTTGGGCACCTTCACCGAGAAACGAAAATGATCAGGCACCGAAGCGGCCCAGCGGGCGTAGGTCTGGGGCTTGTGCGGGCGGTAGAACGCGCTGTTGATCTCCACCGCACCCAACCGTACGGCGTAGCGCTGTAGATGGCTGCCCACCTGCGCAAACGCCTCGGCATAGGCGCGGGACAAGCTCCAACCGGCACAACCAATGAACAACGTCATAGGCGGGACTGACCTCCAGGACTCGAATGCCTGTCTGTTCAGACGATGGGCGAAACCGGGGCGTTCCGTCGAGTTGCTCTAGCGCAACGACGACGGCCAGTGTTGCGCAACGCGCACAGGTTCATTGCGGCGAGCTCGGATACCAACAGCACGCCTGCAAACATAGGCTTGTCGTTGACTTCCCCCAAACGGAGATCTCGCCATGTCAGCGAGCAGCCCTGAGATTACCGCTTCACCCTCGGTAGAGGCCGACACTTCGCCCGCCCTGTCCAAGGCACTGATCCTTTTCCTGGCGTTCTGTTGTGGTGCCGTCGTTGCAAACCTGTATTACGCCCAGCCCGTCGTTGAACTCATCGCACCCAGCATCGGGCTTACACCCGAACATGCCAGCCTGATCGTGGCGTTGACCCAGTTGGGCTATGCCGTCGGCCTGCTGTTCCTGGTGCCGTTGGCCGACCTCCTGGAAAACAAGCGCCTGGTCATCGGCCTCACCCTGGTTGTCGGCGCCTGCCTGGCCGCGGCCGGCCTGGCCGATTCGCCTTCGCTGTTCCTGGCCGCGTCGCTGCTGATCGGCCTGACCTCGGTAGCGGTGCAGATCCTTGTGCCCCTGGCCGCCCACATGGCCCCGGAAAGTACCCGGGGTCGGGTGGTGGGAAACATCATGAGTGGCCTGTTGCTCGGCATCCTGCTCGCCCGCCCGGTATCGAGCCTGGTGTCCGAATACTTCGGTTGGAGAGGCATGTTCTACAGTGCTGCGGTACTGATGGTAGTCATAGCCGGCCTGGTCGCGATGCTGTTGCCCGAACGTATGCCGAACCAGCGCACTACCTACGGTCGTCTGATCGGTTCGGTTTTCGCCTTGGCCAGGCGACACGCCGTGCTGCGCGAGCGCTCGCTGTACCAAGGGCTGCTGTTCGCCAGCTTCAGCTTCTTCTGGACCATCGTTCCCATCGAGCTGATCCGCCATTACGGTTTCAGCCAGAACGGTGTGGCGATGTTTGCCCTGGTCGGTGCCGTTGGTGCGATTGCCGCGCCCATCGCCGGGCGTCTTGCCGATGCCGGCCATGGCCATGCGAGCACCTTGGTCGCCTTGCTGCTGGCTCCCCTCTCGCTGCTGCTCGCCGGCATTCCTGGGCTTGGTTATCTGGGCTTGGTAGCTGCGGCTGTCGCCCTGGACTTTGCCGTACAAATGAACATGGTTCTGGGACAGCGCGACGTCTACGCGCTGGACCCACACAGCCGGGCACGCCTCAACGCTGTGTTCATGACCTGCATCTTTGTCGGCGGAGCCTTGGGCTCGGTGTTGGCAAGCCCGCTGTATGAACGCTTCGGGTGGTCTTCTTCGCTCTACGCAGCGGCCGCGATTCCAACCCTGGCGCTGATGATCTTCCTCGCCCGGCACAGACGTTAGTCCTCGCGCATGACTATCGTCCCGGCTGTCGATATCCTCGGGCACTGTGCGCAGACGCGCTACCGCTCGCGGATCCCCTTCGACAGAGTTGCACCTATGGATAAATTTCTCGCGCTGAGCATGTTCGTCGAAACGGTGCGCTGCGGTAGCTACGCTGCCGCAGCGCGAAAGCTTGGCGTCGCGACCTCGTCGGTCACCCGGCAGGTTGCAGCCTTGGAATCGGCGCTGGGCGCCACCCTGCTGACCCGCAGCACGCGGCGAAACAGCCCGACCGACCTGGGCCAGGCCTATTTTGACAATGCCGTTGCCATCCTCGACGCGCTGGCCGCTGCAGACAGCATGGTGACCGACCGTGGGTCGCAAGCCAAAGGCAAGCTCAGGGTCAGCGTGCCCGTTGAGTTCGGCCGCCGCTTGATTTCGCCTCACCTGGCCCAACTGCTCGCATGCCATCCGCAGTTGGAGGTGACCCTGAGTCTGAGCGATGAGCGGGTCGATCTCTTCAAGGACCGCATCGACCTGAGCGTGCGCCTCGGGTCGAGCATTTCCAGCGAGGACGTCGTCTGCACCACCATTGGCCATTTCCAGCGGTGGCTGGTGGCGAGCCCTGGCTACCTGGAACAGCACGGATTACCTGCCCACCCGAACGAGCTGACCCGCCACGCATGCCTGCGGTTCGACTACGGCGGGCCCATGCGGGCCTGGCATTTCCAGATCGACGACGAAACGCTGCCTGTCGCGGTGCAAGGGCGGATGCAGAGCAATAATTCCGACGTCCTGCGCCAGGCAGCGGTGGACGGCCATGGCATCGCGCTGTTGGCCGACTGGCTGGTTGCCGAAGACGTACAGGATGGGCGCCTGGTCCGGTTGCTGCCTCGATTCGAGGTGAACCCGACGTCGGCAGATGCATCGATCAACCTGGTGTATCTGCCGATCAATCGGGACTCTACCCGAATCAAGGTATTTGCCCAGTTCATCAAGTCATTGCTCGGCAGCGGCTGATCCTCCCACAGCGCTGATGCAGAGGCAGCGCGAGTAACCCCGTTCCCACGACAACCGGCAAGTTTCAACTACAGCTCGCCCGATCCCGCACTGGACACTGTGCCCGGTGCAGGTTCAGCGCGGTATTGATGATCCCGATATGGCTGAACGCCTGGGGGAAATTGCCCAACATACGCTTGCCCACCGGGTCGTACTGCTCCGCCAGCAGGCCGACGTCGTTGCACAGCCCCGCCAACCGCTCATACAGCGCCCGCGCCTGTTCCTGGCGGCCGAGCAACACGTACACATCCGCCAGCCAGAACGAGCACACCAGGAACACGCCCTCCCCCGGCGTCAGCCCGTCGCTGCAGCGGTCGCTGTCATAGCGCAGCAGCAAGCCGTTGCGCAGCAGGCGCTTTTCGATTTCCGCCAGCGTGCACAGGAACCGTGGATCTTCCGCCGGCAGGAAGCCGGTCAAGGCGATCTGCAGCAAGCTGGCGTCGACCTCCGTCGAGCCGTAGGCCTGCACGAAGCATTGGCGTTTTGGGTCGAGCCCTTGCTGGCAGACTTCGCGGTGAATCTGGTCGGCCACCTGCCGGTAGTGCCGCCCGCGCTCGCGGTCTTCCTCGGTGGTTTCGGCAAGGCTTGCGGCGCGGTCGAAAGCGACCCAGGCCATGACCTTGGAATGCACGAAATGCTGCCGCCCCCCGCGCACTTCCCAGAGACCTTCGTCGGGCTCGCGCCAGATGCGCTCCAGGTACGGCAGGATCAGGCGGGCAATGGCCGAGCTGCGTGGGTGCCGAGGCAGGCCGCCGCGGATGGCTTGGGTCATGGCGTCGGCAAGCTCGCCGTAGATGTCCAGCTGCAGTTGCTGGGCCGCGGCGTTGCCGATGCGAACGGGTCGGGACTGTTCGTAACCACTGAGCCACGGCAGGGTGAATTCCGGCAGGTCGCGCTCACCGGCCAGGCCGTACATGATCTGCATCTGTTCCGGGTTGCCGGCCACCGAGCGCAGCAGCCATTCGCGCCAGGCCTGGGCTTCATCGAAGTAGCCGAGGTTCATCAGCGCCAACAGGGTCATGGTGGCATCGCGCAGCCAGCAGTAACGGTAGTCCCAGTTGCGCTCGCCGCCGACGCGCTCGGGCAAGGAGGTGGTGGCGGCGGCGACCATGCCGCCGGTGGGGGCGTAGGTCAGGGCCTTGAGGGTCAGCAGGGAGCGGCGGACCAGGGGCGTCCAGGGGCCGACGTCGGGACAGCGGGCGGCGAAGGCTTGCCATTGGGTATGGCTGTTTTCCAGGGCCTGGTCGGCATCGAAGTCAGGCTGCGGGGGCAAGTGCGAAAGTTGATGGCGCAGGCTGAACACCTGGCGTTGGCCGGCATGGACACGGAAACGGCAAACGCTGTGGTGATCGTGGGAGTGGACGGGCTCGGTGCTGCGCAGGATGAGCCGGTCAGGGCCGGCGACGGCGCTCAGGGTCAGGGGGTCGATCTTTTCCACCCAGGGGACGCTGCGGCCATAGTCGAAGCGCAGTACCAAGTCCATCTCGAAGCCGGTTTCACCGGCCAGGCCTTCGACGATGCGGACCACGGCGTTGTGCTCGCCCAGCGGCATGAAGTCCAGGACACGGGCGCGACCGCTGGCGGTGGTATAGGTGGTTTCGAGGATCAGGGTGTCGTCGAGGTAGCGCCGGTCGGTGGTTTCCACCCAATCGCAGGGGGCCAGGCGCCAGCGGCCGTTTTCCTCATTGCCCAGCAGCGCGGCGAAGACCGCCGGGGCGTCGAAGCGTGGCAGGCACAGCCAGTCCAGGGAGCCGTCGCGGCTGACCAGGGCGGCGCTGCGGCAGTTGCCCAACAGGGCGTAGTCTTCGATCGGGGCAGGCATGGGGGCTCCTTTGTTGGACTGCGCATTTGGGGGCGCCACGCGCCCTGATCGCGGTGCAAGCCCGCTGCCATAGGGCCCGTGCCGACGCCGAAACCTGTGGGAGCGGGCTTGCCCCGCGATTGGGCCGGTACGGACGACGCATCAGCCCAAGGTATGCCACTCCCGCTTGTCACGCGTAAGCAGCTCATTACCCGCCTCAGGGCCGTCCTCGCCGGCGGCGTATTCATGGACTTCTCCGCCACCGGCCCAGGCATCCAGGAATGGCTGCACCGCACGCCAGCCGTTTTCGATGTTGTCGGCACGCTGGAACAGGGTCTGGTCGCCCGTGAGGCAGTCGTAGATCAGCGTCTCGTACCCGGTCGCCGGGGTCATCTGGAAGAAGTCCTTGTAGGCGAAGCCCAGCTCGACGTTCTCCATGACCAACTCCGGCCCGGGGCGTTTGGCCTGCAGGTCGAACCACATGCCCTCGTTGGGCTGGATCTGGATCTTCAGGTAGTTGGGCTTGGGCCGCTCCAGTTCGGACTCGCGGAACTGGGCATAAGGCGCGGGCTTGAAGCAGATGGCGATCTCGGTGTCGCGCACGCTCATGCGCTTGCCGGTGCGCAGGTAGAACGGCACGCCGGCCCAGCGCCAGTTGTCAATCATCACCTTCAAGGCCACGTAGGTTTCGGTGTGGCTGTCAGGGGCCACGTTGGGCTCCTGCCGGTAGCCCGCCAGGCGCTTGCGGCCTTGCTTGCCGGCCACGTACTGGCCGCGCACGGAGTTCTTCAGGGCCATCTTCTGCGACCAGGGGCGTATGGCGCCGATCACCTTGGCCTTCTCGCTGCGCACGGCATCAGCGGCGAACGCGGCCGGGGGCTCCATGGCGACCATGGCCAGCAGCTGGAACAGGTGGTTGGGCACCATGTCGCGCAGGGCGCCGGTGTTATCGTAGAAGGCGCCGCGGGTCCCGACACCGACAGTCTCTGCGGCAGTGATTTGGACATGATCGATGTAATGGTTGTTCCAGAACGACTCGAACAGGCCGTTGGAGAAGCGGCTGACCAAGATGTTCTGCACCGTCTCCTTGCCCAGGTAATGATCGATCCGGTAGATCTGGCGCTCGGTCATCACATTCAGCAGGCAGGCATTGAGGGCCTCGGCGCTGGCCAGGTCGGTGCCGAAGGGCTTTTCCACCACGACCCGGCGAAAACCGCCGCCCGACTCGTCCAGCAGGCCGGCATCGCCCAGGCGCTGCGCGACTTCAGGGAAGAAGCGCGGCGAGGTGGCCAGGTAGAAGATGGCGTTGCCGTGGGCGGTCTTGTCGATGCGCCGGGCGATGGCTGCGTAGGTGGCGGGGTCGAGGAAGTCGCCGGTCTGGTAGTCCAGACGCTTGGCCAGGCGCGCCCAGAGCTTGTCGTCCAGGCATTTATTGGCGCCTTCGCCCTTGTCGCGCTCGGCCATGAAGTCATGCAAGCGATCGGCGAACGCCTGCGCAGTGGCCGGGTTGTGGTCCACGCCGACGATGCGCAGGTTGCGGTCCAGCAGGCCATCGCGGCTGAGGTTGTACAGCGCCGGCATCAGCAGGCGCTTGACCAGGTCGCCGTTGGCACCGAACAGGAACAACGTGCACGGCGGCGCGGCAGGAATCTTCTGTGGCTTCATTTGCCTTTCTCGACGTGGCCGCCAAAGCCCAGGCGCATGGCCGAGAGAATCTTGTCACCGTAGGTCCCCTGCTGCTGGCGGGAACGGAAGCGGGCGAACAGCGCGCTGGACAGCACCGGCACCGGCACGGCCTGTTCGACGGCGGCATCGATGGTCCAGCGGCCTTCCCCGCTGTCAGATACCGAGCCACTGAAGCGGGCCAGCTGCGGGTCGGCCACCAGGGCATCGGCGGTGAGGTCCAGCAGCCAGGAGGTGACCACGCTGCCACGGCGCCACACTTCGGCGATTTCGGCCACGTCCAGGTCGAAACGCTGGTCTTCGGGCAGTTCCGGGCCGCCTTTGCTGCGCAGCAGGTCGAAGCCTTCGGCGTAGGCCTGCATCAGTCCGTATTCGATGCCGTTGTGCACCATCTTCACGTAATGCCCGGCACCGGCGGGGCCGGCGTGAATGTAGCCATGCTCGGCGCGGCCATGCTCGCCTTCGCGGCCCTGGGTCCGAGGGATGTCGCCCACGCCCGGGGCCAGCGCCTTGAACAGCGGCTCCAGGCGCTCGAATACCGCCTTCTCGCCGCCGATCATCATGCAGTAGCCTCGCTCCAGGCCCCACACGCCGCCGGAGGTGCCGACGTCGAGGTAATGCAGGCCACGCGTGGCCAGCTCGGTGGCGCGGCGCATGTCGTCCTTGTAGAAGGTGTTGCCACCGTCGATGATCGCATCGCCCGGCTCCAACAGTTCGGCCAGCTGGGCGATGGTCTGCTCGGTGGGCTCGCCGGCTGGCAGCATCACCCACACAGCGCGCGGGGCCTTGAGTTTCTGCACCAGGGCGCCCAGGTCGTGGGCCCCTTGGGCGCCCTCGCCCTCCAATGCCATGACCGCATCACGGTTACGGTCATGCACCACGGTGCGGTGCCCTGCGAGCATCAGCCTTCTCGCGATATTGCCGCCCATGCGGCCCAGCCCGACGATTCCCAGTTGCATGTGCCGAAGCTCCCCTTGGTAAATAGATGACAACGCGGTTCAGGTGTTCAGATTAGTCCAGCGCTCCGCCCGAGGGTTCACCGACGAACGGGGCGACAACGATAAACAAAAAAGTTCCCAAGGCCAGGAAAAGAATTCAGAATGCCCGCCGCACGAGCGTCTACCCTTGTAAGGAACGCTCGTCGATAGGGAGTCGTGTTCAACCTAGAACGGTTTGTCGCCAGTACCGGCACATTCGCGGGCTCGCCCGCTCCCAAAAAAACGTCCAGAATTGCGAGGTGTTTACATGGGTACATTGATGCCTGCTACTCCAACCCAGACCCTCTATGTCACCGTGCGCCGTGACGAACTGCGCCGTCTGAAGGATGAACGCGACCAACTGCGCCAGCAGGTCGCCCAATTGAACCTGCTGCTGGAACAGGCCCGCTGCGAAGACAAGGCCGTCAGCCTCTGATTCATCCCCTTCCCTCGCGTGGGAGCTTGTCGGCTCCCACCTTGCATGTTTTTCCCTTCTTAAGATCCAGCGCCGCCCCCTCTCAAGCTATTCATATCCGGTAACAACCCGCCAACGTTTGCGCAGACCTACGGTCACCCTATAAATGACCAGCGGGTCACATTTGTAACGCAACCTCTCCTACACTCGGGATTCCGCCTGCCAAACCGTCTGGGCAACCCGACGGAAAAAAATCGAAACTTTCCAACAAAGCGGCAGGTCAGGAATTAAGTAGGCCAGAGCAACGGGACGACCCCAGCCTCGGCCCACCCACCCCAAACAGTCCGACTGCCTTCGGCTGGAATGCCGATTGCACGGTGTGCTTGCGCGCACGACTCAGGGGCAAGGAACGCACTACGAAGACGTACGACCAGAGAGAACCAACACGACATAACGCAAAGGGTGCCAGCCACCCGACACAAGGGACGGAGAGAAGTATGATCAGTGCCGCTGTCGAGCCTCACGTAGACACATTCAACCCGGACAACCGCGAACCGCTCCTGCCGGACTTCGCCACGACAGCCAAGGCACCCGGCGCCCAGCGGCGTCATAACCTCCACAAGCGCAAGATCCTGTTCGTGACGTCGGAAATCGCCGACCTGGTCAAGACCGGTGGGCTTGGCGATGTGTCATCGGCCCTGCCACGGGCCCTCTCCCATCTGCATGACGTACGTTTGCTGATCCCCGGCTACCGCCAAGTGGTGGAAAGCGACAACCCCATCCATATCGTCGGCGAACTCGGCGGCCATGCGGCACTGCCGCCGTGCAAGATCGGGCGCATGGACCTGCCCGACGGCCTGGTCATCTATGTATTGCTGTGCCCCGAACTGTACCAGCGCGACGGCACGCCCTATGGCGCCAACAATGGCCGCGACTGGCCCGACAACCACATCCGCTTCGCCCGCCTGGGCCTAGCTGCTGCGGAGATCGCCGCCGGCGAAGGCATGATCCACTGGCGCCCCGACCTGGTGCACGCCCACGACTGGCCGGCCGGCCTGGCACCGGCCTACATGCACTGGCGTGGCCTGAACACCCCGACCCTGTTCACCATTCACAACCTGGCCTACCAGGGCGTGTTCAGCCGCGGCTGCTGCCCTGAGCTGGCCATCCCCGACCATGCCTTGCAACAGGAGGGCATGGAGTTCTACGGCAAGCTTTCGTTCCTCAAGGCGGGCCTTGCCTACTCCAGCCACATCACCACGGTGAGCGCCACCTACGCCCGGGAGATCACCACCCCGGCGTTCGGCTGCGGGCTGGACGGTTTCCTCGCCAGCAAGGCCCAGCAAGGCCTGCTCGGCGGCATCCCCAATGGCATCGATGAAAGCTGGGATTCGGCCACCGACAAGTACCTGGAACACAATTTCAGCCTCAACGACTGGGACGGCAAGGCGCGCAATGCACAACAAGTGCGCGAGCTGTTCCAACTTGAGGCATCCGAAGGGCCGCTGTTCGCCGTGGTCTCGCGCCTGGTCTACCAGAAAGGCCTGGACCTGACGCTCGGCGTTGCCGATTACATCGTCAGCCAAGGAGGCCAGATCGCTATCATCGGCCGTGGCGAGCCGGAGGAAGAGCAGGCCATGCGCGAGTTGGCCCTGCGCTACCCGGGCCGCGTGGGCGTGCGCATCGGTTTCAACGAAACCGACGCCCGGCGCATGTTCGCCGGCAGCGACTTCCTGCTCATGCCGTCGCGCTACGAGCCGTGCGGCCTGAGCCAGATGTACGCGCAGCGCTTCGGCTCGCTGCCGGTGGCGCGCAACACCGGCGGCCTGGCAGACACCATCGAGAATGGCGTCACGGGCTTCTTGTTCGACGAGCCCACCGTGGACAGCTATCGCGAGGCACTGGCCCGGGCCTTCTATGTCTATGGCAAGAAGGACCTGCTCAACGCCATGCGCTGCCTGGCCATGACCCAGCCGTTCAACTGGTGCCAGGCAGTGGAACCCTATGCCCGGCTGTACGAGGAGCTGGTCTGCCAGGCCCACGTCGGCCACTACTGAGCGGGGGCACCGAAGATGCACAGGCATGGCGCACACTTGCTGGACGCCACGTCGGCGCGCTTCGCCCTCTGGGCGCCGGATGCGCGCAGCGTGAGCTTGCAGCTGGAACGACAACCGGCGATAGAACTGCTGCCGGAAGGGGATGGCTGGTTCACCGGCCTGGCTCCCTGCCAGGCGGGCAGCCGCTATCGCTATCGAATCGACGACCGACTGGAGGTAGCCGACCCGGCGTCGCGCTACCAACCTGAAGGGATCCATGGGCCCAGCCAGGTGGTGGATGTGGCCGGCTACCCCTGGCAACACCCATGGCAAGGGCGCCCCTGGCACGAAGCGGTGATCCAGGAACTGCATGTCGGCCTGCTCGGCGGCTATGCCGGCGTCGCCCAGCAGTTGCCGCGCCTGGCCGAACTGGGTTTCACGGCCATCGAGCTGATGCCCGTGGGGCAGTTCCCGGGTGAGCGCAACTGGGGCTACGACGGCGTGCTGCCGTTCGCCCCGCAGCACACCTATGGCAGCCCGGCCGAACTGTGCGCGTTGATCGACCAGGCCCACGGCCTTGGCCTGATGGTGATCCTCGATGTGGTCTACAACCACTTCGGGCCCGACGGCAATTACCTGCATGAATACGCCAGCGGATTCTTCCGCGAGGACCGCCACACGCCCTGGGGCGCAGCCATCGATTTCCGCAGGCCCCAGGTGCGCGAATACTTCATCCAGAATGCATTGATGTGGCTGTGCGACTACCGCTTCGATGGCCTGCGGCTGGACGCGGTGCATGCCATCGACCAGCCCGATTTCCTGGTGGAACTGGCCGGGCGTGTCCGAGCAGCGGCAGGATCCGACAGCGCAATCGCGGGACAAGTCGGACCGCCCCACCGCCGTATCTGGCTGGTGCTCGAGAATGAGCACAACCAGGCCTCGCTCCTGAAGCACGGTTTCGACGCCCAGTGGAACGACGACGGCCACAACGCCCTGCACGTCCTGCTGACCGGCGAAACCGAAGGCTACTATGCCGACTACAAGGATCGCCCCGTCGAACAGCTCGCCCGCGCCCTGAGCGAGGGCTTCGTGTTCCAGGGCCAGCCCAATCGCCATGGCACGCCCCGGGGCGAGCCCAGCGGGCACTTGCCGCCCAGCGCCTTCGTGCTGTTTCTGCAGAACCACGACCAGGTCGGCAACCGTGCCCTGGGCGAACGCCTTACCCGCCTCTGCCCGCCCCAGGCGCTGCGTGCGGCCACCGGCCTGTTGCTGCTGGCACCGATGGTCCCACTGCTGTTCATGGGTGATGAAGAAGGCAGCCGCTGCCCGTTCCTGTTCTTCACCGACCACCATGACGAACTGGCCGACGCCGTGCGCGAAGGCCGCCGCGCCGAGTTCGCCCATTTCGCCGCCTTCGCCGACCCGCAAGCGCGCGCGCGCATTCCCGACCCCAACGCCAAGTCCACCTTCGACGCCTCGCGGCCCACCGCACAGGACGTGCTGGCCGGCTGGCACGGCCTGTACCAGCGCCTGTTGGCGCTGCGCCACCGGCATATCACCCCGCACCTGCCCGGCAGCCGCGCCCTGGATGCCAAGGTGCTGGGCGAACATGCGCTGACCGCGCGCTGGCGCCTGGGCGATGGCAGCGAGCTGCGCATCGACCTGAACCTCGCCGCCCAGGCGCAAGCAGTAGCCCTGCCGCCGGTCGAACGCTGGCTGTTCGACAGCAGCGACACCGCACACCTGGACACCACCCTGCCCGCGCACAGCTGCGTGGTCAGCCTGCTGCCCCCCGGCCAGGAGACGCCATGAGCGACATACCCCTGCATCGACTGGCCGCCCGAGTGGGGCTGGCCCGCGACTGGATCGACGCCAACGCCCGCCCGCAGCAGGTCAGCGACGAGGTGCTGCGCAAGGTGCTCGCCGGCCTTGGCCACCCGGCCAACGACGAGGCCGCCATCGCCGCCAGCCTGCTGGCGCTGGACCAGGCCGAAGACCGCGATCACCTGCCACCGCTGCTCACCGCCGACCGCGACCAGCCCCTGGACCTGGCACGCTATTTCAGCCCAGGCAGCACGGTGCACTGCACCCTGGAAGACGGCGACACACGATCGCTCGCCCTGGACAGCCAGGCCCACCTGCCGGGCGAGCTCCCCATCGGCTATCACCAGCTCGCCCTCGGTGACCGCCGCTTCACCCTTGCCGTGGCTCCACCGCGCTGCCATGCCCTGGAAGACGCCATCGACCAGCCGCCCCCACGCTGCTGGGGCCTGTCGGTGCAGCTATACAGCCTGCGCCGCCCAGGCGACGGCGGCTATGGCGACTGCATGGCCCTGGAACAACTGGCCCGCGCGGCCGCCGAACGCGGCGCCGACGCCTTGGCCATCAGCCCGATACACGCCCTGTCGACGGTGGACCAGCGCCATTACAGCCCCTACTCCCCCTCCAGCCGTCTGCTGCTCAACGAGCTTTACGCCAGCCCAGCGGCGCTGCTCGGGGAACGCGAGGTGCGCATGGCCATCGAGGCCTGTGGCCTGCAACACACCCTGGACGAGCTGGAACAAGGCCCATTGGTGGACTGGCCCCGCGCTGCCGATGCCCGGCACCGTCTGCTGCAGGCCTTGTACAAGGACTTCAGCCAGGGCAGCCACCCATTGCACAGCGATTTCGACAGCTTCCGCGAAGCCGGCGGCCAGGCCCTGGCGCACCATTGCCGTTTCCAAGTGCTGCAGGCCGAGGCGGCTGCGCGCGGCCTGGGCGCCGACTGGCGCAACTGGCCGGCCGCCTGGCACGACCCCTACCACCCCGAAGTGGAGGCGTTTGCCAACAGCCACCGCGAACAGGTGCAGTTCCACGCTTTTTGCCAATGGCTCACCGAACGCGGCTTGCAACGGGCCCAGGAAGCCGCCCGCGGCAATGGCATGGCCGTGGGCCTGATCGCCGACCTGGCCGTGGGGGCTGACGGTGCCGGCAGCCAGGCCTGGAGCCGCCAGGACGAATTGCTGGCCGACCTCAAGGTCGGCGCCCCACCGGATATCCTCAACCGCCTGGGCCAGGACTGGGGCATCTGCGCATTCTCCCCGGAGGGCCTCAAGCGCAACGGCTACCGCGCCTTCATCGAGATGTTGCGGGCCAACCTGGCCCATGCCGGCGGCCTGCGCATCGACCATGTCATGGGGCTGCGCCGGTTGTGGCTGATCCCGCGCGGCTCCCGCCCCAGCGAAGGGGCCTACCTGAACTACCCGCTGGACGACCTGCTGCGTTTGCTGGCCCTGGAGTCGGTGCGCCACCAGGCGGTGATCCTCGGCGAAGACTTGGGCACCGTACCGGAGGGCCTGCGCGAGACCCTGGCGGCCAAGGCGGTGCTGGGCATGCGCGTGCTGCCGTTCGAGCAAGAGCCGCCCGGGCACTTCAAGCCCATCCTCGACTGGCCGGACAATGCCCTGGCTACCACGGGCACCCATGACTTGGCACCGCTGGCCGGCTGGCTGCAGGCCCGCGACATCGACTGGAGCCATCGCCTGCAACTGGTCGATGCCGCCGCCGAGCTACGCTGGCGGCACACCCGCCAGCTGGAGCGCGATGGCCTGCGCCGCACTTTGGAGCAGAACTATGGCGCCCTGGCCGACGACGACGCCCTGATCGACGCCGCCATCCGCTATGTCGGCCATACCCGTGCCCCGCTGGTGCTGGTGCCGCTGGAGGATTTGCTCGGTTGCGACGAACAGCCCAACCTGCCCGGCACCACCGATGGCCACCCCAACTGGCGCCGCCGCTTCGCCCGCCCGGTGCGTGAGCTGCTGGACGACGAAGATGCCGCACGTCGCCTGGAGCTGCTGGCCCAGGCCCGCGAACAAGCCTGGGAGCGTGACCGATGAAGCCCTTGACCGCCACGGTGCGCCTGCAACTGCACAGTGACTTCACCCTCGACGACGCTGTGCCGCTGGTGCCCTACTTCGCCCGCCTGGGCATCAGCCACGTGTACGCCTCGCCGATCCTCAAGGCCCGAGCCGGCTCGCGCCACGGCTACGACGTGGTCGACCCGACCCAGGTCAACCCCGAGCTTGGCGGCGAGCCAGCCCTGCAGCGCCTGGTTGCCGCCCTGCGCCAGCATGGCATGGGCCTGATCCTCGACACGGTGTCCAACCACATGGCCGTGGGCGGTGCCGACAACCCTTGGTGGCAGAGCCTGCTGGCCTGGGGCCGGCGCAGCCCCTATGCGGAGTTCTTCGATATCCAATGGCACTCCAGCGACCCGTTGCTGGCCGGCCAACTGCTGCTGCCATTTTTGGGCAGCGACTACGGCGTGGCCCTGCAGAACGGCGAGCTACCCCTGACCTTCGAACCCGAGCAGGGCCTGTTGCAGGTGGCGCATTACGAGCACCGCTTCCCCATCTGCCCGCTGGACTATGGGCGCATTCTCGCCCAAAGCGAGCACCCACAGGTACAAGCCTTGGCGCAGCATTTCACGGCGCTGCACGAAGCCGCCGATCCGTTGGCCGATGCCCTGCCCCTGCAAGCGGAACTGGCGCGACGGGTACGCCAGGGCGATAACCTGGACGGCGCCCTGGCCGCCTTCGACAGCCGCACCGAGGCAGGCTTCAAGCGCCTGCACCTGTTACTGGAGCGCCAGACCTACCGGCTGGCCAGCTGGCGCACTGCGGCAGACGACATCAACTGGCGGCGCTTCTTCGACATCAACGAGCTCGGCGGCCTGCGAGTGGAACGGGCGGTGGTGTTCGAAGCCACCCACGCCAAGCTGTTCGAGCTGATCGAGCGTGGCCTGGTGGACGGCCTGCGCATCGACCACATCGACGGCCTGGCCGACCCCCGCCAGTATTGCCGCAAGCTGCGCCGCCGGGTCGACGGCCTGCTGGCACGCCGGCCCTTGCAGGCGGACGTCGAGCACTTCCCGATCTATGTGGAGAAGATCCTCGGCGCCGGTGAACACCTGCACCGCGACTGGCGCACCGACGGCACCACCGGTTACGAATTCATGAACCAGGTCTCGCTGCTGCAGCACGACCCGGCTGGTGAAGCCCCCTTGACCGAACTGTGGAGCACCGTGAGCGAGCGCCCGGACTTTGCCGAGGAAGTCCGCCAGGCTCGGCACCTGGTGCTCAACGCCAGCCTGGCCGGCGACTGCGAGTCGGTGGCACAGGCCCTGCTGCAGGTGGCGCGCGACGACCTGATGACCCGCGACCTGACCCTGGGCGCCATCCGCCGGGCCTTGCAGGCCGTGGTCGAGCACTACCCGGTGTACCGCACCTACATCAATGCCTGCGGTCGCCCCGACGAAGACGAAGCCTTCTTCCAGCAGGCCCTGGCCGGTGCCCGGCAAAGCCTGGCCGAGGCAGACTGGCCGCTGCTCGAGCACTTAGAACGCTGGCTCGGCGGCCAACCCTGGCGCCAACTGCCGCCAGGCCGGCCGCGCAAGCACCTGCGCCATGCCTGCGTGCGCTTCCAGCAACTGACCGCGCCCAGTGCCGCCAAGGCCGTGGAAGACACCGCCTTCTACCGCTCCGGCCGGCTGTTGTCGCGCAACGACGTGGGCTTCGAGGCCGAGCGTTTCAGCGCACCGCCACAGGCCTTCCACAACGAAGCGCAACGGCGCCTGCGGGACTTCCCGGACAACCTGCTGGCCACCGCCACCCACGACCACAAGCGCGGCGAGGACTGCCGCGCACGGTTGGCGGTACTCAGCGAACTGGGGCCCTGGCTGGCCAGCCGGGTCGAGCATTGGCGCGAGCTGGCCGCACCGCTGCGCCAGGCCCTGGGCGACGGCCTGGCGCCGAGCCCGGCGGACGAACTGCTGCTGTTCCAGACGCTGCTCGGTAGCTGGCCCCTGGACCTCGACCTACATGACGCCACGGCCCTGGCACGATACGCCGAGCGCCTGCGCCAATGGCAGCAGAAGGCCCTGCGCGAAGCCAAGCTGCGCAGCAGCTGGAGCGCCCCGAACGAGGCCTACGAACAGGCCTGTGCCGCCTATGTCGACGGCTTGTTGCTGGCGCCTGAAAACCAACAGTTGCGCCACGCCCTGCACGAGGCCGCGCAGCGCATCGCCTGCCCGGGCGCGCTCAATGGCTTGGTCCAGTGCCTGCTGCGCATGACCACCCCGGGTGTGCCGGACCTGTATCAGGGCAACGAGTTCTGGGACCTGAGCCTGGTCGACCCGGACAACCGCCGCCCGGTGGACTACGCCGCGCGGCGGGCCAGCCTGGACGACAGCCTGCCGTTGGCCGAATTGCTGATGCACTGGCGCGACGGGCGTATCAAGCAGGCGCTGATCGCGCGCGTGCTGGACTGCCGCCAGGCCCACCCCGACCTGTTCCAGCGCGGCGCCTACCTGCCACTGGCCGTGCAGGGCCGGCACGCCGACAAGGTCCTGGCCTTCGCCCGCCTGGGCGAGGACGCCCAGGCCATCGTGGTGGTGCCGCGCCTGCCCAGCGCGCTGCTGGGCGGCGCCTCCCTCCCCCTGATCCCGGCGCAGAACTGGGACGACACACGGGTGATCCTGCCGTTTGCCTTGTCACCTGCCACTTGTTCGGGACTTTTTTCCAGCACCGCTGTCAGCCCTTCAAGGGAGCTGAGTTTGAGCACCGTGCTGGCAGAGTTTCCGGTCAACCTGTTGATACAACAATCTTGAACACCAGGAGCGTCATGATGAGCGTCGATGAAAAACGTATCCGCGAATTCGCCTATCAAATCTGGGAATCGGAAGGAAAGCCCGAAGGCCAGGAAGAACGCCACTGGGAGATGGCGCGCAAGCTCGCCGAGGCCGAGGCCCTGGCACCCAAGGCCGCACCGCGCAAGAAGGCCGCGGCCAAACCCAAGGACGTGTTGACCAAGAGCACGGCGCCGGTGCAAAAGCCGGCTGCGGCGAAGAAACCTCGGGCAGTGAAGAAACCGGCTGCGGGTTGACCTCGGTATTGCAGCACGCTGTACCGGCCTTATCGCGGGCAAGCCCATGTCTACCGGACCCTGTGGGAGCCGGCTTGCCAGCGATCGGGCCAGATCAGGAAGATGCCCGTCCACCCGGCTTGAAGAGGACCGTCATGAGCCCCCGCACTGCAAAGAAAACCCGCTCCGTCGCCCCCTCGCGCATCCGCGAAGGCCTGCCCTTCCCCTTGGGCGCGAACTGGGACGGCCTCGGGGTCAACTTCGCCCTGTTCTCGGCCAACGCCACCAAGGTCGAGCTGTGCCTGTTCGACTCCAGCGGCGAACACGAACTCGAACGCATCGAGCTGCCCGAATACACCGACGAGATCTACCACGGCTACCTGCCCGACGCGCACCCCGGGCTGGTCTACGGCTACCGGGTACACGGCCCCTACGAGCCGGAAAATGGCCACCGCTTCAACCCCAACAAGCTGTTGATCGACCCCTATGCCAAGCAACTGGTGGGCAGCTTGAATTGGTCCGAGGCGCTGTTCGGCTACACCATCGGCCACCCCGATGGCGATCTTTCGTTCGACGAGCGCGACAGCGCGCCCTTCGTACCCAAGTGCAAGGTCATCGACCCGGCCTTCACCTGGGGCCGCGACCAGCGCGTGCAGATCCCATGGGAGCGCACCATCCTCTACGAGGCCCACACCCGTGGCATCAGCATGCGCCACCCGGCCGTGCCCGAAGAACACCGAGGGACCTTCGCGGGCCTGGCCAACGATGAACTGCTCAAGCACATCAAGGACCTGGGGGTATCGTCCATCGAGCTGTTACCGATACACGCCTTCGTCAACGACCAGCACCTGTTGCAAAAGGGCCTGAACAACTATTGGGGCTACAACAGCATCGCCTTCTTCGCACCACACCCCAAGTACCTGGCCAGCGGCAAGATCGCCGAGTTCAAGGAGATGGTCGCGCACCTGCACGACGCAGGCCTTGAGCTGATCCTGGACGTGGTCTACAACCACACCGCCGAAGGCAACGAGCTGGGCCCGACCCTGTCGATGCGAGGCATCGACAACGCCTCCTACTACCGACTGATGCCCGATGACAAGCGCTACTACATCAACGACTCCGGCACCGGCAACACCCTGGACTTGAGCCACCCGTGCGTGCTGCAGCTGGTCACCGACTCACTGCGCTACTGGGCCGGGGAGATGCACGTCGACGGCTTTCGCTTCGACCTGGCGACCATCCTCGGTCGCTATCACGAGGGCTACAGCGAGCGCCACAGCTTCCTCGTGGCCTGCCGCCAGGACCCACTGCTGCGCCAGGTCAAGCTGATCGCCGAGCCCTGGGACTGCGGCCCCGGCGGCTACCAGGTGGGTAACTTCGCCCCCGGCTGGGCCGAATGGAACGACCGTTTCCGCGACACCGTGCGGGCCTTCTGGAAAGGCGACGAGGGCCAGCTGGCCGATTTCGCCGCACGCATGACCGCCTCGGGCGACCTGTTCAACAACCGCGGCCGGCGGCCCTACGCCTCGGTCAACTTCGTCACCGCCCATGACGGTTTCACCCTGCGCGACCTGGTCTCGTACAACGACAAGCACAACGAAGACAACGACGAGAACAACCAGGACGGCACCGACAACAACCTGTCGTGGAACTGCGGTGTCGAAGGGCCCACCGACGACCCCGGCATCAACGCCCTGCGCATGCGCCAGATGCGCAACTTCTTCGCCACCCTGCTGCTGGCCCAGGGCACGCCGATGATCGTCGCCGGCGACGAATTCAGCCGCACCCAGCATGGCAACAACAACGCCTACTGCCAGGACAGCGAGATCGGCTGGATCAACTGGGACCTGGACCAGGACGGCGCCGAGCTGCTGGCCTTCGTCAAGCGCCTGACCCGCCTGCGCCTGGCCTACCCGGTGCTGCGCCGTTCACGTTTTCTGGTCGGCGACTACAACGAGGCGATCGGGGTCAAGGACGTCACCTGGCTGGCCCCGGACGGCAACGAAATGAGCGTGGAGCAATGGGAAGACCCTCACGGCCGCTGCCTGGGCATGCTCATGGATGGTCGCGCCCAGGTCAGCGGCATCGCCAGGCCTGGGGCCGAGGCGACCTTGCTGCTGATCGTCAACGCCTACCATGACACCGTGCCGTTCCAGCTGCCGTCGGTGCCTGAAGGCGACTACTGGAGCTGCCTGGTCGACACCGACCGGCCGCAGATGCGCAAGCCGCAACACCTGGCGTTCGACACGCTGTTCGAGGTCAAGGGGCGCTCGGTGTTGCTGATGGCGCTGCAACGCGACGAAGAGTGAACCCCACTGACCCGGTTTGGTCCTAGACTCTAGAACGGCCGTCACAAAACCCTGTGGAAGCGGGACACGCCCGCTCCTACAGGGTTCGGTGGTGATCTGAAGGTAGGCATGTTTCCAGGAGACACCGTGAACCCCGAAGCCGGCAGTCCAGGTTTCGCCAGTGTCAGCCAGGCCCCCACCGTGCATCGGGTGCGGGTACTGACCGTGAACACCCACAAAGGCTTCACCGCCTTCAACCGGCGCTTCATCCTGCCGGAGCTGCGCGAGGCGGTGCGCAGCACCCAGGCCGATATCGTCTTCCTCCAGGAAGTGCTCGGCAGCCACGACCGCCACGCCGCCCGCTACCCCGGCTGGCCGCAGACCTCGCAGTACGAATTTCTCGCCGACAGCATGTGGAGCGACTTCGCCTACGGCCGCAACGCGGTGTACCCCGACGGCCACCATGGCAACGCCCTGCTGTCGAAGTACCCGATCCTCGAACACCGCAACCTCGACGTCTCGATCACCGGCCCCGAGCGCCGCGGCCTGTTGCACTGCATCCTGGATGTGCCGGGCCAGCGCCCGGTGCATGCCATCTGCGTGCACCTGTCGCTGCTCGAAAGCCACCGGCAGAAACAGCTGCACTTGCTGCGCCGGCTGCTCGACAGCCTGCCGGCCGATGAACCGGTGATCATCGCCGGCGACTTCAACGACTGGCAGTTGCGCGGCAACCGCACCCTGGGCCGCCACCGCGACCTGCACGAAGCCTTCGAGCGCCACCACGGCCTGCTCGCCCGCACCTACCCGGCGCGCCTGCCCTTGCTGCGCCTGGACCGTATCTACCTGCGCAATGCCGAAAGCCATGCGCCCAGGATTCTGGGACACAAACCGTGGACGCACCTGTCGGACCATCTGCCGCTGGCTGTCGAGGTGCGGCTCTAGCAATCATTCGGCATAGCGAGCGACGGCGAAAGAACCAAGCTTGATATACCCTTCGATCATTTCAAGCCAAATCAATGCATTAGAACCTGTAATCCTGACATCACAGGGTTTTCACCATTTCTTGACGCAAGCTGCGACCTCTCCTTAGCTGAACCTTATAACAACGTAAAAATTCGTGCCGGGCCTCTGGCGCGCGCCTTACAGCGCGTGCTCGAAAGCCGGCGCGACGGACCCGGTCGCCTTCTGTTTTGTGTCAGACAGCGTGTGATCCGGGCCGGACGCTAGGGCAGCCCAACACAACCCACACAACAACAAAAGGAGATCCGCCATGAAAAGAACCTCGAACCCTTTGCGCTTCGACGCGATTTTCTGCGCGGTTTCCACGTCGCTGCTCCTGGCAACCCCGGTGGAAACCTTCGCGCTCGAACTGCAGGAAGACATGGCCTTCAGCAGTTTTCTGCAACCGCCGGCGGTACCCCAGCTGTCCCTGGACCCAGTGACCGTCAGCGGCCTGGGCCTGGGCACGCTGACCGCGTTTTCCGAGCGCATGGGCGAACGCCACCGGCAACCGGCGCCCGACCTCACCGCGAGCCAATGGGCGCAGTTCTTCCCAGGCTCTGCCCGCCCCGGCGCCCAGGTGCCGGCACAACTGGAGGCGCCCAGCCAGCAACTGATGATCGGCCCGGACCTGTTCGTGCGTGAGACCGGCGAAGGCCATGTGCACCGCGCGGGGTTCTTCGTCGGCCACAATAACCTGCAGACCAGCTTCAACGGCATGCGCCGGTTGCTCGGCGACAAGCAGAAGAACGCCGTCAACCTCAGCGGCGAGAGCCTGGGTGTGTACTGGAGCATGACCCATGAGCAGGGCTGGCATGTCGATGCCGTGGCCATGGGCACACGCATCGACGTCAATGGCCGCGGCGAGAACGGCCAGCGTCTGGACGACAGCGGCCACGCGGTGACGTTCTCGGTCGAGGGCGGCTACCCCATCGGCCTGGGCGGCGGCTGGGTGATCGAACCCCAGGCGCAGTTGATCAACCAGCAGTTCTTCCCCAGCAACCGGGCGCAGGAAGAGACCTTGCAGGCCTTCGACAGCCAGCCGAGTTGGAGTGGCCGGGTCGGCGCCAAACTGTCGGGCCGCTACGAAGTACGCGGGATGCCAATCGAACCCTATGTGCGGACCAATGTCTGGTATGACTTCAGCAACGCCGACACGGTGAAGCTGGACCAGGTAGACAAGATCTCCAGCTCCCGCTACTCGACCACCGTGGACCTGGGGTTGGGGCTGGTAGCACGGGTGACGCCGAAGGTGGCGCTGTTCGTCAGTGCCGACTACAGCAGCGATGTGGATGGCAATGACCTCAATGGCCTGATCGGCAGCCTGGGGGTGAGGATGCGTTGGTAGATCATTACGGCCCAATCGCCGGCAAGCCGGCTCCCACATTTTGGCGGTGCTATCGCTGTGCCCCCTCTGTGGGAGCCAACTGTCTTGAGTTGCTTGCCCCGGTCCTATCGCCGGCAAGCCAGCTCCCACAGGTACAGCGGTGTCTCTGAAAACAGCGCAGGCCTGGTGGGAGCGGGCTTGTCCCGCGATCAAGGGCGAAGCCCTTGCCAGGCGACGGTGACATCGGGTCAGGCCGGCTTCATCACCAGCACGCCCAACGGCGGCAGGTTCAGCGCCAGCGACAGCGGCTGCCCATGGCTGGGCATCTGCTCGCTGGCCACCGCGCCCAGGTTGCCGACATTGGTGCCGGCATACAGCTCGGCATCGCTGTTGAGCAGCTCCTGCCAGCGTTCGCCGAACGGCACGCCGATCCGATAGCCCTCACGCGGCACCGGGGTGAAGTTGGCCACCACCAGCAGCGGCTCGCCGGCGCTGCTCCAGCGCAGCCAGGCATATACGCTGTTGTGCGCATCGTCGCCGATCAGCCACTGGAAGCCCTGGGGCTGGCAGTCCTGCTCATGCAGGGCGGGCAGCTCGCGGTACAAGCGATTGAGGTCGGCGACCAGGCGCTGCACCCCTTGGTGTTCAGGGTATTGCAGCAGGTACCAGTCCAGCTGGTGGTCGTGGTTCCACTCGCGCCACTGGCCGAACTCGCAGCCCATGAACAGCAGCTTCTTGCCCGGGTGCGCCCACATGAACGCCAGGTAGGCGCGCAGGTTGGCGAACTTCTGCCAGCGATCGCCGGGCATCTTGTCGATCAGCGAATGCTTGCCGTGCACCACCTCGTCGTGGGAGATGGGCAGGATGAAGTGTTCGGAATAGGCATAGATCAGCCCGAAGCTCATCTCGTTGTGATGGTAGGCGCGGTGCACCGGGTCGTTCTGGATGTAGTGCAGGGTGTCGTGCATCCAGCCCATGTTCCACTTGTAGGCAAAGCCCAGCCCGCCTTGCTGAACCGGCTGACTCACACCCGGCCAAGCGGTGGATTCTTCGGCGATGATCAGCGCTCCCGGCGCCTCGTGGGCCGCCACGGTGTTGAGGTGGCGGATGAAGTCGATGGCTTCCAGGTTTTCGCGCCCGCCGTGGCGGTTGGGCACCCATTCGCCGGCCTTGCGTGAATAGTCGCGATAGAGCATCGAGGCCACGGCATCGACCCGCAGGCCGTCGATGTGGAAATGCTTGAGCCAGTGCAGGGCCGAGGCCAGCATGAAGCCGCGCACTTCATTGCGCCCGAGGTTGTAGATCAACGTATTCCAGTCCTGGTGGAAGCCCTCCAAGGGGTTGTCGTACTCGTACAGCGCCGTGCCGTCGAAGCGGGCCAGGCCATGTTCGTCGGTGGGGAAATGCGCCGGTACCCAGTCGAGAATCACACCGATACCGCCCTGGTGGCAGGCATCGACAAAGGCAGCGAAGTCCTCGGCAGTGCCGTAGCGGGACGTGGGCGCGAACAGCGATAGCGGCTGGTAGCCCCAGGAGCCGCCGAATGGGTGCTCCATGATCGGCAGCAGCTCGATATGGGTGAACCCCAGGTCCTGCACATAGGGCACCAGGCGCTCGGCCAGTTCGCGCCAGTTGTAGAAGCGCGCTATCTCTCCGCCGTCGTCCAGCTCACAGCGCCAGGAGCCAGCGTGCAGCTCATAGATCGACAGCGGTGCCCGGTAGGCGTGGCGCTCTGCACGCTGCTGCATCCAGTCGTGGTCCTGCCAGGTGTGGCTGAGCGCCGCGGCCACCTTGGAGGCGGTGCTGGGCGGCAGCTCGGTGGCACGGGCCAGGGGGTCGGCCTTGAGCGGCAACACGCCATCGCGACCGAGCACTTCGAACTTGTAGGCCTCGCCGACGCCCAGGCGCGGCACGAACAGCTCCCAGACACCGGCATCGTGGCGCAGGCGCATGGGGTGGCGACGGCCGTCCCAATTGTTGAAATCTCCTACCACCGACACCCGCCGGGCGTTCGGCGCCCACACCGAGAAGCACACCCCATCGATGCCATCGGCATGCATCGGCTGGGCGCCGAAGCGCCCGGAGAGGTCGCGGTGGTTGCCTTCGGCGAACAGGTAAAGGTCCATCTCGCCCAGTTGCGGGCCGAAGCTGTAGGGGTCCTCGGTGACCTGCTCGCCGCCGGCCCAGCCGATCTGCAACAGGTACGGGTGGGCTTCATCCAGATGTGCGGTGAACAGCCCCGGTAGGCTGCCCTGCTCCATCTCGGCCAGCACGCGCCCATCGTGGCGCGCCAGCACTCGAGCGTTGAGGGCATTGGGCAGGAAGGCGCGAACGAACACGCCACCTGCACCATCGCCGTGCGGGCCCAGTACTGCGAACGGGTCGGCGTGCTCGGCGCGGGCCAGGGCATCCAGGTCCCGTTGCCGAAGGCCGCCGTTTTCACGCGTGATTGCATTCATCCTTCTGCCCTTCCAGATGTTTTGGATCGTTTTTTTAAGGGCCGCTTCGCGTCCCAATCGCGGGACAAGCCCGCTCCTACAGCGGATCGCGCAAACCCGCCTGTGTGGGAGCGGGCTTGTCCCGCGATTGGGCCGCACCGCGGCCCCGTGAATATCGAACTCACAACTCACCCCAGGTACTGATCAACCCATGCAGCCCATGCAAAGGCACGGCCAGCCAACCCGGACGGTTCTCGGCTTCGTAGGTGATTTCGTAGGCGGCTTTTTCCAGGCAGAACAACTCCAGCGCGGCACGCTCGCCCTCGGCCTGCTCCCAAGCATGGGGCATGGCGGCAGTGGCCAGGCCATAGGCCTCGACAAAGGCATGGCGCGACTGGTGCAGGTACTGCCGGGCGACTCGCTGCCGGGCTTGGCGCGCAGCATCGGAGAGGTCTACCGCCGAGGCGCTGCGCAGGATCATCGCAGCAGCATAGTCGAACGAACGCAGCACGCCGCTGACATCCTTGTACGGGCTGTGCTTGGCGCGCCGCTCCGTCAGCGGCCGCGCGGGCTCGCCTTCGAAATCGATCAGGTAGGCATCGCCCTGCACCACCAGCACCTGGCCCAGGTGCAGGTCGCCATGCACACGCATCAGCAGGCCGCCCTGGGCCTGTCGGGCCAGGGTGTCGACGTGCTGGGTCAGGCCGTCGCGCTGTTGCAGCAAGTCGTCGACCAGGGCCTGGCTGTCGCCGTCGAGGCCATCGCGATGCTGGGCCAGCAGGTCCAGTGCGTGGGTAAGCTCGGCGCTGATCTGCGTACTCCAGCGGGCGCAGTCTTGTTCGCTGCTGGGACGCGGCTGGAACGCCCCGTCGTCGCTGGGGGCGGCCAGCAACAGGTGCATCTCGCCCAGGCGCTGGCCGAGCAAGGCGGCGAAGCCTGTGAGTTCGGCCAGGGCGTCAGTGTGCGCCTCGGGCTCGACGGTGGAAGGCTCCATCTCGTCGCGCACGGCACGCTCCAAGGTATTCTGCGTCCAGTCCCAGGCATCGCCCTGGTTGTTCAGGTAACCCTGGGCGATCATCAGCAGGTGCGGCTGGCCCTGCTCGTCCACGCGACTGACCCACGCCAGCAGCGGCGAGATATTGCCAAAGCCGGCGGCGGTCAGGTAGGCGCTCATTTCCAGCTCCGGGTGGATGCCTGGGTTGACCCGGCGAATCAGCTTGAGCACGAGGCTGCCGCCCACCACCACCGAGCTGTTGGACTGTTCGGCGCTGAGGTAGCGTACTTCGCTGTCTTCGTTGAGTTCCAGGGTGGCCAGCTGTGCGGTGCTGTCGAAGCGCAGCTCGCCGGTGCCACAGGCCAGGCGGGTACCGGCCTGGCAGTTGCCCAGTACGGCACGGATGAACGGCTCGAGCACGAAGGCGTCGGTGATCAAGCCTACCTGGCGGCCCCGGCGCACCCGCGACAATGCCAATTGTTGCGGCCAGGCGCTGTTGATCTGCTCTTCAGGTAGCAGGCCGAACGGCAGCTGGTAGTGCTGCACGGCGCCGTCGCTGTGGACTTCCAGCTCGCTGAGTAGCACCGGCGTGGTGGCCGTGGCCAGGCGCACGCCATAGTTCAGGCGCACTTGGTCGATCGGCCCCTGCTTGCCGGCGAACCAGCGGCGCTTGGGCAGGTACTGGGGCAGGATGGTGGTTTGCAGGGTGTCGCTGGAGGGCGCTTCGAGCAGCTCTTCCATGCGTTTGCGCAGTACCAGGGTGGTCAGCTCCGGCAGGCCTTCGGCCGGTTCCAGGTGCCAGCTGGGCATGCGGTCGCGCGAAGCCAGCAGGAACCAGTAGAAGCCGTAGGGCGGCAAGGTCAGCAGGAATGGCAGCTGGCCAATGGGCGGGAAGGCGCTGCCGCCGAGCATCTCTACCGGGACCTTGTCGGCATACGGCGCCAGGTCAAGCTCGGCGGCCTGGGCAGCGCGAGAGACGTTGGCCACGCACAGTACGATCTCGGTGTTGCCCTCGGCATCGGTGTATTCGCGGATGTAGGCCAGGATGCGCCGGTTGCTGGGCGTGAGCATCTTCAAGGTGCCCCGGCCGAAGGCCTTCTGCTGCTTGCGTACGGCCAGCAGGCGCCGGTTCCAGTTGAGCAACGAGTGCGGGTCGTGGGATTGGGCCTCGACGTTGACGGTCTGGTAGCCGTAGAGCGGGTCCATGATCGGCGGCAGCACCAAGCGCTGGGGGTCGGCACGGGAGAAACCGCCATTGCGGTCCGGCGACCACTGCATGGGCGTGCGCACACCGTCGCGGTCGCCCAAGTAGATGTTATCGCCCATACCCAGCTCGTCGCCGTAGTACAGGGTCGGCGTGCCAGGCATGGACAACAGCAGGCTGGTGAGCAGCTCGATGCGCCGGCGGTCACGCTGCAGCAGCGGCGCCAGGCGTCGGCGGATGCCCAGGTTGATACGCGCGCGGCGGTCTTCGGCGTAGTAGTTCCACAAGTAGTCGCGCTCGCGGTCGGTGACCATCTCGAGGGTGAGCTCATCGTGGTTGCGCAGGAAGATCGCCCACTGGCAGTTGGCCGGGATCTCCGGGGTCTGGCGCAGGATGTCGGTGATGGGGAAGCGGTCTTCCATGGCCAGGGCCATGTACATGCGCGGCATCAGCGGGAAGTGGAAGGCCATGTGGCACTCGTCGCCGTCGCCCTCGCCGAAATACGGCCGGGTGTCCTCGGGCCACTGGTTGGCCTCGGCCAGAAGCATGCGGTCGGGGTAGTTGGCGTCGATTTCGGCGCGGATGGCCTTGAGCACCGCGTGGGTCTCGGGCAGGTTCTCGTTGTTGGTGCCGTCGCGCTCGATCAGATAGGGAATAGCGTCCAGGCGCAGGCCATCGACGCCCAGGTCGAGCCAGAAGCGCATCACGCCGATCACCGCCTTCATCACCTGCGGGTTGTCGAAGTTCAGGTCCGGCTGGTGAGAGTAGAAACGGTGCCAGAAGTACTGCCCGGCGACCGGGTCCCAGGTCCAGTTGGACTTCTCGGTGTCGAGGAAGATGATCCGCGTGCCGTCGTATTTCTGGTCGTCGTCCGACCACACGTAGAAGTCCCGGGCCTTGCTGCCGCGCTTGGCGTGACGGGCGCGCTGGAACCAGGGGTGCTGGTCGGAGGTATGGTTGATGACCAGCTCGGTGATCACCCGCAGGCCGCGCTTGTGGGCCTCGGCGATGAAGCGCCGGGCGTCGGCCATGCTGCCGTAGTCGGAGTGCACGGCTTTGTATTCGGCGATGTCGTAGCCATCGTCGCGCCGTGGCGAGGGGTAGAACGGCAGCAGCCAGAGGGTGTTGACGCCCAGGTCGGCGATATAGTCGAGCTTGCTCATCAACCCGGCGAAATCACCGATGCCGTCGTTGTTGGCGTCGAAGAACGACTTCACGTGCAATTGGTAGATCACCGCGTCCTTGTACCACAGCGGGTCGTCGATGAAGGCTTGTGGGCGGGAACGCTTGGCCATGGGCGACTCCTTCCTGTCTTGGCTGCCATTGAGGCCGCTTCGCGGCCTATCGCGGGACAAGCCCGCTCCTACAGGTCCAGTGTTGTCATCATGCAACGCGGCCCCCGGGGGAGCCCTTGCGGTCCGTCATGCGGCACGGCCCCTGTGGGAGCGGGCTTGTCCCGCGATGGGCTGCGCAACGGCCCTAATGGGGTTTCTCTATGCGCCAGATACCGAACGGCAGATGCCATGGCTCGATGCGCATCCATTGGGTCTTGCCGTGCCAGGTCCAGCGGTGGCCGTTCATCAGGTCCTCACCATGGGTGTCGGCGGCGTCGTCCAGCCCCAGCTCCCACAGCGGCAACTCGAAGTGCGCCTCCTGGGCGTTGTGCGGGTCCAGGCTCACGGCCACCAGGATGTAGTTGTCGCGCTCCGGAGTGCGCTTGCCGAAGTACAGGATGTTGTCGTTCCAGCAGTTGAAGAACTCGATGCCCAGGTGGGTCTGCAGGGCGCGGTTCTGCCGGCGGATGCGATTGAGCTGGGCGATCTCGGCGACGATGTTGCCCGGTTGGGTGAAGTCCCGCGGGCGGATCTCGTACTTCTCCGAATCCAGGTACTCCTCCTTGCCCGGCAGCGGCGTGCCTTCGCACAGCTCGAAGCCCGAATACATGCCCCACAGCCCGGAGCCCATGGTCGCCAGGGCGGCGCGGATGAGAAAGCCCGCGCGTCCACTGGTCTGCAGGAAGTAGGGGTTGATGTCCGGCGTGTTGACGAAGAAGTTGGGCCGGTAGCAATGGCGCCATGGCGCCTGGTTGAGTTCCTGAAGGTATTCGCGCAGCTCCTGCTTGGTGTTGCGCCAGGTGAAGTAGGTGTAGCTCTGGGCGTAGCCGACCTTGCCCAGGCGCGCCATCATCGCCGGGCGAGTGAAGGCCTCGGCGAGGAAAATCACGTCCGGGTAGCGGCTGCGTACATTGGCGATCAGCCATTGCCAGAACGGCAGCGGCTTGGTGTGCGGGTTGTCGACACGGAAGGTGCGCACGCCCTCCTCGACCCAGCCGACCACTACATCGCGCAGGGCCAACCACAGCGATGGCACGGCCTCGGCGGCGTAGAAGTCGACGTTGACGATGTCCTGGTATTTCTTCGGCGGGTTCTCGGCGTAACGGATGGTGCCGTCGGGGCGCCAGCTGAACCAACCGGGATGTTCGGTTAGCCAGGGGTGGTCCTGGGAGCACTGGATGGCGAAGTCCAAGGCGATCTCCAGGCCATGCTCGGCGGCAGCGGCCACCAGGCGGCGGAAATCCTCGCGGCTGCCCAGCTGTGGGTGGATGGCATCGTGACCGCCTTCGGGGCTGCCGATGGCATAGGGGCTGCCCGGGTCGCCTGGCTCGGCCTGCAAGGCGTTGTTGCGGCCCTTGCGGTGCTTGTTGCCAATGGGGTGGATTGGCGGGAAGTACAGCACGTCGAAGCCCATGTCACGGATCATCGGCAGGCGCTGGTGCACGTCGTTGAACGTGCCATGGCGCTCAGGGCGGTCGGTGATCGAGCGTGGGAACAGCTCGTACCAGCTGGCGAACAAGGCCTGTTCACGGTCCACATCCACCGGAAACTCAGCGCTGCGAGTCAGGTAGCTGCGGTGCTCGGCCTCGCTCATCAGCAAGGCCGTGTCGGCCCGCAGCAGCAAGGCCACCTGGTCATCCGGGGCCAAGGTCGGCAGGCGCTGCTGCAATTGCTCGAGCTGCTCGCGCAACAGGCCGTCGCTGCGCTCGATGCCTTTGCCCAGCAGCAGCCGGCCCTCCTCCAGTTCGAGGGTGACGTCGACGCCCGCGTGGTACTTCTTCTCAAGGTCATGGCAATAGGTCGCGAACGGGTCTATCCAGGCCTCGATGCTGAACAGGTGCAGGCCCAGTTCCTGGGGCGTGAATTCGGCCAGCCATAGGTCATTGCCCGGTGAGTGCATCGGCGTGCAGTGCCAGCGCCGGCTGTGAGCCTGGCGCCAGTGCAGGGTCACCGCCAAGCGGTCATGGCCATCGGTATAGACCTTGCTGCTCACCGCCACCGGCTGGCCGCGCACCGCCTTGGTGGCGAAGGTGCCGGCATCGAGTACCGGCTGGGTGTCCTCGATCACGATACGTGGCGCCAGCAACGCCTGGGACAGGCTGATCGCCTGGTCCGGGTGATCATTGGCCATGGGCACGCTTTCGAAGGGCTCATTACCTGACATCGAACCTTGCTCCCTTTTGCAGTGGCGGTAAGGGTTCAGAGCCGTGGGAGCTGCCGGGGGTTCAAAAAAATTGAGCGAACGACGCGGCGCCGAGTCAAAGCCTGCAACGACGCCGTATTTCCCCTGGGAGGCCAGGCCATGAGTATTCCCATTCCACCGGAGACGCCGGACCCGAACATCGACGACCCGACCCTGCCACCACCGGAGCCTGAAGAGGACCCGGAGGAGCCGACCAAGCCGGGCACGCCGCCGCCGGTGGGCGACCCGCCGAGCGAGGAGCCGCCGGTCAAAGGCAAAGGATAGACAAGGTTCAGGATCTCGATTCGGCAGTACCGGCCCTATCGCGGGGCAAGCCCACCCCCACAGGCATAGCGCTATGCCCCGCGATAGGGCCAGTAAGGCCTACCCAGGTTACAACTTGATCTCAGCAATGCTGATCTCGCGCATGCGGAACTTCTGCACCTTACCGGTCACCGTCATCGGGAACTCATCGACGAACCGGTAATGCCGCGGCACCTTGAAATGGGCGATGTGCGCTTTGCACCACTGCTGCAATTGCTCGGCGGTCGCGCTGTGCCCAGGGTGCAGCTTGATCCACGCGACCACCTCTTCCCCATACCGGCTGCAGGGGATGCCGATCACCTGGGCATCGGCCACCGCCGGGTGGGTATGGAAGAACTCCTCGAGCTCGCGCGGGTAGATGTTCTCGCCTCCGCGAATGATCATGTCCTTGTTGCGCCCGACGATGCGCACATAGCCCTGCTCGTCCATTACCGCCAGGTCGCCGGTGTGCATCCAGCCGGCCGGGTCGATGGCGTCCTGGGTGGCCTGGGGGTTGCCCCAGTAGCCGAGCATGACGCTATAGCCGCGGGTGCACAGCTCGCCGATCTCGCCCCGCGGGACGATATTGCCGTGCTCGTCCACCAGCTTGCTTTCCAGCTGCGGCTGGGTGCGGCCGACCGTGGTCACGCGCAACTCCAGCTCATCGTCCGGGCCGGTCTGCAGCGACACCGGGCTGGTCTCGGTCATGCCGTAGGCGATCTGTACCTGAGCCATGTGCATCTGCTCGATCACCCGGCGCATCACCTCGATCGGACAGGTGGCGCCGGCCATGATGCCGCTGCGCAGGCTGGACAGGTCCAGCCCGGCGCGGCCGGGGTGGTCGAGCATGGCGATGAACATGGTCGGCACGCCATAGAGGATGCTGGCGCGCTCCTCGGCCACGGTCTGCAAGGTCAGGCCTGGGTCGAAGGCATCGTTGGGGTAGATCATGGTGCTGCCATGGGTGACGCAACCCAAATTGGCCATGACCATGCCGAAGCAGTGATACAGCGGCACCGGGATCACCATGCGGTCGCGCTCGGACAAGCCCAGGCTTTCACCGACCATGTAGCCGTTGTTGAGGATGTTGTAGTGGCTGAGCGTGGCCCCCTTGGGCGCGCCGGTGGTACCGGAGGTGTACTGGATGTTCACCGGCTGGTCGAACTGCAGGCTGCGCTGGCGGGCCTCGAAGGCCTCGGGAGCCGTCTGCCCTGCCCGCTCGGCCAGGTGGCCCCAGGGCAGGAAGCCGACCGGCGGGTTCGCTGCCAGGCTGACCACTCCACGCAACGCCGGGAGCCGCTCGCTGGCCAGCTGGCCAAGCGTGCAGGTAGCAAGCTCGGGAGCCAGGCCCAGGACCATGGCATGGTAGTCAGACGTCTTGAAGGCATCGGCGCAGACCAGCCAGCTGCAACCGGACTGGCGCAGTACGTATTCCAGCTCACCGACCCGGTAGGCCGGGTTGATGTTGACCAGGATCGCGCCGACCTTGGCGCTGGCCAGTTGCAGGATGCACCACTGGGCACAGTTGGGCGCCCAAATCCCGACCCGGTCACCGACCTGCACGCCCAGGGCCATCAGCGCCCTGGCATGGCCATCGACTGCCTCGGCCAGTTGCCGCCAGCTGTAGCGAAGCCCCTGGTGCCGCACCACCAGGGCCTCGCCGTCGGGGTAGCGGGCCACGGTGGCGTCGAAGGCCTGGCCGATGGTCAGGGTCAACAACGGGCGGTCCTGACGGCCGCGGGTGTAGCTTGGTTGACTCATGGATGTCCCTTCTTGTGGTTGTTCTGGGCATGACTGAAGCAAGCGCGGCTACTCTGGCGCAGATTTACGTTAACGTAAAGGTCACGAGTCGATTGACAGCTTCCAAAGCCAGGTTTACGTTAACGTAAAGGTGAAAAACGAACGCCAGGTTTGCACCTACCCTGTAGGAGGCGGTGCAACATCCCTTATTTCAAGAACAAGAAGGTGCCCCCGCATGCATTACCCCACCCTGAACTTCGCCTTGGGCGAAACCATCGACATGCTCCGCGACCAGGTGCGCACCTTCGTTGCCGCCGAGCTGGCCCCGCGCGCCGCGCAGATCGACCAGGACAACCTGTTCCCCGCCGACATGTGGCGCAAGTTCGGCGACATGGGCCTGCTGGGCATCACAGTGCCGGAGGAATACGGCGGCGCGGGCCTGGGCTATCTGGCCCACGTGGTGTCGATGGAAGAGATCAGCCGTGGCTCGGCCTCGGTGGCGTTGTCCTATGGCGCCCATTCCAACCTGTGCGTCAACCAGATCAACCGCAACGGCACCCATGAGCAGAAGCAAAAATACCTGCCCAAGCTGATCAGCGGCGAGCACATCGGCGCCCTGGCCATGAGCGAACCCAACGCCGGCTCCGATGTGGTGTCGATGAAGCTGCGCGCCGAGAAGCGCGGCGACCGCTACGTGCTCAACGGCAGCAAGACCTGGATCACCAACGGCCCCGATGCCAACACCTACGTGATCTACGCCAAGACCGACCTGGACAAGGGCCCCCACGGTATCACCGCATTCATCGTCGAGCGCGACTGGAAAGGCTTCTCGCGCAGCAACAAGTTCGACAAGCTGGGCATGCGCGGTTCCAACACCTGCGAGCTGTTCTTCGATGGCGTGGAAGTGCCCGAAGAAAACATCCTCGGCCAGCTCAACGGTGGCGTACGGGTACTGATGAGCGGCCTGGACTACGAGCGCGTGGTGCTCTCCGGTGGCCCGACCGGGATCATGCAGAGCTGCATGGACCTGGTGGTGCCGTACATCCATGACCGCAAGCAGTTCGGCCAGAGCATCGGCGAGTTCCAGCTGATCCAAGGCAAGATCGCCGACATGTACACTCAGCTCAACGCCAGCCGCGCCTACCTGTATGCCGTGGCGCAAGCCTGCGACCGCGGCGAGACCACCCGCAAGGACGCCGCCGGGGTAATCCTCTACACCGCCGAGCGCGCCACCCAGATGGCCCTGGAGGCGATCCAGATCCTGGGCGGCAATGGCTATATCAACGAATTCCCGGCTGGCCGCCTGCTACGCGACGCCAAGCTGTACGAGATCGGCGCCGGCACCAGCGAGATCCGGCGGATGCTGATCGGTCGCGAACTGTTCAACGAAACCCGCTGAGCACGAGGAACCGGCGCCAATGGCTACCTTGCATACCCAGATCAACCCGCGCTCGGCGGAGTTCGCCGCCAACAGCGCGGCCATGCGCGAGCAGGTCCAGGCCCTGCGCACCCTGCTCGCCCACGTCGCCCAGGGCGGCGGCCCGAAGGCCCAGGAGCGGCACACCTCACGGGGCAAGCTGCTGCCGCGCGAGCGCATCGACCGGCTGCTCGACCCAGGCTCGCCGTTCCTCGAGATCGGCCAACTGGCCGCCCATGAGGTGTATGGCGAAGACGTACCCGCCGCCGGCGTGATCGCCGGCATCGGTCGCATCGAAGGGGTGGAATGCATGGTCGTGGCCAACGACGCCACGGTCAAAGGCGGCTCCTACTACCCGCTGACGGTGAAGAAGCACCTGCGCGCCCAGGCCATCGCCCTGCAGAACCGCCTGCCGTGCATCTACCTGGTGGACTCCGGTGGGGCCAACCTGCCACGCCAGGACGAGGTGTTCCCCGACCGCGAGCACTTCGGGCGGATCTTCTTCAACCAGGCCAACATGAGCGCCCTGGGCATTGCGCAGATCGCCGTGGTGATGGGCTCGTGCACCGCCGGCGGCGCCTACGTGCCGGCCATGGCCGACGAAGCGATCATGGTGCGCCAGCAGGCGACCATCTTCCTTGCTGGCCCGCCCTTGGTGAAGGCTGCCACCGGCGAGGTGGTGAGCGCCGAGGACCTGGGCGGCGCCGATGTGCATTGCCGCACCAGCGGCGTGGCCGACCACTATGCCGACAACGACGAGCATGCCCTGGCCCTGGCCCGGCGCAGCGTGGCCAACCTCAATTGGCACAAGCTCGGCAAGCTGCAGCGCCAGGCGCCGATCGCCCCGCTGTACGACGCCGAGGAACTGTACGGCGTGGTCCCCGCCGACGCCAAGCAGCCGTTCGATGTGCGCGAAGTGATCGCGCGCCTGGTCGATGGCTCGGTGTTCGATGAATTCAAGGCGTTGTTCGGCACCACCCTGGTATGCGGTTTCGCCCACCTGCACGGCTACCCGGTGGCGATCCTGGCCAACAACGGCATCCTCTTCGCCGAAGCGGCGCAAAAAGGCGCGCACTTCATCGAGCTGGCCTGCCAGCGCGGCATCCCGCTGCTGTTCCTGCA
Source organism: Pseudomonas sp. NY15372 (assembly GCF_048068215.1). Lineage (NCBI taxonomy): Bacteria > Pseudomonadati > Pseudomonadota > Gammaproteobacteria > Pseudomonadales > Pseudomonadaceae > Pseudomonas > Pseudomonas sp. NY15372. Next base: position 164,990 of record NZ_JBLUPY010000009.1, read on the forward strand.
GAACATCACAGGCTTCATGGTCGGCAAGAAATACGAGGAAGGTGGCATCGCCAAGCACGGCGCCAAGCTGGTGACCGCGGTCGCCTGCGCCCAGGTGCCAAAGTTCACGGTGATCATCGGTGGCAGCTTCGGTGCCGGCAACTACGGCATGTGCGGCCGCGCCTACGACCCGCGCTTCCTATGGATGTGGCCCAACGCGCGCATCGGCGTGATGGGCGCCGAGCAGGCCGCAGGCGTGCTGGCCCAGGTCAAGCGCGAGCAGAGCGAACGCGCCGGCAGCGCCTTCAGCGCCGAGGACGAGGCCAGGCTCAAGCAGCCCATCCTCGACCAGTACGAGCGCCAGGGCCACCCCTACTACTCCAGCGCAAGGCTGTGGGACGACGGTGTCATCGACCCGGCGCAAACCCGCGACGTGCTCGGCTTGGCGTTGTCCGCCGCGCTGAACGCCCCGATCGAACAGAGCCGCTTCGGCATTTTCCGGATGTGACCGATGAGCGATTTCAGCACCCTGGAAGTCATCAAGGACCCTCGCGGTTTCGCCACCCTGTGGCTCAGCCGCGAAGACAAGAACAATGCCTTCAACGCGCAGATGATCCGTGAATTGATCGTCGCCCTCGACCAGCTCGCCGAAGATGCCAGCCTGCGTTTCGTGCTGCTGCGCGGCCGTGGCCGGCACTTCAGCGCCGGTGCCGACCTCGCCTGGATGCAGCAGTCGGCGCAGCTGGATTTCAACACCAACCTGGACGACGCCCATGAGCTGGGCGAGCTGATGTATGCCCTGCACCGGCTCAAGGCTCCGACCTTGGCCGTGGTGCAAGGGGCAGCCTTCGGCGGAGCCCTGGGCCTGATCAGCTGCTGCGACATGGCCATCGGCGCCGAGGACGCCCAGCTGTGCCTGTCGGAAGTGCGCATCGGCCTGGCCCCGGCAGTGATCAGTCCGTTCGTGGTCAAGGCCATCGGCGAACGCGCCGCGCGTCGCTATGCCCTGACCGCCGAACGTTTCAGTGGCGTGCGGGCCCACGAGCTGGGCCTTCTGGCCGAGGTCTACCCGGCCGCCGAACTCGACACCCAAGTCCAAGCCTGGATAGACAACCTGTTGCAGAACAGCCCCCAGGCCTTGCGTGCCACCAAGGACCTGCTGCGCGAAGTGGACGACGGCGAACTCAGCCCCGCGCTGCGCCGCTACTGCGAGAACACCATCGCCCGCATCCGTGTCAGCCCCGAAGGCCAGGAGGGCCTGCGCGCCTTCTTGGAAAAACGCCGCCCCGCCTGGCAAGCCAACGAGAAGGAACCGCGCCCATGAGCCGCCCCACCCTGACCACCCTGCTGGTCGCCAACCGTGGCGAGATCGCCTGCCGGGTCATGCGCACCGCCAAGGCCATGGGCCTGACCACGGTGGCCGTGCACAGCGCCACCGATCGCGACGCCCGCCACAGCCGCGAAGCCGACATCCGCATCGACCTGGGCGGCACCAAGGCCGCCGAGAGCTACCTGGTGATCGACAAGCTACTGGCGGCAGCCAAGGCCAGCGGCGCCCAGGCCATCCACCCAGGCTATGGCTTCCTCTCCGAGAACGCAGGCTTCGCCCGCGCCATCGAACAGGCCGGGCTGATCTTCCTCGGCCCGCCTGCCAGCGCCATCGACGCCATGGGCAGCAAGTCGGCGGCCAAGGCACTGATGGAAGCAGCAGGCGTGCCGCTGGTACCGGGCTACCACGGTGAAGCCCAGGACCTGGAGACCTTCCGCGCCGCCGCCGAGCGCATCGGCTACCCGGTGCTGCTCAAGGCCAGTGCCGGTGGTGGCGGCAAGGGCATGAAGGTGGTCGAGGAAGAAAGCCAGTTGGCCGATGCCCTGGCCTCGGCGCAGCGTGAGGCGCAGTCGTCGTTCGGCGATGCGCGCATGCTGGTGGAAAAGTACGTGCTCAAGCCGCGCCATGTGGAGATCCAGGTGTTCGCCGATCAACACGGGAACTGCCTGTACCTCAACGAGCGCGACTGCTCGATCCAGCGCCGCCATCAGAAAGTAGTCGAGGAAGCCCCGGCCCCAGGGCTGTCCACCGAGCTGCGCAAGGCCATGGGCGAGGCCGCCGTACGCGCTGCCCAGGCCATCGGCTACGTCGGCGCGGGCACCGTCGAGTTCCTGCTCGATGCCCGTGGCGAGTTCTTCTTCATGGAAATGAACACGCGCCTGCAGGTGGAGCATCCGGTCACCGAGGCCATTACCGGCCTGGACCTGGTGGCCTGGCAGATCCGCGTGGCCTGCGGTGAGCCGCTGCCGATCACCCAGGACCAGGTGCCGCTGGTCGGCCATGCCATCGAGGTGCGCCTGTACGCGGAAGATCCGGCCAACGAATTCCTGCCCGCCACCGGCACCTTGGCGCTGTACCGCGAATCGGCACCCGGCGAGGGCCGCCGGGTGGACAGCGGGGTCAGCGAGGGTGATGGGGTCTCGCCCTTCTACGACCCGATGCTGGGCAAACTGATCGCCTGGGGCCAGGACCGCGAGCAAGCCCGCCTGCGCCTGCTGGCCATGCTCGACGAATTCGCCGTCGGCGGGCTGAAGACCAACATCGCCTTCCTGCGCCGCATCCTCGCCCACCCGGCCTTCGCCGCAGCGGAACTGGACACCGGTTTCATTCCGCGCTACCAGGCCGAGTTGCTGCCCGCACCGAACGCGCTGCCGGCCACGTTCTGGCAGGCGGCCGCCGAGGCCTGGCTGCAAGGGAGCCCCGCCCACCAACGCCACGACGACCCCGCCTCGCCCTGGGCCCGGCGCGACGGCTTGCGCCTGGGCCTGGCGGCACACAGCAGCCTGCACCTGGCCAGTGGCGGGCAGGACCAGGCCGTGGCGCTGGAACACAGCGCGCCCTCGACCTGGCGCCTGGACGGCGAGCAGCTGTCCCACGATGTGGATGGCGTGCGCCGTCGACACCTGGCCATCCGCCGTGAGGGCACCCTGTACCTGCAATGGGACGGGGAAATGCATGCCGTGAGCGTCTTCGACCCGATCGCCGAAGCCGAAGCCAGCCACAGCCACCAGGGTGGCTTGGGCGCGCCCATGAACGGCAGTATCGTGCGGGTATTGGTGGAGCCGGGCCAAGTGGTCGAGGCCGGTACCGCGCTGGTGGTGCTGGAGGCGATGAAGATGGAGCACAGCATCCGCGCCCCCCACGGCGGCACGGTCAAGGCCCTGTTCTGCCAGGAGGGGGATATGGTCAGCGAGGGCGCGGTGCTGGTGGATCTGGCCGAATGATGCAAAGGGCCGCTGCGCGGCCCAATCGCGGGGCAAGCCTGCTCCTTTGGGCTGCGCTGTCGCGCAGAGAACAAGCGGCTAGCGCCGCCCCCTGTGGGAGCGAGCTTGCACGCGATTGGGCCGCGGAGCAGCCCGGCGATCTAGAACTTGCCGTGCACCCGCACAACGACCCCAAGAAACTCGCACCCGTCTTCACATAGAACGGTCGGATACCGCGTATTCAACGGCCTGAGCATTCGCTCTCCACCCTCCTCGATCAGTTGCCTGAGAACCGCCGCCTTGCCCGGCTGGCGGGCGATCACCAGTTTGCCCGGCATCGGCTCGAGGCCCGCGTCCACCAGAATGAGCATGCCCTGGGGCACACTCGTACCGCTTGCGGCGTTCATCGAGTCGTTCTCGACAGGCAACCAGAATGCATTGCCGGCCGGCATGTAGTCGGTCTGCTCGGACTCTTCGACAGCGTCGGGCAAGGCCCCTTGCAAGTCGGCCCAGGCCAGCACCGGGAAGCGGAAACTGGCATAACGCAGCGCTTCGGGTGAAGGGGAGCGCTCCGAGGTATAGGCACCGGCCGGCTCACGCAACAGGCCGCGCTCTACCACCATGACCTGAGCCTTGAGGTAGACCAACCCGAGCTTCTCCAATTTTTCATTGATCGTCGCCAGGGTCGGCCTGCGGGTGCCACGCAACCAATGGCCCACGCCGCCTTGGGTCATCCCGAGGCGTTCGGCAAGCTCTAGTTGGTTAAGGCCATGTTCGCGCTTATAGCGCGCGAGAAATTCGTTCCAGTTTTCCATGGCCGAGAACAATACGGGCTGTATCCAGCGCATCAATACACATCCTGAATTATCTTGCTTGAGATAAATAATACATATTGACCTATCCTCCGTATTCACCACTCCGTAGTGACTGTGAGCAGGTATCAGGATGAAACCATCGAAAAACGAAGAAACAGATCTCGACAGCGAAGCCGCCCGCCGCGCCCTCGACTACTACCTCAACCCCGCGCCGCAGCGTCCCAACCTGGACAACAGAATCTGGACCCTGCACAGCGGCGTGTCTGCCAAGCAGGCACACGAGCACGCCCTGGCCCTGTTGCGCTGCGCCTCGGCTACCGCCCATGAAACGGCCACCCATCAACTCCAGGGGATGACGCGCGAAGTGATGTTCGCCCTGATGCACATGGTCGACATGGCCCGGGCGCTGCTGGAGCACGAGGAGGTGGCACGACAAGAAGGGAAATAAAGGATGACCGTGATCGCCGAACGGCAACGAAAGCCCCGCTTCTGGGGAGCAGGAGGGGCACCGGTAAAATTTTTTTACCGGGAAAGGTGAAATTCATTTGACTGGCAAATGATAACGATTATTATTGCACTCAGCTGGTCGCGAGACCCGCTGGATAACCTGGAAGCCCTTAGGTCGGACTCTCAGATTATCTCCTCATCAGGCTAATCACGGTTTTTGACCCGGCTTTTTGCCGGGTCTTTTTTTTGGCTCTTCAGGCTAATGAAGAAGGTTACCGCTTGATGGCCGCGATGATAGCAAAGACGTATCCATTCGTGAACGACTGTAACAACGTTTTGCGCGAACAGTACTTGAGAATCACTATCGTTAAGATTATGCTGCTCGCGCATCACGGAAGATGCCCCCTCCCCTCATGTTGAGCAAGGAGCTGTCCATGACCCGCCTGCCGCTGCCCCTTGAACACGGCACCCCTCGCCTCCAGTCGGCTACCGAAGACGTACTGCTCCATCGGCTCAAGCGCCTGCCGCGGCGCATCCAGCAAGTTTTCCTGCTCAACCGCCTCGATCAACTTGGCTTCGCCGCCATCGCCGAACGCCTGGGCCTGCCCCTCCTGGCGATCGAACGCCACATGAACCAGGCCCTGCAGGTCACCTGCGCGCCTGGCGATGCCTTGGCCCGCGTCGCCGGCCAATGGTACGTCCGCCTGCAAAATCCCGAAGCCACCGCCAGCGAACGCATCGACTTCCGTCGCTGGCTGGACGCGGCCCCAGAGCACCTGCACGCCTTCCACGACACTGAACTGCGCTGGCGCAACCTGCTCGCCCCGGCGCAACAGCTGGGTCATGACGGCTGGTACCGGCATGGCCGGGCCGCGCTGTCGTTGGGAGGGTGTTCGATTGCCGTGGGGCTCGGTGTTGTGACGGTCTTTTTCTTCGGCTTTTGGGTGTGAGAATTGGCCCTCTCAGCTTTGCTTTTGCCACGAGCAGATCCTGGATGCACTCGTCACATCTTTTCAGAAAGCGAAATTTCCCACGATGACTTCGGAAGCTATGGGGAAGACTGCCTATTGTTCATCGCCTTATGGTCCTTGTCTGCTTCCAACGTTTGAGCGGGTCTTGAACAGGCTCAGCTCAGTGACAGGACAAGGAATCCCATGAATAGCCCGCTCATGGAACGAGTTGTCGCCTTTATACCGGCCGGAGCTATCCATGAGCATCAGCAAATCCATCATCACCGCCATGCGCCAGGCGATCCCCAATCCCAACGGGACCTGCAACGCCTGCGAGCGAAGCGGCCTGCCCATCCTCCTGCTGCGTACCGCCTACGCTCCCAGGCCCCGCGCCACTACAGCACTCCCGCTGGCCCGTAACACCGAAGTCGCTGCCGTCCCGCTGCACGGGGACCAGCCACGCATCCTGCGTCAGGGTTATGTCTATGTCCTGCTGGACCAGGAAGTCTGGCAGGCCTACC
>NZ_JBLUPY010000010.1:0-143315 GCF_048068215.1 Pseudomonas sp. NY15372
ATCGGGGTAGATGTCCTTGAGGTTCTTCATCACCTGGTCCTTGTCGGGGCTGACGATCACCTGGCCGTTACGGTCGGCGAGGAAGGCGTGGCCGATGCCGCCGAAGTCCACGGCATTGATGATGTCCACCAGGGTATTGAGGCTCAGGTCGCCGCCGACCACGCCGAGCAGTTCGCCGCTGGCCTTGGCCTTGACCGGGATGGCGATGGTCACCACCAGGCCGCCCACCGACGCCTGGTAGGGCGGGGTCAGCAGGGTCTTGTTGGCCGTTACGGCGGCGGTGTACCACGGCCGCTGGCGCGGGTCATAGCCGTCGGGCATCTTGGCGTCCGGCCGCTGGGTGAACACGCCGTTGTTCTGGCCGAAATAGGTGAACTGGAAGTTGTTGGTGTACGACGGCTGGTCGACCAGCCCGGACAGGGTTTCACCGGTACCTTGCTGGGCGATGTCCTGGGCAAGGTTCTCAAGCACCAGGATGCGCCCGCTCATCCAGTTCTGCACGCTGCCGGCGGTCTGCGCCCCGGCCTGGCGTACGGAGGATTCGATGTTCTGGCGGATGGTGTTGCGCTGCAGGTAGTCGTTGTAGAGGGTGAACAAGGCAAATGCCAGGACAACGACGCCGCAGGCACTGAGCAGGATCTTGTGGCGGAATTTCAGGTTCATGTTTCGAGACCTTGGGCCGGTGAAGGGAGGACGCCGCGCGCTCGTGGCACGCATGGCGATACCTGTCACCAGGCTATCGGCCGGTCTTGAAAAATATTGAAAAAACTAGGCTCTGTCTGAAAAGTCTTGAGACGCCGGTCAGGCAAGGCGAAAACAGCCGAGGAAGCGGAGTTTACGGGTTGTAAATGAGCATTCCGAGGCTGTTTTCAACGCGGCATGACCAAGTATCAAGGCTTTTCAGACAGAGCCTAGGGATGACGGGCCAACAGTTCCACCAGGGTCCGAGCTGCCAGGTGCAGCGGCTGCTGCTTGAGCCAGAAGGCGTGCACCGGCAGCTCCAGGGCATTCTGGGTATTGCGAAAGTCCAGGCGCACCAGGCGACCGGCCTCGATCAGTGGCGCCACTCGGGACAAGGGGAAGTTGCCCCAGCCCAGGCCCGCCTCGACCATTTGCAAAGCCAGGTCCAGGCTGTTGCTGCGCCAATGGGTCGCCGCGACCAGCGGGCGCGGGTCGGACAGCGGCACGTCGATGCTGCGGACCAGGACCTGGCGCACGTTGAACAGGTCTTCCAGATAATGGATACGCCCGTTGCCCAGCGCAGGGTGGTGCGGTGAAAGGGTGGCCACCAGCGACTCTATGGCGATGTGCTGGAAACTGCGCCGAGGGTCCACGTGCAGGCCGGCGAAGGCCAGGCACAGGCTGACCCGACCGTCGTCGAGCAATTGCAGGGCTTCCTCCTGGGGCGCGCTGAGCAGTTCGATGTCCAGCAGTGGGTGCCGTTCGCCGAGCACGGCAATGGCCGCGAGCAAGGGGCTTTGGTCGATGTCGGGCACCACGGCGATGGCCAGGCGGCTCTCGAGGCCTCGGGAGAGCTCCAACGCATGGACTTGCAACAGACCCAGCTGTTCGGCGATCAGTCGGGCATGGGGCTCCAGAGCTCGGGCCTGGGCCGTTGGGCGTGCCTCGCGCGCGCCGCGTTCGAACAGTGGGTAGCCCAGTTCCGCCTCGAGATTGCCGATGGCCATGCTCACGGCCGAAGGCACGCGGGACAACGCCCGTGCGGCGGCGGAAAAGGACCCGCGGTCGAGCACGGCGAGAAACAGCTGGATATTGTCGCTGGAAAAATTCATGGATCGGCCTCCTTTCAATAAATCTGAAAGGTGCTGACTTTTTCTGTCAAGAAGATTGATTCATTCTGGCTGCCTTCGTGAAACATCCAGAGATTGAAAGCTGTGCAAGGACTCAAACGCAAACTGGTCTATGTGACCTTCTATGAACTGATCGGCCTGTGCATGTCGACCCTGGGGCTGGCGTACCTGTCCGACACCCAAGCGTCCCATACCGGGCCGCTGGCGGTGATGATCACCACCATCGCCATGCTCTGGAACCTGATCTACAACAGCCTGTTCGAATGGTGGGAAAGCCGCCAGGCCAAGCGTGGCCGTAGCGTGGCTCGGCGTGTTGGGCATGCCATCGGTTTCCAGTTGACCTTGGTGGTCTACTTGATCCCGCTGATCGCCTGGTGGCTGGACATGACCCTGGTGGAAGCGTTCCTGGTGGACCTGGCGTTCATCATCCTGGTGCCGTGCTACACCTTCGTCTACAACTGGGCGTTCGACCGCATCTTCGGCTTGCCGACGTCGGCGATGGCGACTGCCTGAAATGAAGGGGGCGGGTCGGGTGCTATCGCGGGGCAAGCCCGCTCCCACAGAAAAACGCATCACTATTTGAGTTTGCACGCCCTTTGTGGGAGCGGGCTTGCCCCGCGATGGCGTCAGGGCGGCAAACGGATCAACAGCGGCTCCTGCACCTGCTCCTCCGGCTTCGGCTGGCTGCCCAGCAGGCTGTCCTCGACTTGCCCCGACAGGTAGTAGACACCCGACATCGCGCCGCTCTGGCGGTTCTCCATCAGGTCCTGCCATTCTTCGTTCAGTGCCACATTCAGGATCACCCGCAATTGTTCGACCATCTGCGGGTGTTCCTGATCATGGGTGACCATGCCGTACCCCGCCACAGCGACCGAGATCAGCGTCCCGGCGGCCTTGCCCACGGCCGCTGCGACGGCACTGGCGATGCCGCGGGGCGCCAAGGTGGAGCCGAGCTTTTCACTGGCCCGGTTGGCCACCGACGATAGCCCGGCCTGGGTCTGTCCGGGGGCTTTGGCGGCCTGCCGGTGCAGGTGTTGGCGCAGGGCCTGCCAAGCCGGTTGCTGGTCCAGGGACTTGGCCCTGAGCAATTGATAGAGCGTGGCGTCCCGTGCCGCTGGCGGGCCCAGGGCGATGATTCTGATGCGGTTGAGCCGCTGGCTGACCTGGTCGGGTGGGGCGTTGTAGCGCTGGATGATGGTGGGCAATTGCTGGCCGAACAGTTGCAGGTACAGTTCGCTGGCGCGGTCACGGATCCCTTCGGGGTTGATCTGCTCGGCCACAGGTTCGATCACCCGACGGTGATACTGTTCCTGCAGGTACAGCGCCAGGCGCCGTTCGGGCGGCTCGGCGCCATCGCCGCTGTTCATCTTGTACCAGGCCACCTTGAGCGTCAGCCACTGCTGGGTCCAGTAGCCAGTGAACCATGGGATGAAGTCGCTTTCGGTGCGCTGTTGCACCTGGTCCTTCCATACCCGCATGGAGCGCCGGGCATAGTCGTTGGCCGAACCGGTGGCGGCTACCGATGCCTCGATCAGGTCTTGATCGATGCGTTGCCAGATAGCTGGCGTAAGGACCGCCGGTGGCGGCGGGGCAGGCGGGCGCTTGCCGGCGCACCCGGCCAGGGCCAGCGACAGGCAGAACAGCAGAAGCAGGATGCGCCGGTTCACGCGGCTGGCCTTCCTGGGTAGAGAGGGAGCGGTTATCCGAGTATAGGCACGATGTTCCCGCTCCCACAGGGCCTATGCACCTGTACCCTGATCCAGGTCCAGCTTGGCCTCCAGATGATCCAGATGGTCATGCATCAGCGCCAGCGCGGCATCCACGTCGCCGTTTTCCACGGCATCGATGATCGCCGCGTGTTCCTGCCAGGCGCAATGGTCGCAGCAGGGGGATTCGTAGCGGGCGATGATGAGCGACGTCATCGGCACCAGGCCATTGAGAAAGCGGGCCAGGGGCGCGTTGGCGGCCATCTGCGCGAGCTTGAGGTGGAACTCGCCACCCAGGCGGATTGCCGTGCAGCGCTCGCCGCGTTCATGGTGAAGGCGCTCGCGCTCGACCAATTGGCGTAATTGACGGATCTGCGCCGGGCGTGCGCGTTGGGTGGCCAGGCTGATCAGCGTGGTCTCGGCCAGGCGTCGGGCGCTGAGTACCTGGCGGGCCTGTTGCGGGTCAGGGGTGGCCAGGTGCGCGGTGTGGCTGGGACGCTGGACCACCACCTGCTGGTCCGACAGGCGTCCCAACACCCGGCGGATCACCGTGCGGCTGACGCCGAAGGCATTGCCCAGGGCCTGCTCGGGCAGGGCGCTGCCCGGAGGCAGGCGTTGCTCGAGAATGGCATCGAACAGGCGGGGGTAGATCTGCTCGGCCGAAAGGCGGGTCTCGCCGCTGGCGAGCAGGGCAGGCAGGCGAGGGGAGGCGTGGGCACAGGCGGTCATGGTCGCGCTCCTTGGGTCATTGACCCGAATGCTCATCGGGAATGTTCAGTTCGATGCCCATGCGCTGGCCTTCCTCGAGGATATGCCGGCGCATCTGGGCACTGGCCTGGGCGCTGTTCTTGTCGCGGATGGCACGCACCACCGCTTCGTTTTCCTTCAGCCGAGCGGCCAGGTGTTCGGGCGAATTGCGCAGCATCTCGGTGCTCTGCTTGAGGGCATTGCCGGTCTGTTGCACCACGCTCTGGAAGATCGGGTTGGTGGTCAGGCCGAACAGCGCCTCGTGGAAGGCGATATAGGCATTGACCCCGGCCTCGCTGTCGCCGGCCTCCAGCGCTTCGCGCATGTCCATCAGGGTCAGGCGCAGTTGGCCGATGTCCTGGCTGTTGGCCGATTGGGCGACCAGCCCGACGATGAACGGCTCGAGGGTATAGCGCAGCTCCAGCACGTCGGCCAGGCTGGCTGTGGCGACGGTCTCGACGGCCGGTTCCTGGGCAGCGGCCTCCATGTCGAGCACCAGCACGCCCTTGCCCGGCATCGAGCGCACCAGGCCCAGGGTTTCCAGCACGGTCACCGCTTCGCGCAGGCTGGGACGGCTGATCCCCAGTTGTTCTGCCAGCTCACGCTGGCCGGGCAGCATTTCGCCGCTGCGCCACTGGCCGCTGGCCAGGGCCTGGCGGAGTTTTTCCACCACTGAGTTGACGACGGTTGATGAGCTGATCACGGTTCGCTCCATGGTTACAAATTACAGCGTGTGCAGTGCAGCCGACGCATCGCGCCGGCTGCGGATATTTCAGAATTCCTGTTGATGGGCCTGGGGCGGTTGTTTGCGAGGCGTGGTGGTGAAGCCCGGCTTGCCGGACAGCACGTTGTTCGCCCGCTCCATGTCGATGTCCTTTTCCCAGCGGGCGATCGCCACGGTGGCCACGCAGTTGCCGATCAGGTTGGTCAGCGCCCGGCCGATGCCCATGAACCAGTCCACGGCCAGCACCAGCACCAGGCCTACCACCGGAATAGCCGGTACCGCGGTCAGGGTGGCGGCCAGGATCACCAGGGCCGAGCCTGGGATGCCATGGGCACCCTTGGAAGTCACCAGCGACACCAGCAGGATAGTCAGCAGGTCGGTCATGGCCAGCGGCGTACCGGTGGCGTTGGCGATGAAGACGATGGCCAGGGTCAGGTAGATCGAGAAGCCATCGAGGTTGAACGAGTAACCGGTAGGGATCACCAGGCCCACGGTGGAGCTGCCGATGCCCAGGTGTTCGAGCTTGCGCATGATCTGCGGCAACACGGCGTCGGAGGAGGCGGTGCCCAGGACGATGGTCAGTTCTTCACGCAGGTACTTGATGAACGGCAGCAGCTTCAAGCCCGACAGACGCATCACGGTACCCAGGATGATCAGCACGAAGCCTGCGCAGGTCAGATAGAAGAGCGCCACCAGGCCGCCCAAGTGCTGCAGCGACTCCAGGCCGTACTTGCTGGTGGTGAAGGCAATGGCGCCGAATACGCCCAGCGGTGCCAGGCGCACGATCATGCCCATGATGCGGAACACCACATGGCTGAGCTCGTTGATAAGCCGCGAGATGCCGGACGCCGATTCACCCACCAGGTTCAGGGCACTGCCGAACAGCACCGAGAACAGCAGGACCTGGAGAATATTGTTGTCAGCGAAGGCGCCGATCACGGAGGTGGGGATCAGGTCCATGAAGAACGCCGTGGCGCCGTGGATGTGCTGGCCGCGTTCGGCCAGGCTGCTGGCGTCGGCGCTGGAGAGTTGGTCCAGATGGATATTGGCGCCGCTGCCGATGCCGCTGGTGAAGGCGAACACCAGGCCGATCACCAGGGCGATGGTGGTCAGTACTTCGAAGTAGATCACCGATTTCAGGCCGATGCGCCCGACCTTCTTCAGGTCGCCAGCGCCGGAAATGCCACTGACCACCACACAGAACACGATCAGGCCGATGAGCATCTTGATCAGCTTGATGAACCCGTCACCCAGGGGTTTGAGCTGCAAGGACACTTCGGGGAAGCTGAGGCCGCAGGCGATGCCGAGGGCAAGGCCCAGCACCACTTGGAGGAAGATCGAACGCGAGCACCATTTGAGCATGGGAGGGATCTCTGGTCGGTGTCCTTGCTTCGGTGCCGGCGAGGGCGAAAGAGCGCAGGACTTAATTATTGTGGTCTTACCGGTTTGTTCAGCGCCCGTTCATAAAACGCCGATTTTTTACATTTTGCAAGCAATTTTGGCCTTACCGGTCTGACCAGTTGGGTCGCGTCCAGGGAACGGCAGGTTGGCCCTGCCATTGCGGGGGGTGATGGCAAAGGCTTCTCCTTTGATGGCGGGACAAGTCGGGCCGCCGCTTCCCCAGTGATCGTGCTGGATCACAGGGGCGAGCGTGGGCAGGCTTGCCCTGCGAGGGGGGGGCGCGCAACGCCGGGGCGTCACTGGCGCGGCAGATAAGCCTCGGCCATGGCCTCGGTGAGTTGGCGAAGCAAGGCCGCATCGGCTTCATGGCGCGTCGCCAGGAGCAGTTCACCGGCCCGACGATAAAGGGCATCTTCGTTGCGATAGCGGTTCGAGACCAGGTCGATGCGCTGCAGGATGCCGTCGCGCCGCCAGGGGACATCGGGACGTTCCCGTTGCAGGGCTTCGATGAAGGCGTCCGGTACCGCAGGGCCTTCATAGGCGCTGACTTCGCCTGCTTCACTCAGTGCATCGAAATACACACTGGCGCCGTTCCAGGCATCGCCCAGGCGCCTGAAATCCTCGGGATGCAGGCGCTGCAGCCAGGCTTGCCAGAATGGCTGTTCGCCGGCCCATTGAACGATGGCTTGAGCGGTGGCTTGCGCTTCTATCCCTTGGGCCAGGCGCTCCAGGGTGGCCGGGCTCAGGCGCGCCAGGTAATCGAAGCTGATTTCGCTGGGTTGGGGGGGCAGCCCCAGGCGTTGCAGTAGTCGCATCCTGGCATGCAAGGCCATTTCCAGTTCATCGAGCAGGAAGGTCGGTTCGCTCAGCTGCGCGTCGCTGATGTCATCCTCGGCCTGCAGCGGCGGGGCTTCGTCCGCGGCGGTGCCTTCGAGCAGCGCCCTGCGCCTGGCGACGCGGGCGTCATAGACCTTGCCAATGCGCTCATCGAGCAGGCGCTGGCGCAGCAGGGAACTGACGATGACCACGGCCATCGATTCGCTGGCCTCGTCCGGGGCCGCCTGCAGGACTTGCTGCCATACCAGCACTTCGGTCTCGACCTGCTGGAACAAAAGCGTAGCCTGGTCGACGCAACCTTGGGCGGCTTCGTTGATCAGCCCGATCACATGTTCCTGCACTTGGGCCTGGCCCCAGCGTTCGTTACCCACTGCTTGCTCTCGGGCGGTCAGTTGTTCGAGGATCGTTTGCATGCGCCGGCGCATGGTGCCTGGGCTGTTGTGGTAGTCCTGGGTGTCTTCTAGGCGATGGAACAGGTCGTACAGAGGCTGCCATTCAGGCGCTTCGAATGTATCGGAAATATGCGCGCGCAGAGGTTCTGGAAAATCGGTCAGCCAGCCAAGCACATTGGCTTGGGGCGCCGTGGGCAGGCCTGCGTCATTCAAACGCTGCAGGGCAAGGGCATCGAACGGGTTGCTCTGGAACGAATGGTACATGCCGGCTTCGCGCGCCCTTATCGCCGCCGCGAAGGTCGTGTGTTGTAGTGCGGGGGCGTCGTGCAGTTGGTTGTTGCTGAGGTCCACGGCGCGCAGTACCAGGGGCTGTTGGTTCATCAGCTCTGGCAGCCCGACCGGCCAATGGGCGATGCCGGTGCGTTCCAGGTCGAGCCGTTGCAGGTGGGTCCAGCCGGTGAGGTCGGGCTCAAGGTCCAAGGGGTTATCGTGGAGAAACAGGATGCGCAGTCGGTCGAGGCCGGCCAGTGCGGCGCGAGAGGCCGGGGTCAGGGTGATGTCGTTCTGGCCCAGGCTCAACTCCTCCAGGGCTGGCCAGCGCTGCAGCGCCCGGAAGTGTTGCTCCTCGAACAACAGTTCATTCATTTCCGCTTGCAGCGCGCGTAGCTGCGTAAGTTGCGCCAGACGCTCCAGGGCGGTTGCCGGCAGGTCAGCGACCGCAGCGGTGAGGTTCAGGGCGTGCAGGCGCGTCAGGCGGCACAAGATCGCCAGGTTGGACTCGCTGTTCATGTCCAGGTTGTTTTCCGACAGGTCCAACGACCTCAGCTGCTCCAGTTCGCCCAGCTGTGTCGGCAGCAGGGTCAGGCCATTTTCGGTGAGTTCCAGTTCTCGCACCCCGGGGAACGCTGTCAGAAATGCACCGAGGCTTTCATTGCCTGCGCGCCACAGGCCGGTGATGGTGAGTTGGTGCACGTAAGGCAATTGCACGCCAAGGGTTGGCAGGGCGCCGACATGTTCGCCATCGAGACTCAGACTCACCTGGTCCAGGCCGCCGTTGGGATGGTTGTTTTCCCGCCGCCATGCCTGGCGGACCCGTTCTGCCAGGGCCTGACGTGCGGCGCGCTGCTGCTCGACCCGGTCAGCGGCCACCGCTTGCGTATCCTGGACCCAGGCTTGCAATGCCCCGTCGAGCTGGCGGTACTGTTGCTGGAGCTCGTGCATCAGTTGGCTGAAGGCGACAGGGTCGTTACCAGCCTGCTGGCGCAGGCGGGTACGCAGGTTTTCCCGGTCATTGTCCAGATTGGCGGGAAACAGTTGGTCGAACACTTCATCCGGCGTCTGCAAACCCTGGCCTCGACCGCTCAGCCGATAGCCGATGCGTTGGTCGCCGGGCAGGCGTGTCGGCAGGCGGTACATCGGGCGAACTGGAGATAGGCCCAAATCGCGCGCGGCCTGCTGGCGATCCTCGGTCAACCGCTCGAGCAACCGGTCGCGCAGGGCATCGGGTTCATGGATGTTAATGCCGAGCGCATCACGTTCGCTGTCGGGCAAGGCCTGGAGGATGGCCTGGAACAGGTTTGTAGGGCCGGATAGCGCCTCTGCGTTCTGATCCAAGGGCTGATAGCCGCTGTCCAGACGCACCAGGGTCCTGGTCGAAGTACCCGCTTGGCCTGTCTCGCCCAGCAACTGGCCGTTGACACGCTCGGCGTGCAATTGCAGGTGGATTTCTCCGGTCCAGCCAGACAGGCGCTGGAGTGCTGCCAAGACCAACATGTCGCGGTCGGCCATGGCGCCGTTGGCGCGGTAGAAACCCACCAAGGCGCGATTGATGCGAGCCTCACGCAAGTACAGCCGTGCCGTTTCGCTCAAGGACAGCGGCAGGCGGCCGGTGCGTTGCAGCGCTCGCAGGTCTCGAGATTGCGCCCGGTCGAGGATTTCGCGACGCGCATGGCGGCCCAGTGCAGGGAAATCCCGCATCAGCAGTGCCTCGCCAGGGCGACCAGCAGGCACGGCGTGGTCAGCGCCAAATGCTTCGAGGCTGTCGAGCAGCAAGGCGGGCAACGGCAGACGATCGGTGAACACCTGGCGCAAGGTGGCATCGTCGTAGCCGCTGCAACGCAAGGCCTGGGCGAGGGCACTTGTATCCAGGTCGGCAGCGATCGGGCCCAGGCGTCGGAGCAATTGATCCCTCGACCAGGACAGGGGGCGTTCATGGTCCAGTACCCAGGGCCCTTCCATGGTGCCTCGTAGCATGGGTTGATGGCGATGCCCGGCCGCCCGGGCCAATCGCCATTGACCATCCGGCGCAGGTTCGACCGGATAGCTGTGGCCCTCCCGCGCCAGCCATTGGCGCGACCGCCATGCATAGAGGCCGTCGCGCGGTGCGGCCTGCGTCGGGCGGGGCCTGGCAAAGGGTTCAAGGCCGCCATGCCAGAGTCGTTGCTCGTCGCCGTGTCCGATCCTGTGCCAATCGTGCAAGGCGCCTTCGGGCAGGCTGAAATGGACTGCCGCACTCAGCGCCGCCACTTGGGCGAGGTTCTCGAACACCTCGAACAGGTGTCCGATCGCCGCATCTGCATCACCCTCATTGGCGGCATGCACACCTTCGAGGAACTCATCGACCAACTGAGCGCCGCCCACCACCAACATGAGTTCACCCAGCCCCGGCACGAAGAAACCGGCCACATTCAGCACCGACAGGCCCACGCTGAGCCACTGTTCGAGGTGTTCGAGCTGGGCCGCGGCATCCCGTTGCGCGACCGGCACGGCGATGGCGGCCGCATCGGCGAGCATACGTTGGACCTGGATACGTGCGCGTGCCGTGAAACAGTCATCCGACCAGCGCGTGGCCGCCAAAGGTAAGCGTGCATTCTTGTCCAGCGTCGCCTGCCAGAGGTCGCGAGGGCTGGGGAACATGCGCTTGAGCCAGCTGAAGGTGTCGCCTTCCTCGATCACGGGGGGAATGGTCTGCACGCTGGCGTAGGGGTAGTAGGGGTACAGCGCCTTGCGCAGCCGGAAGGCGAGCGCCGGGCGTTGGGTATGGCTTGTGTAACGGCTGAAGAACGCCCGCTCGCTGTCTTTCCAGAGCAATCGTGTCAGGGCTTTACCGGCAGCCTTCAGCGAAGGGTATTGACGCAACGGCTGACGCGGGTGCCCAGGCAGGTAGAGAAGGCAGGGCTCGATGTCCTCCAGTGGCTCCCGGCGGATCAGCAGCGGGCCATTGAGCGGTATTTCGAAGAGGGTCAGGTAGCTGCACGCCAACGGGGCAGGTTTGCCTTCCTCATCGAGCAGAAAACGATCGCCCGCCCGGGCGGCATCGGCCAGCGCACGCCCATGGGCGTCGATATGCCCCTGCAATTGGGCGTGGAGCGTATCGGCAGCGAAGGCTGCGCGGTCCTGCTCGCGCAACAGCCTGTGAAAGTCCGCTGTGGCGACATGGTCGCAGAGGTGATTGCGGTATCGCTGCCCCAGGTCGAGGTTGCGCACGCCTTTCACGAACCGGGTGCTGTCCAGTTGCATTGGGGCCTGGTCAGTGCTGGAAAAGTACAGTTCGACCTGGGCGTCGCTGTCGAAATTCTGCAAGGCCGCCTCTAGCCAGGATTGGCCGCCTTTGTCACGGCTGGTACGCAGCCACCCTTTTTCGACGGTGGGCAGCTCACGGTCGTCGAACCAATGACCCATCGCATCGTCCAGCAGCGGGCGGCAGAAAGCCTCGATCGGCTGCACCTGCGCCAATACTCGTTGGACGTGTCGGGTGGCGCGATGGCTGTCGCGGACCACTTGTTCCAGTTGCTGGCGCTGCGCCGGTGTGGCGGCTTTCAGCCAACGGGGCATGCGGGTGTCGATGAATGCGAGATGGGAAGTGCTCATGGCTGGACCTCGGAGGAAGGAACAGCGAGCCTAGTGAGAGGGAGGAGGGCGGTTGGGTTAGATAGATACCGCAGGGATTGTTGGGGCTACTGTACAGCCCTTTCGCGGCACAAGTCCGCTCCGACATAGGGCGCGTAAGCCCATGCGGGAGCGGCCTTGTGCCGCGTAACAAGGCCGGCAAGCGGCCAATCGCCTTACTTGTGCAGCTCTTCGGCTGCGTAGAGCGTGTTTTCCAGCAGGCAGGCCCGGGTCATCGGGCCGACACCGCCTGGGACCGGCGTGATCCAGCCCGCGCGGGGCAGGGCGGTCTCGAAGACCACATCGCCGACCAGCTTGCCATCTTCCTGGCGGTTGATGCCGACGTCGATGACGATCGCACCTTCCTTGATCCACTCACCCTTGACCAGGCCCGGCTTGCCGGCAGCGACCACCACCAGGTCGGCACGGCCCACATGGCCGGCCAGGTCCTGGGTGAAGCGGTGGCAGACGGTGACCGTGCAACCGCCCAGCAGCAACTCCATGGCCATGGGACGGCCGACGATATTGGAGGCGCCGACGATCACTGCGTTCATGCCGTACAGGTCCTGGCCGGTGCTCTCGAGCAGGGTCATGATGCCCTTCGGGGTGCACGGGCGCAGCAACGGGATGCGCTGGGCCAGGCGGCCGATATTGTAGGGGTGGAAGCCGTCGACGTCCTTGTCCGGACGAATGCGCTCGAGCAACAGCGAGGCATCCAGGTGTTCCGGCAGGGGGAGCTGCAAGAGGATGCCGTCGACGGCCGGGTCGTCGTTGAGGCGGTCGATCAGGTCGGTCAGGGCTTGCTGCGTGGTCTCGCTGGGCAGGTCGTAGGCCTGGGAAATGAAGCCGACCTCTTCGCAGTCCTTGCGCTTGTGCGAGACATAGACTTGGGAGGCGGGGTCGGTGCCGACCAGGATCACCGCCAGGCCCGGCGTACGCAGGCCTTGCTGGCGACGCTCCACGACACGTTGAGCGATCTGCTGGCGCAGGTTGGCGGCGATCGCCTTGCCATCGATTAGGTGTGCAGTCATAGACGCGTGATTAACCATCGAGAAGGGAACATAAATGAGGGCGCATTCTCGCACGACACGGCCCGAGGGCAAAGGCGGGTGGTCGGCCAAATCCTCTAACCCCTTAAATAAACTAAATTTTTTTGAAAAAAGTGTTGACGACCTGCCGGCTCGTCTATAACATTCGTCGCACTTGTCGGGCAGAGCCTAGCACTGGTTAGCAAGGTCAGGCAGAATAAGCGGATTTGTTAGCTTGTTCGGTACGGCTGAAAAGTTGATTTGCAATCGTAACAGAAAGCAGATTGAATATGCGCCCGTAGCTCAGCTGGATAGAGCATCCGCCTTCTAAGCGGATGGTCGCAGGTTCGAGTCCTGCCGGGTGCGCCATTAGGCAGCTTTGGCACAGCAAGTAACGCAATACCGCAATATGGTGGGCGTAGCTCAGTTGGTAGAGCGCTGGATTGTGATTCCAGTTGTCGTGGGTTCGATTCCCATCGTCCACCCCATATTCTCGAAGGCGCCTTGATTGTATAATCTGGCGCCTTTGCTTTAAGTGCTCCACGCGGACGTGGTGAAATTGGTAGACACACTGGATTTAGGTTCCAGCGGCGCAAGCTGTAAGAGTTCGAGTCTCTTCGTCCGCACCATCCATAGTTTCGCCCATTGCGCGAAACGCCCAGAAAAAGCCGCCTAGAGCGGCTTTTTTTGTGCGCGCGTATCGGCGACGCCCCCTCGCTCTGCCAGCTAGCTTGCAATCCACTGGTGGCGCCCCAATAAAAGCTGATAGATTTCAGTCGGTTGAAACACCGGCCAAGGGGTCGGCAGAGGAATCGCCATGATTGCAAAAGAAGCCCGCCAGGCCCTGGCATTGCAACGCTTTGCGCAAGCCAACCCGCAGTTGCTCGAGGAGATCCGCGGGCTGGATGAGCGCGAGCAGGCCCAGCAGATCCAGTGGGCGTTCGAAGATGCGGCCGATGAGCAGGGGGTCGAACCCTGGGAGCTGGCCTTGCAGCTGATCGCTGAGAACCCCGAGCAATTGCAGGCCATGCGCCTTGAGGTGCACCGTGAGGTTGCCGAGGCACTGGGCATGAGCTGGGAGGAGTACTGCCAGTTCAACGAGATCGATGACCAATAAGTGCCGGCTTTTATATAGCTGCATTTGTTTAACAAGTTTTTACAGCCTGCGCGAGGTGCGATTACCGCCGCGCAGTACCGAACCGCAAAGCGCCCGACGGCACGCCGCCTGGGCCTTTCAAGGAAATCGACCGGCGTGCTTTCCCGTCGTCCAGGGTGGGGTGACTTCTGGTGCGTGAGTCACTAGAATGCTTGCCCTTGATTCTGGAGTCGGGCAATCGCCGGCTAACGTCTGTGCAACGAGGAATATCCATGCAAGTTTCTGTTGAAAACACTTCCGCTCTCGAGCGTCGCATGACCATCGCCGTTCCGGCCGAGCGCGTCGAGAACGAAGTCAACAAGCGTCTGCAACAGACTGCCCGTCGCGCCAAGGTTCCAGGCTTCCGTCCTGGCAAAGTGCCGATGAGCGTGATCCGTCAGCGTTATGAAGACGCAGCCCGCCAGGAAGCCTTCGGTGACCTGGTCCAGGCTTCCTTCTACGAAGCCGTGGTCGAGCAGAAGCTGAACCCGGCCGGCGCCCCTGCCGTCGAGCCGAAGTCCTTCGAAAAGGGCAAGGACCTGGAATTCGTCGCGATCTTCGAAGTCTTCCCGGAATTCACCGTTGGCGGCCTGGAGTCGATCAACGTCGAGCGCCTGAGCGCCGAAGTGGCTGACGCCGACCTGGACAACATGCTCGAAGTGCTGCGCAAGCAGAACGTGCGCTTCGAGGCCGTCGAGCGCGCCGCGCAGAACGACGACCAGGTCAACATCGATTTCGTCGGCAAGATCGACGGTGAAGCCTTCGCCGGCGGTTCGGCCAAGGGCACCCAGCTGGTGCTGGGCTCCGGCCGCATGATCCCGGGCTTCGAAGACGGCCTGGTAGGCGCCAAGGCAGGCGAAGAGCGCGTTGTCAACGTGACCTTCCCTGAGGACTACCAGAACCTGGACCTGGCCGGCAAGGCCGCCGAGTTCACCATCACCGTCAACAGCGTCTCGGCTCCTCAGCTGCCTGAGCTGAACGAAGATTTCTTCGCCCAGTTCGGCATCAAGGAATCGACCCTGGAAGGTTTCCGCGCCGAAGTTCGCAAGAACATGGAGCGTGAGCTGCGCCAGGCCATCAAGGCCAAGGTCAAGAACCAGGTCATGGACGGTCTGCTGGCCGCCAACCCGGTCGACGTGCCGAAAGCCCTGCTGGAAAACGAAGTCAACCGTCTGCGCGTGCAGGCTGTCCAGCAGTTCGGTGGCAATATCAAGCCTGAGCAACTGCCGGCCGAACTGTTCGAAGAGCAGGCCAAGCGTCGCGTGGTCCTGGGCCTGATCGTCGCCGAAGTGGTCAAGCAGTTCGAGCTCAAGCCGGACGAAGCCAAGGTCCGCGAAATGATCGAGGAAATGGCCTCGGCCTACCAGGAGCCAGAACAGGTCATCGCCTGGTACTACAAGAACGACCAGCAGATGAACGAAGTCCGTTCGGTTGTGCTGGAAGAACAAGTTGTAGATACTGTCCTGCAGAAAGCGACTGTGACCGACAAGTCGGTCTCGTACGAAGAAGCTGTCAAGCCAGCACAGGCACCTGCCGCCGCTGAGTGATAGGTCTTCTCTCGTAGGAAACCCCCACAAGCCAGCCTTCGAGCTGGCTTGTGCGTATTCAAGCCATGACTATTTGGGAGTGAGTGCAGGACATGTCCCGCAATTCTTATATTCAGCAGAGCTCCGACATCCAGGCCGCGGGCGGCCTGGTCCCGATGGTTATCGAGCAGTCCGCCCGTGGCGAGCGCGCCTACGACATCTACTCCCGCCTGTTGAAGGAGCGAGTGATTTTCCTGGTTGGCCCCGTAGAGGACTACATGGCCAACCTGGTGGTGGCACAACTGCTGTTCCTTGAAGCGGAAAACCCGGACAAGGATATCCATCTGTACATCAATTCGCCGGGTGGCTCGGTGACTGCGGGCATGTCGATCTACGACACCATGCAGTTCATCAAGCCGGACGTCTCGACCATCTGCATCGGCCAGGCCTGCAGCATGGGTGCCTTCCTGCTCGCGGCCGGTGCCGCTGGCAAGCGCCACTGCCTGCCGAACTCGCGCGTGATGATTCACCAACCGCTGGGCGGCTTCCAGGGCCAGGCGACCGATATCGAGATCCATGCCCAGGAAATCCTCAACATCAAGGCGCGCCTGAACGAGCTCTTGGCCTACCACACCGGCCAGGACCTGGAAACCATCAAGCGCGACACCGAACGCGACAACTTCATGAGCGCTGCGCGCGCGGCCGAGTACGGCCTGATCGACTCGGTCTACGACAAGCGGCAACTGGCGTCCTGAACCAAGGTGCCAGAGCGGGTGGGCGCTGAAAGCGCCTACCTGCGGACTTGAAAAAGCCCGCAATTGCCTTCATCTTGTGTTTCATGCCTACCGGATTGGATCGATCGAATGACTGACACCCGTAACGGCGAGGACAGCGGCAAATTGCTCTATTGCTCCTTCTGCGGCAAAAGCCAGCACGAAGTGCGCAAATTGATTGCCGGGCCCTCGGTATTTATCTGCGACGAGTGCGTCGACCTGTGCAACGACATCATCCGTGAGGAGGTGCAGGAAGCTCAGGCCGAAAGCAACGCGCACAAATTGCCATCGCCGAAAGAAATCAGCGGCATCCTGGACCAGTACGTCATTGGCCAGGAGCGCGCGAAGAAGGTGCTGTCCGTAGCGGTGTACAACCACTACAAGCGCCTGAACCAGCGTGACAAGAAGGGCGACGAAGTCGAACTCGGCAAGAGCAACATCCTGCTGATCGGGCCTACCGGCTCGGGCAAGACCTTGCTCGCCGAAACCTTGGCACGCCTGTTGAACGTACCGTTCACCATTGCCGACGCCACCACCCTGACCGAAGCCGGTTATGTGGGTGAGGACGTCGAGAACATCATTCAGAAACTGCTGCAAAAGTGCGACTACGACGTGGAAAAGGCCCAGATGGGCATTGTCTACATCGACGAGATCGACAAGATCTCGCGCAAGTCGGACAACCCATCCATCACCCGTGACGTCTCGGGCGAGGGTGTGCAGCAGGCGCTGTTGAAGCTGATCGAGGGCACCGTGGCCTCCGTACCGCCGCAGGGCGGGCGTAAGCACCCGCAACAGGAATTCCTGCAGGTCGATACCCGCAATATCCTGTTCATTTGCGGTGGTGCATTCTCGGGCCTGGAAAAGGTCATCCAGAATCGCTCCACCAAGGGTGGCATCGGTTTTGGCGCCGAAGTGCGCAGCAAGCAGGAAGGCAAGAAAGTCGGCGAGTCCCTGCGTGAGGTCGAGCCGGACGATCTGGTCAAGTTCGGGCTGATTCCGGAATTCGTCGGCCGTCTGCCGGTGCTGGCGACCCTCGACGAGCTGGACGAGGCGGCGCTGATGCAGATCCTCACCGAGCCGAAGAACGCCTTGACCAAGCAGTATGCCAAGCTGTTCGAGATGGAAGACGTGGACCTGGAGTTCCGCAGCGACGCGCTCAAGGCCGTTGCACGCAAGGCTCTGGAGCGCAAGACCGGCGCCCGTGGCCTGCGTTCGATCCTCGAGGGTGTGTTGCTCGACACCATGTACGAGATCCCTTCGCAGAAGGATGTCAGCAAGGTGGTGATCGACGAGAGCGTCATCGATGGCACGTCGCAGCCGCTGCTGATCTACGAAAACAGCGAGCCGCAAGCCAAGGCCGCACCCGACGCCTGAGTCGGCTAAGCCAAGCGCGCAAGAAAGGGGCCTACGGGCCCCTTTCTGCTTTTCCGATCTCAGCGCTTGTATTTTTGCAGACCTGCCCCCACATTAGGTCCAAGCATCATTTCCACCGGTTTCCGGCCATTAAGGGCCGCTGTAGAGGCGAAATCATGAAGACCACCCTCGACTTGCCTCTCTTGCCATTGCGCGATGTCGTTGTCTATCCGCACATGGTCATCCCACTGTTCGTGGGGCGCGAGAAGTCCATCGAAGCCCTCGAGGCCGCGATGACGGGCGAAAAGCAGATTCTGCTGCTGGCCCAGAAGAATCCTGCCGATGACGATCCAGGCGAAGACGCCCTGTACCGCGTCGGTACCATCGCCACCGTCCTGCAATTGCTCAAGCTTCCCGATGGTACCGTCAAGGTGTTGGTCGAGGGCGAGCAGCGCGGTGCGGTAGAGCGTTTTACCGAAACCCAAGGGCACGTCCGTGCCGAAGTGTCCCTGATCGATGAAGCGGAAGCTGCCGAGCGCGAGTCGGAAGTCTTCGTGCGCACGTTGCTGTCGCAATTCGAGCAGTATGTCCAGCTGGGCAAGAAGGTCCCGGCTGAAGTCCTGTCCTCGCTCAATAGCATCGAGGAGCCGGGGCGCCTGGTCGATACCATGGCGGCCCACATGGCGCTGAAGATCGAGCAGAAACAGGAGATCCTCGAGATCGTCGACCTGCCGACCCGGGTCGAGCACGTTCTGGCGCTGCTGGACGCCGAGATCGACTTGCTGCAGGTCGAGAAGCGTATCCGTGGCCGGGTCAAGAAGCAGATGGAGCGCAGCCAGCGCGAGTACTACCTGAACGAGCAGATGAAGGCCATTCAGAAAGAACTCGGCGATGGCGACGAAGGCCACAACGAAGTCGAGGAGCTGAAAAAGCGCATCGAAGCCGCCGGCCTGCCCAAGGACGCCCTGGCCAAGGCCCAGGCCGAGCTGAACAAGCTCAAGCAGATGTCGCCGATGTCCGCCGAGGCGACCGTGGTGCGCTCCTACCTGGACTGGCTCGTACAGGTGCCGTGGAAGGCCCAGAGCAAGGTACGCCTGGACCTGGCCAAGGCCGAGGAAATCCTCGATGCCGACCACTATGGCCTGGAAGAGGTCAAGGAACGCATCCTGGAGTACCTTGCCGTACAGAAGCGCGTGAAGAAGATCCGCGGCCCGGTGCTGTGCCTGGTCGGCCCGCCTGGGGTGGGCAAGACCTCCCTGGCCGAATCCATCGCTGCCGCCACCAACCGCAAGTTCGTGCGCATGGCCCTCGGTGGTGTGCGTGACGAGGCGGAGATCCGCGGTCACCGCCGTACCTACATCGGCTCCATGCCGGGCCGGCTGATCCAGAAGATGACCAAGGTGGGCGTGCGCAACCCGCTGTTCCTGCTCGACGAAATCGACAAGATGGGCAGCGACATGCGTGGCGACCCGGCCTCGGCATTGCTGGAGGTGCTCGACCCCGAGCAGAACCACAACTTCAACGACCATTACCTGGAGGTCGACTACGACCTTTCGGACGTGATGTTCCTGTGCACCTCGAACTCGATGAACATCCCGCCGGCGCTGCTTGACCGTATGGAAGTCATCCGCCTGCCGGGCTACACCGAGGACGAGAAGATCAACATCGCGGTCAAGTACCTCACGCCCAAGCAGGTCAAGGCCAACGGCCTGAAGAAGGGCGAGCTGGAGATCGACGTCACCGCGATCCGCGATATCATCCGTTACTACACCCGCGAAGCCGGCGTGCGTGGCCTGGAGCGCCAGATCGCCAAGGTCTGCCGCAAGGTGGTCAAGGAACACACCGGCGAGAAGCAGCTCAAGGTCAAGGTCACCGGCGAACAGCTCGAGCATCTGCTCGGCGTGCGCAAGTTCCGCTACGGCCTGGCCGAGCAGCAGGACCAGATCGGCCAGGTCACCGGCCTTGCCTGGACCCAGGTAGGCGGCGAACTGCTGACCATCGAAGCGGTGGTCATCCCCGGCAAGGGCCAGCTGATCAAGACCGGCTCCCTGGGCGACGTCATGGTCGAGTCGATCACCGCCGCGCAGACCGTGGTCCGCAGCCGTGCCCGCAGCCTGGGTATCGCCGCCGATTTCCACGAGAAGCATGACGTGCACATCCACATGCCCGAGGGCGCCACGCCCAAGGACGGCCCGAGCGCGGGCATCGGCATGTGCACCGCGCTGGTCTCGGCCCTGACCCAGATCCCGGTACGCGCCGACGTGGCCATGACCGGTGAAATCACCCTGCGTGGCCAGGTATTGGCCATCGGCGGCCTCAAGGAAAAACTCCTGGCGGCGCATCGGGGCGGGATCAAGACGGTGATCATTCCCGAGGAGAATGTTCGCGATCTGAAGGAGATTCCTGAAAATATCAAACAGGATCTTCAGATCAAACCGGTCAAATGGATTGACGAAGTCCTGCAAATTGCGCTGCAATACGCCCCGGAGCCCTTGCCAGATGTGGCTCCGGAGATTGTCGCGAAAGATGAAAAGCGCGACGGCGATGCTAAGGAAAGAATCAGCACGCACTAGTACGTATTTCGCTGGGGGGGCTTTCCTTGACAGTTTTTTCGGGGCCTTGCTATAAAACGGCACGCCAGTGTCAATAGGCCGCCCAGTGCTCGTTTCATAAGCTTTTCATTACATACTTAGAAACAAACTCAATAGAGATATAAGGGGACTTAGAGTGAACAAGTCGGAACTGATTGACGCTATCGCCGCATCCGCTGACATTCCGAAAGCTGTAGCTGGCCGTGCGCTGGACGCAGTCATCGAATCCGTCACCGGCGCCCTGAAGCAAGGTGACGATGTTGTACTGGTTGGCTTCGGTACCTTCTCGGTCAAGGAGCGCGCCGAGCGCACTGGCCGCAACCCACAAACCGGCAAGGCGATCAAGATCGCTGCCGCCAAGGTTCCAGGTTTCAAGGCTGGCAAGGGCCTGAAAGACGCCGTCAACTAAGTCGTCTCTTTCAGCCGGGCTTGGCCATGCCAGGCCCGACCGCGTGACGGCGGGGCCGCAAACGTTCCCGTTGGCACGCTCGCTTTGAAAAGGCGCATCCCACAGGATGCGCCTTTCTTCTATCAGGACTCTACCCACGCTCCACGGTTGTCGACGCAGTGGTACAACCGTTTCTGGGGGACGCATGCTGCAGAATATCAGGGACAATTCACAAGGTTGGATTGCCAAGACCATCATCGGCCTTATCGTTGTGCTGATGGCGCTGACCGGCTTCGAGGCCATCTTCCAGGCCACCAGCCATAGCCAGGACGCTGCCAAGGTGAACGACGAGACCATCAGCCAGAACGAGCTGAGCCAGGCCGTCGACTTGCAGCGCCGTCAGCTGATGCAACAGCTGGGCAAGGATTTCGACCCCGCGCTGCTGGACGAAAAAATGCTGCGCGAAGCCGCGCTCAAAGGGCTGATCGAGCGCAAGCTGCTGTTGCAGGGCGCCAAGGATGCCAAGTTCTCCTTCTCCGAAGCCGCGCTGGATCAAATGATCCTGCAGATGCCGGAGTTCCAGGTTGACGGCAAGTTCAGCGCCGAACGCTTCGACTCGGTCATCCGCCAGCTGGGCTATGGCCGGATGCAGTTCCGCGAGATGCTGACCGAGGAAATGCTCATCAGCCAGCTGCGCACAGGCCTGGCCGGTAGCAGCTTCGTCACCGACAAGCAGGTCGAGGCCTTTGCCCGACTGGAGAAGCAGACCCGTGACTTCGCCTCGCTGACCTTCAAGGCCGACCCGGCCGCAGTCAAGGTGAGCGACGAGGAGGTCAAGGCGCACTACGACCAGCACGCCAAGGAATTCATGACGCCAGACCAGGTGGTCATCGATTACATCGAGCTGAAAAAGTCGGCCTTCTTCGACCAGGTCGAGGTCAACGAGGACGAGCTCAAGGCCCTGTACGAGAAGGAAGTCGCCAACCTGGCCGAGCAGCGCCATGCCGCGCACATCCTGATCGAAGTCAACGACAAAGTTTCCGATGCCCAGGCCAAGGCCCGCATCGAGGAGATCCAGCAACGCCTGGCCAAGGGCGAGGATTTCGCCGCCCTGGCCAAGGAGTTCTCCCAGGACCCAGGTTCGGCCAACAATGGCGGTGACCTTGGCTTCGCAGGCCCCGGCGTCTATGACCCGGCCTTCGAGCAGGCGCTGTACAAGCTGAACCAGGACCAGGTATCGGCGCCGGTGCGCACCGAGTTCGGTTACCACCTGATCAAGCTGCTGGGTGTCCAGGCGCCGGAAGTGCCGACCTTCGCCAGCCTGAAGGACAAGCTGACCCGCGAACTGAAGACCCAGCAGGTCGAACAGCGCTTCGTGGAAGTGACCAAGCAGCTCGAGGATGCCGCTTTCGAAGCCTCCGACCTGGCCCAGCCGGCCCAGGACCTGGGCCTGAAGGTGCAGACCTCGGCAGCGTTCGGTCGCGAGGGCGGCGAAGGCATCACCGCCAACCGTTCGGTGGTCCAGGCAGCGTTCAGCGAAGAAGTGCTGGACGAAGGCGCCAACAGCAACGCCATCGAGCTGGACCCGGAAACCGTGGTCGTGCTGCGGGTCAAGGAGCACCGCAAGCCGTCGCAGCTGCCGTTGGAGGCCGTGGCCAAGAACATCCACGACCACCTGGCCAAGGAAAAGGCGATCGCCGAACTCAAGGCCAAGGCCGACAAGCTGATCGCTGGCCTGCGTGATGGCTCGGTCGCCGCTGATGCGGCCCATGAGGGCCAGGCGTGGAAGGTTCAGGAAGCGGTCACCCGCGGCCAGGACGGTATCGACCCAGCCGAACTGCAGGCAGTGTTCCGTCTGGCCAAGCCCGAGTCCAAGGACAAGCCGGTATACGGCAGCGTGGTCCTGGGCGATGGCAGCTTGGTGGTCCTGCAGCTCAAGGGGGTCAACGAAGGTGCTGCGGCCACCGACGAGGAGAAGACGCAAATCCGTCGCTACCTCGCCTCCCGTGCCGGCCAGCAGGACTTCGCCGCCTATCGCAAGCAGCTGGAAGCCAACGCCGACGTCACTCGCTACTGAGTGCCCGCCCCGTAACGAAACAGGCCGCTTATGCGGCCTGTTTCGTTTCGAGCTTCGCTTGAACTTGCAAGAGATATCCCAGCCCGCCGGACCGCGCTGTCGCGCAGAGAACAAGCGGCTAGCGCCGCCCCCCTGTGGGAGCGCGGCTTGTCCCGTGATTAAAGGCGAAGCCCTTGCCAGGCGACGGTGATATCCGGCCCGGCCCAATCGCGGGACAAGCCCGCTCCCACAAGGCTCGCAAAATCAAATAGTCATGCGTTGTTCTATGAGAGCGGGCTTGCCCCGCGATCACGGGCGCAGCCTGTGCCATGCATCGCGATGGCGCGCCGGCCAATCGCGGGACGTACGCGTGGCAGTGCAGGGTGAACACCCAGGCACCTAACGCCGCTCGCCTTCATAGTTATCCAGCGTATCCCGCGCGATCTCCCGCCCCAGCGCGATCAGCTCCGGCGCCTTGTAGAACTCGAAGAAGCGGCACACCCGCTTGGGCACGTTGATCAGCACATCCGGCGGATAGCCGGCGATCTTGTACTGGGCCAGGGACGTCTGCATCACCTCGAAGCTCTGGTTGATCAGGTCGAGTAACGAGGCCGGCCCGACGTTGTCGATGATGAACGAACCGGTGGCCGACCTGGGCGCGCCCCCGCGTTCCGGCGCAGCCGCAGGCTGCTGGCTTTCCGGGTCTGCCGACTCCCCGAGCCAAGGGTTATGGGCAGCCAGGCCTTCGGAGACGATTTCCTGCTCGATGCGTATCAGCTGTTCGGCCGGCTTGCGTCGAAAGGGCATGCGCGAGCCAAGCGAACTGATCAAGGAATCGAAACGCATCTTGAACGCCGCCGGGCGTTCGATCACCGGCAACTGGTACTGCTTCTGGTTGGTAGCGTTGAGGTTCACCGCGATGATCAGGTCGCAGTGGCTGGAAACCACCGGAACGATCGGCAGTGGGTTGAGAATGCCGCCATCGACCAGCATCCGGTTACCCTGCATCACCGGCGTGAACAGGCTGGGAATCGCTGCCGAGGCGCGCATGGCCTGGTGCAGGCAGCCTTCCTGGAACCAGATTTCCTGTTGGTTGGTGAGGTCCGCCGCCACGGCTGTGTAGGGAATGGACAATTGCTCGATGTTCACCTCGCCGACGATCTTGCGAATCTGGCCGAACACCTTGTCGCCACGGATCGCGCCGAGACGAAAGCTCACATCCACCAGGCGCAGCACGTCCAGGTAGTCCAGGCTTTCGATCCAGCCGCGGTATTCGTCCAGCTTGCCGGCTGCATAGATGCCGCCGATCACCGCCCCCATCGAGCAGCCGGCGATACAGGCGATTTCGTAGCCTCGTCGTTCGATCTCCTCGATCACGCCGATGTGCGCGTACCCCCGGGCACCGCCGGATCCCAGTACCAATGCCACGCGTTTGCTCATGATCGTCCCCCTCACTGCTGTGCAACCATGGTCCAACAATGCACCCATTGCTGCCTATGCTTCAATGTAGACCGCGCTGGGCTACGCTGAGCAGGGCACTTTTCGCTTGCCTGAGCGTCGAACGGCCACTCAATTCGTTTGTTCAATTTCGAGGTATTACCGATGAAAGCATGGATCTGCCTTCCCCTCCTGGCCCTGGCCCTGGCTGGCTGCGCAGGCAAGACGGCTTATCGTGACAGCTGTGCGAACCAGCTCGATGCCGCCTGGAAGGAACTGGACCTTGCCAAGGCCGAAGGCTTTGCCGGCACCGTCAGCTATTCCAAGGCCCTGTCGCTGCTGACCGGCGCCAAGACCCAGCAACAGTTCGAAGCGTTCGAAGGCTGCTCGCGCAAGGCCGAGAAGGCGCGCTTCTACATCCGTGAATCCCGCGCGGGGCGTTGATGCTGGAGTGACCTATGGCTTCCATGCTCGATCATGTCATTGCCCAGGTGCTGGCCGTTCAGGTGCGTCTGCTGGCGTGTCGTGAACGGTTGGCTGCAGATGTCGACAGCGAAGCGCTGCACGATTTGCGTATCAGCCTGAGGCGCCTGCGCAGCCTGCTGCGGCCCTTGCGCGGGCTGCCGGGTGTGGAACAGCTGGAGGACGCGGCGAAAGCCTTGGGCACCTTGACCACGCCCCTGCGTGATCGCGAGGTGCTGGCAGCGCACCTGATCGGGCAGGGCCATAAACAGGTCGGGCGCCAACGCCTGCAGGGCAGGGCCAAGACCTTTGCCAGCGTGGCCGCCAGCCGCCAGCTCACCCGGGTGCTGGCCATCATCGACAACTTCCCGTTGTTCCTGCGGGTGAGTGCCCGGGAAGGCCTGGTGGACGATCTGGGCAAACGCATCGACAAGCGCCTGCGCAAGCAATGGCGCAAATTGGAAAAGGCCCTGGCCGACCCTGCCCACGATCGTCATCGCCTGCGCCTGCTGATCAAGCGGGCGCGCTACGGCGACGAGGCCTATCCGCAATTGAGGCATGCCGGCAAGAAACTGCAGCGGTTGCTCAAGCGGGCCCAGGGCGACCTGGGCGACTGGCACGACCGCGTCCAGTGGTTGCTGTTGGTGCGCGAGCACGCCGACCTGGCGCCGTTCAAGGCGGCTTGGGAGTGCGAACTGCACGAGGCCGAGGGCAAGGCCGATATCACCCTGCAAGCCCTGCAGGCGGCCCTGGCGCGTCGTTAGCTGCCTCAACGGCGGTGCTTGTGGCGCTCGCGCCAGGCACGCCACCAGGCGCCACTGAAGACGAAGCGCGCAAAGGTGATGAACTGCTCGGTCAGAAGACGCTGCACGGCATCCTTGCGGTTGGCGAACGGCTCCGGTTGTTCGGCTTCCAGGCGGTGCCCCTGACGCTGCAGACCCAGGCCCGCGGCCAGGGCGATCATGCCGACGGCAATCTGGCTCAGGTCGAGGCCGAACAGGCCCGAGAGCACCAACAGCGCGCCCAAGATGAACAACGGCACGGCGATCAGGTGCAGCACCAGGTTGGTCGGGTGACGGTGATTATGGTGGTAGCCACGCCATTGCCAGGCGGGCAGGTTGGGCAGTCGTTTGCTCATGGGCATTTCCTCGTCGGTCATGCCCAAAGCTTAGTGCGGCCCCCTGGCGAGGGCCAATCGAGGCGGGTTATCGACTCTATAGCTTGAGCTGGCCGATGGCCTTGTTCAGCTGCGCGGCCAGGGTCGCCAGTTCGCTGCTGGTGGTGGCCGAGCCGACCGTCTGCTGGACGGTCTGTTCGGTGACATCGCGGATGCTCACCACCGCCCGGTTCATCTCCTCGGCAACCTGGCTCTGCTGTTGCGCGGCCACGGCGATCTGGGTGTTGCTCTCGCGCATCTGCGCCACCGCGCTGGTGATCTCGAGCAGCGCTTCGCCGGCCTCCTGGGCTTGCTTGACGCAGTCATCGGCCTTGTATGAGCTCTCCTGCATGAACTCCACCGCATCCCGGGTACCGGCCTGCAGCGCCGAGACCATGGCGGTGATTTCATCCGTGGAGCTTTGCACGCGCCTGGCCAGGTTGCGCACTTCGTCCGCCACCACCGCGAAGCCGCGGCCCAGGTCGCCGGCCCTGGCGGCCTCGATGGCTGCGTTCAACGCCAGCAGGTTGGTCTGCTCGGCGATGCTGTGGATCACCCCGACCACGCCATTGATGCGCTGGCTGTCCTCGGCCAGCTGGCGAATCATCTCGGCGGTCTGCTGAACCCCGCCGGACAACCCGGCGATCGAGCCCTGTACCCGGCTGACCACGGCCTGGCCGCTGCCGGCCAGGGCGTCGGCGCTCTGGGACAGGTCGCGGGTGGCACCGGCATGCTGGGCGATATGGTGCACGGTGGCGGACATTTCATTGATCGCCGTGGCCGCTTGGTCGGTTTCGCTTTGCTGGCCGATCATGCCGTGGCGTACTTCGTCCATGCTCGCGGCCAGGCGTGCGGCGCCGGCGTCCAGTTGCGCCGCGGTGTGCGCCACGGTGCTGACGATGCGGTGGTAGGTGGTTTGCATGGCATTGAAGGCGCCCGCCATCTGGCCGACTTCATCGCCGCAGGACAGCGGCACACGGGCGGCCAGGTCGCCGGTCTTCTCCACGTGGAGCATCACGTCCTTGAGGGTATTTAGCTGGCTGAGCAGAAAGCGGATCAGCAACTGCGAGGCACAAAGCATCGCCAGCATCAGGATCAGCACGCAGACGGCATAGCGGCTGAAGCGCTCGAGGAACACCTGGCGCAGGCTCGGCGCGTGAGCCAGTACGGCGACTTGCTGGTCGCCATGGCGTACGACCTGGGCGCCGAGCAGTGGGGTGTCGCCCAGGATCCTGGCGTGGGGCAGCGCGACCCAGCCCTGGGCGTTGGCCAAGGCCTCGCGCGGCTGTTCGGCGATGACCGGCACCTGCCCGGCCTGCCAGGCCACCAGGTTGGGCTGCGATGGCAGGGCTTGCCCGGACGGCCAGGCGCCGATCAGCTCGGCCTGGGCGGCCGCCGTGTCGCGGGCTCCTTCGGCACGCGCCTGCTGTTCCAGGTGCACGGCGTAGAGCACCAGCAGCAAGGTGGTGATGAAGGCCACCGCGTTGACGGCCCAGAACTTGTATTTCAGGGAGATATTGCTAAGCCAGGCACCCATGGACAGGTCTTCTCTGAGTTGAGCGGAAACAACATTGGCAAGGTGCCATCATTGTGCCTGCTCACCCCAGAGCATGACTTGATATGCGTCAACAAAGGCTGGGCCTACGCCAGCTGGAAGAACGCCTGCGCCGTGGCGGTGGTATGGGCTGCCGTGTCTTCAGGGCGTTCGCCCCGGTGCAGTGCCACTTCGCGCAATACCTCGGGCAGGAAGGCCGGCTCGTTGCGCCCGTTCTTGGGTTTCGGCCGCAGGCTGCGCGGTAGCAGGTAGGGCGCGTCGCTTTCCAGCATCAGGCGGCCTTTGGGGATGTTGCCGACCAACGGATGCAGGTGGGTGCCGCGGCGCTCGTCACAGATCCAGCCGGTGAGGCCGATGTGCAGGTCGAGGTCCAGGTAGGCGAACAAGGCCTCGCGCTCGCCGGTGAAACAGTGAACCACGGCGGCGGGCAGGTGGTCGCGGTAATCCTTCAGGATCGCCAGCAGCCGTTCGCTGGCGTCGCGCTCGTGGAGGAACGCCGGCAGCTGCAGTTCGGCGGCCAGGGCCAGCTGCGCGTGCAGGGCTTTTTCCTGGAGCGGGCGAGGGGAGAAGTCGCGGTTGAAATCCAGGCCACACTCGCCAACGGCGCGCACGCGCGGCTGCGCCAGGAGCTGGCGCAAGTGGCCCTCGCTGGCGACGTCCCAATGGCTGGCATCGTGTGGGTGGACGCCTGCGGTGGTGAACAGGTGGCGGCTTTCGGGGTCCAGCTGCAAGGCCAGTTCCAGGGCCTGTTCGCTGACACCCAGGCTGGTGCCGGTGAGGACCATCTGTATCACGCCGGCCTGCACGGCGCGTTCGACGATGGCGGCCTGCTGGTCATGGAAGCTGCTGTTGGTCAGGTTGACGCCGATATCGATCAGTTGCATGGTGCTCACTCGTGCCGCGGGTCGGCCAGCATAGCAAAAATCGGGAATTTCCAATAAATCCCAGAACTTCAAGCGGTTGTCGTGGTCTTTTGGCGTCATTTGTCATGGGTGGATGCGCCATGACGCCAGCCCACCGCCCATGGACAGGTTCTCGCATGCTGCGATCGCTGCTGATTTTTCTGCTGATCTTCGGCCTGACCCTGGCCGGGCCGGCCAATGCCCGTTTGCCTGGCCCGCAGCAGCACGTGCCGGCCAGCCAGGTGCGGGACCTGGCGCAGATCCGCAGCAGCAAGGTGCTCAGGGTGCTGGTGAACCAGAGCCGCAACAGCTCGGGCGAGGTCAAGGGCGAGCCGGTGGGCGTCGAGTATCACCGTCTACGAGGCCTGGAACACTACCTCAATGCTCGCGCCCGGGACGGCCAGGAAATCCGCCTCAAGCTCATCCCACGGGCCAAGGAGCAGTTGCTCGCCGCCCTGCAGCGGGGCGAGGGCGACCTGGCGGCGCCGGGCGAACTGCTGGACCCGTCGCTGGTGCGCGGTGTCAGCGGCAGCGCGCCGGTGCGCGACCAGGTGCAACTGATGCTGGTCGGGCGCAAGGGCGAGCGCAGTTTCAGCCGCGTCGAGCAGTTATCCGGGCGTACCGTCGCCCTGACCAGCGCCAGTGCCGCTGGCGCTGTGATCGAACAGCTCAACCAGCAGTTGGCCTTGCGCAAGCGCGCCGCGATCAAGGTGGAATGGGTGGACCCGAGCCTTGCCGTGGAGGATGTGCTGGAAATGGTCCAGGCTGGCATCTACCACCTGACCGTGGTGGAGCGCCCGATCGCCCAGCGCTGGGCGCGGGTGATGCCGCGCCTGCGCCTGGACAGCCGGGTCAACCTGGGTCAGCCCCGGGCGATGCGCTGGTACGTCAGGCGCGATGCCAACATGCTGCTGGCCACCGTGGACCGCTTCCTCCAGGGCTATCGCGCGCCGGCGAACCAGGACGCGGCCTTCGAGCGCATCTACCGGCGCCAGTACCGGGTGCACGACCCGTTGGCACGCAAGAACCGCAAGCGCCTGGAGTCGGTGCGTGCGGTTTTGCAGAAGCATGGCGCGGCGCAGCAGATCGACTGGCTCAACCTGGCGGCGCTGGCCTTCAAGGAGTCGACGCTCAATCCCACGGCGCGGGGCAGCGGTGGCGCCCATGGGCTGATGCAGATCACTCCATCGGCGGCCCGTCGCGTGGGGGTGAGCAATACGGCGACCGTTGATGGCAATGTCCAGGCCGGTGCCCGCTACCTGGCGCTGATCCGACGCAAGTTCTTCGCCAGCCCCCAGCTCAACGAGCGCGAGCGCATGGCATTCGTGCTGGCGGCCTACAACCTCGGGCCGGAGCGGGTCCAGGCCATGCGGGCCGAAGCACGGCGCCGTGGGCTCAACGGCAACCAGTGGTTCTTCCAGACCGAGCGCATCGCCATGGAACAGGTGGGCATGGGGCCGGTCAATTTCGTCAACAGCGTCAACAAGTACTTCCTGGCGTTCAATCGCCAGCGGCAATCGTTGGAGCGTGTGGCCAAGCGCTGAATCCTTCACAGGTGGCTTGTAAGTTGCAGCTCGAGCCTCTAGCATACCGTCTGCGCCGATTTAAACAGCTACTTGCGGGGCGCGGGAGAAGCCCCACGGGGTCATCCGAAATACCGCTAAAGCGCTGGTTCGGTGACGCCTCCCACCGCTGCCCAGCGGGATTCGCGAGGCAGAGATATCTCCATGAGTTGTCCACGTACCAGTGTCTGCTTGAGCCCATTGCCTGCCAACCAGGCTTCCCGTACACCGCGCATCCTGCTCGGCGGCCAGCATCAACCCACGCTTTTACGTAACCTTGATGGCCTGTCACGGCGCAAGGGCCAGGCGCGTGCGTTCCTGGTCCAGTTCGCCGAAACCTGCGACGGCCTGGCCGAATTCGCCAATGACCGTTTCGATCTGGCGGTTATCCAGGCGCCTCTGGCCGACGAGGCCGCCGACGTGATCGGCCAGCTCACCCGCATCGCCCGCCAGGGCTTGATCACCCGCCGTTGAGGCGCGTGTGGCGCCTGGCGTTTTTCGTTAAGCTCGGTGTCTCGGCAGGTTCGCGCCTGCCGGGGATGCACTGAGGAGAATACGGCTTGAGCACCAACATCATCACCATCGAAGGTCACGAGGCCCTGAAGAAGGAGCTCGACCACCTGTGGCGGGTCTATCGCCCCGAGATCACGCAAAAGGTCACCTGGGCGGCGTCCTTGGGCGATCGTAGCGAGAATGCCGACTACCAGTACAACAAGAAGCTGCTGCGCGAGATCGACCGCCGGGTTCGCTACCTGCGCAAGCGCTTGGAAGACGTCAAGGTCGTTGCTTATTCACCCGAGCAGGAAGGCAAGGTGTTCTTCGGGGCGTGGGTGGAGATCGAGAACGACGACGGCGAGGTGTTGACGTTCCGCATCGTCGGTTATGACGAGATCCATGGCCGCAACGACTACATCTCGATCGACTCGCCCATGGCCCGGGCGCTGCTGAAGAAGGAAGAGGGCGACGAGGTGGTGGTGAACACGCCTACCGGCGAGGTCACCTGGTATGTCAATCGTATTCACTATGGCCAGTAGTGGCGCTGGATCCGGAAAGCTCCACAGGCATGAATGCCATAAAGGCCTGAAGATGGCCTGATCGCCCTCTTGGATGACTTTTCCAAACGTTGCCGCCCCAGCGCCCCTTGCCGAAAATGAACCTTCATTTTCCACGCAGGCCCCGGCCGCCATGTCGCAGCAGATCTTCTTCGCCCACGCCAACGGCTTCCCCTCGGCCACCTATGGCAAGTTGTTCGCTGCCCTGGCGCCGGACTACCAGGTCCGGCACCTGGCCCAGCATGCCCATGACCCGCGCTTTCCGGTGAACGACAACTGGCAGAACCTGGTCGATGAACTGCTGCACCATCTTGCCCGGCAGGGCCAGCCGGTGTGGGGCGTCGGCCATTCCCTGGGTGGCGTGCTGCACCTGCATGCGGCCTTGCGTTGCCCACAGTACTACCGTGGTGTGGTGATGCTCGACTCCCCGGTGCTGACCCGTGCCGACCAGTGGCTGATCCGCGCGGCCAAGCGTTTCGGCTTCATCGACCGCATCACCCCCGCCGGGCGCACCTTGGGGCGGCGCGAAGCCTTCCCTGACCGCGACAGCGCACGGGCCTACTTCGCCAGCAAGACCTTGTTCCGCCATTTCGACCCCGAATGCCTGGAGGCCTACCTCGAGCATGGCCTGCGGTCGGCCGGGGAGGGCTTGCGCCTTTGCTTCGACCCGGACACCGAAATCCGTATCTACCGCAGCATTCCCCATGTCAGCCCGGCGCCCGCGCGCCAGTTGCAGGTGCCGTTGGCCATGGTGCGGGGCGATCGCAGCGGGGTGGTCCGCCGGCACCATGCCCTGGCCGTGCGCAATATGCCCAAGGGTGAATACCACAGCATTTCGGGCGGGCACATGTTCCCGCTGGAGCGCCCGGGCGATACCGCCAGGCTGCTCAAGGGCCTGTTCGACCGCTGGAGCCGCCCATGAACACGCAAGTCGAGGAGGTCCGCCTCGCCCTAGGCCACATCGAGCTGGCGGCGCACCTGTTCGGCCCGGCCGATGGCCTGCCGGTGATCGCGCTGCATGGTTGGCTGGACAACGCCAACAGCTTCATCCGCCTGGCGCCGCGCTTGAAAGGCCTGCGCATCGTCGCCCTGGACCTGGCCGGGCATGGGTATTCCGAACACCGTCCCCCGGGCGCCGGCTATGCCTTGGCCGACTACGCCCATGACGTGCTGCGGGTGGCCGAGCAGTTGGGCTGGCAGCGCTTTGCTCTGCTCGGGCATTCCCTGGGGGCGATCATTTCGGTGCAGTTGGCCGGTGCCTTGCCAGACCGCATCAGCCACCTGGCACTGATCGACGGCGTGGTGCCGCCCACCGGGCGCGAGCAGGACGCTGCCGAGCGCCTGGGCATGGCCCTGCAGGCGCAACTGCGCCTGGACGGCAAGCGCAAGTCGGTGTATGCGACCCTGGAGGAGGGCGTGCAGGCACGCATGAAAGGTATGGTCGCGGTCAGCCGCGAAGCCGCCGAGCTGCTCGCCCAGCGCGGCCTGATGCCGGTACCGGGTGGCTACAGCTGGCGCAGCGACAGCCGCCTGACCCTGCCATCACCGGTGCGCCTGAACGAGGCCCAGGCCATGGCCTTCGTGCAGCGCGTCGCGTGCCCGGCCTGCCTGGTGATCGCCGCCGACGGCATGCTCGCCCGCCACACGGCCTTGCTGGAGCAGCTACCCTTCGAGACGGTCACCTTGCCCGGTGG
Organism: Pseudomonas sp. NY15372; assembly: GCF_048068215.1. NCBI lineage: Bacteria > Pseudomonadati > Pseudomonadota > Gammaproteobacteria > Pseudomonadales > Pseudomonadaceae > Pseudomonas > Pseudomonas sp. NY15372. The sequence goes on from NZ_JBLUPY010000010.1 coordinate 32,177, forward strand.
CCATCACCTGCACTTGAACGACGACCAAGGCGCAACCCTTGTTGCAGACTGTTTCAATCGCTTCTTCGGCTTTTCTTGACTTGCACCGGACAAGTGTCGAGGCTTGGCGGGTTGAACAGGGAGACAACCATGCACATGCCAGACATCCTGGAGAGTTTCACCGTCGCCCCGGGCGTGAAGGGTGGCCGATGAGCGCACGTATTCTTATCGCCGCATGCCTGGGCCTGGCCAGCCCGTTATCGTGGGCCGGCAGCCTGCCGGTGCCGGTGGACGCCAAGGTGGTCGATCAGCGCCCGGCCGTGGAGCAGGAACGGGTCTACCCCATGGGCCCACTGCGCAAGATCAGCGGCCGGTTGCGGGTCGAGGAGAAAGTCGAAAGCCGCGGGCAGGTGAGTTCCGTCACCTACGAGCTGCCCGTGGAGCGCACTGCCCGTGAAGCCTTCACCAGCGCCCGCGAAGCCTTGCAGCGCGATGGCGGCTATCCGCTGTTCTGGTGCCAAGGCCGCGATTGCGGCGAAGCCAGCCTGTGGGCCAACGAGGTGTTCGCCAATGCGCGGCTCAACGGCGGCGACGAGCAGCAAGCGTTCATCCTCCTGCGCCGTTCTGCCGACGAAGCCGACACCCTGGTGTCGCTCTACAGCGTCACCCGTGGCAATCGCCGTGCGTACCTGCATGTCGAGGAGTTCGTCTCCGCCACCCCTCTGGGCGAGCTGCTGCCGACCCCGGCCACGGTGCTGCGCGAGCTGCGCGACACCGGCAAGCTGGACTACCCTGATCTGGCCACGCCGCAACCGGCCTGGGTGGCTTTGCTCGGGCGCAGCCTGAACCTGGACAGCACCTTGCGCGCCAGCCTCAGCGGAGCCCAGGCCGAAGCCTGGCGCGAGCAGCTGGTGCAGGCCGGAGTACGCGCCGCGCGCCTGGAAGTGGGGGCTGCAGCCACCGATGGCCTGCACCTGGAATTGATCCGTTGAGCGAGAGCCATGATGGCCAACAATGACCGGCTGTTGATCCAGATCCTCCTCCTGGCCTTGCTCGGCGCTGGCCTGTGGGTCATGGCTCCGTTCATCTCGGCGTTGCTGTGGGGGGCGATCCTGGCCTTCGCCAGCTGGCCATTGATGCGCCTGCTCACGCGTGCCCTGGGCGGGCGGGAAACCCTCGCTGCAGGCCTGCTCACTGCCGTGTGGATTCTGCTGGTGGCCTTGCCCTTGGTGTGGCTGGGCTTCAACCTGGCCGACCATATCCGCGACGCCACGGCTTTCGTGCGTGACGTGCAGGTCGATGGCCTGCCCGATGCGCCGGCCTGGCTGGGCAACATACCCTTCGTGGGGGAGCGCCTGGTTGCCTGGTGGGCCTCCCTGGACCAGCAGGGCGCCGCGCTGATGGCGTCGATCAAGCCGTATCTGGGGCAGGTGGGCAACTGGTTGCTGGCGCGCAGCGCGCAGATCGGCAGCGGCGTGCTCGAGCTGACCCTGAGCCTGGTGTTCGTGTTCTTCTTCTACCGCGACGGGCCGCGCCTGGCAGCCTTCGTCCTGCGCCTGCTGCAGCGGTTGATGGGCGAGCGCGCCGAGTACTATCTGGACCTGGTGGCCGGCACTGTGCAGCGTGTGGTCAACGGCGTGATCGGCACCGCCGCCGCCCAGGGCCTGCTGGCCATGATCGGTTTCCTGATCGCCGGCGTTCCGGGCGCCATCGTGCTGGGGCTGGTCACCTTCATGCTCAGCCTGATCCCCATGGGGCCGCCGTTGGCCTGGATACCTGCCACCGGCTGGCTGGTGTGGAAGGGCGAGTATGGCATGGCGGTGTTCCTTGGCCTGTGGGGCACCTTCATCATCAGTGGCGTGGACAACGTGCTCAAACCCTACCTGATCAGCCGTGGCGGCAACCTGCCGCTGGTGATCGTGCTGCTCGGGGTGTTCGGCGGGTTGATCGCCTTTGGCTTCATCGGCCTGTTCATCGGCCCGACGTTGTTGGCAGTGGGCTACAGCCTGCTGCTGGACTGGAGCCGCAACGCCGGGGCGCAAACGCCGCAGCCCCCACAGGCGTAGCCGTCACGATCACCCAACGCCTTTCCCTGTAGGAGCGGCCTTGCGCCGCGAAAGGGCCGCGCAGCGGTCCTAGGATTTCGATGAGAACGCCATGATAGCCGGGGCCGCCTTGCGGCCCTTTCGCGGCACAAGGCCGCTCCTACAGGTGAGGGTAGGGGATTCAGAGGCCTGATCTTTACGCATTCTTTATCCCCTGGGCGCCCCCTCGGCCTCGTCCCTTTACGCTCCACCCTCCGACAATCTTCCTGACGCGGCAGGCGCCGTAAAAAGGGAGACAAGCGCATGAACATGCTCGAAGGGGTGTCACTGCTTTTGGCAGTGGCGTTGGCGGTCTATCTGCTGGTGGCGCTGCTGCGCGCCGATCGCGGCTAGGGAGCGGCCATGCACAGTTACGACTACGTCTTGCTGGCGGCTTTCTTCGCCATCGTGCTGTTGCCGGCACCTTGGCTTGGGCGCTTCTGCTTCAGGGTGATGGAAGGCCGGCGTACCTGGCTGTCACCGATACGCGGGCCGGTAGAGCAAGGCTGCTACCGCCTGGCCGGCGTGCGCGCCGAGCAGGAACAGGGCTGGAAGCAGTACACCCTGGCGCTGCTGGCGTTCAACTTGGCGGGCTTCGTGAGCCTGTTCGCGGTGTTGTTGCTGCAAGGCCACCTGCCGCTCAACCCGCAACACCTTCCAGGCCAGGAATGGTCGCTGGCGTTCAACACCGCGGTCAGCTTCATGACCAACACCAACTGGCAGGCGTACAGCGGCGAGGCCTCGGTCAGCTACCTGAGCCAAATGATCGGCCTGACCGTGCAGAACTTCGTCAGTGCCGCCACCGGCTTGGCCGTGCTGGTGGCCTTGTGCCGTGGCATCGCCCGGCGTTCAGCCGCCACCCTGGGCAACTTCTGGGTGGACCTGACCCGCGCCACCCTCTACGTGCTGCTACCGCTGTGCCTGATGCTGGCACTGCTGCTGGTATGGCAGGGGGTGCCGCAGACCTTCGCCGACTACGCCCATGCCCTGACCCTGCAAGGCAACGACCAGACCATCCCCTTGGGCCCGGTCGCCAGCCAGGTCGCCATCAAGCAACTGGGCACCAACGGCGGCGGCTTCTTCGGCGTCAATTCGGCCCACCCGTTCGAAAACCCGACGGCCTGGAGCAACCTGTTCGAAGTGGCGTCGATCATCCTCATTCCAGCCGCGCTGGTGTTCACCTTCGGCCATTACGTCAAGGACCTGCGCCAGAGCCGCGCTATCCTCGCCTGCATGCTCGCTCTGTTCCTGATCGGCGGCGCCGTGGCGCTCTGGTCCGAGCAACAGCCCAACCCGGCCCTGCAAGGCGCCCAGGTGCAACAAGCGGCACCGCTGGAGGGCAAGGAGAGCCGTTTCGGCACCACTGCCTCGGTGTTGTGGACGGTCACCACCACGGCCGCCTCCAACGGTTCGGTCAATGCCATGCATGACAGCCTCAACCCCCTCACCGGCATGGTTGCCATGGTCAATATGATGGTGGGCGAAGTCATCTTCGGCGGCGTGGGGGCCGGCTTGTACGGCATGCTGCTGTTCGTGCTGGTCGCCGTGTTCCTGGCGGGGCTGATGATCGGACGCACGCCGGAGTATCTGGGCAAGAAACTCCAGGCGCGGGAGGTGCAGTTGCTGGTGGCGACCTTGCTGGTGATGCCGGTCGGAGTACTGGTGCTCGGTGCCGTCACCGCCAGCCTGCCGGGGCCTGCCAGCGCGGTGACCAATCCGGGCGCCCATGGCTTCAGCCAGCTGCTCTATGCGTACACCTCGGGCGCGGCCAACAACGGCTCGGCGTTCGCCGGCTTCGGTGCCAACACGCCATACCACAACCTGATGATCGGCTTGGCCATGCTCATTGGCCGCTTCGGCTACATCCTGCCGGTGCTGGCCCTGGCCGGCAGCTTGGCGGCGAAGCAACGCGCACCCCAGGGGCTGAACAGTTTCCCCACCCACGGCCCCCTGTTCACCGTCCTGCTGCTGGTGACCATCCTGCTGGTCGGTGGCCTGACCTTCCTGCCAACCCTGGCCCTGGGGCCGGTCGCCGAATACCTGAGCCTGGGTTTCTGAGGAATCCTCCATGAACATGCCCATTTCCAATGTGAAAACCCAGCATCCAGCCAAGGACCAGACCCGCCTCGCCGCCCTGTGGCGCCCGGCCCTGGTGCAAGCCTTCGTCAAGCTCGACCCGCGCCAGCTCAAGCGCTCGCCGGTGATGCTGGTGGTGGCGCTCACCGCTGTGCTGACCACAGTGCTGTGCTTCGTGCCGGGCAGCGACGTCAGCCCTGGCGTGGCAGTGCAGGTCGCCCTGTGGCTATGGTTCACCGTGCTGTTCGCCAACTTCGCCGAAGCCCTGGCCGAGGGCCGTGGCAAGGCCCGTGCCGACAGCCTCAAGGCCGGCAGCCAGGGCCTGACCGCGAAACGGCGCAAACGCGACGGCACCTTCGAAACCGTCCCTGCAACGCAACTGCGCAAGGACGACGTGGTGAAGGTGGTCGCCGGCGAGTTGATTCCTGGCGATGGCGAGGTGATCGAAGGGATCGCCGCGGTCAACGAAGCAGCCATCACAGGTGAGTCAGCGCCGGTGATCCGCGAGTCCGGCGGCGACCGCTCCGCTGTCACCGGCAACACCCGCCTGGTCTCGGACTGGCTGCTGGTGCGCATCACCAGCAACCCTGGCGAGTCGACCCTGGACCGCATGATCGCCCTGGTCGAAGGCGCCAAGCGGCAGAAAACCCCCAACGAAACCGCCCTGGACATCCTGCTGATCGGTCTGACCCTGATCTTCCTGATCGTGGTGGTGACCCTGCAGCCCTTCGCCCGCTTTGCCGGCGGCAGCCTGCCGCTGATCTTCCTCGCGGCGCTGCTGGTGACTTTGATCCCTACCACCATCGGCGGTTTGCTCTCGGCCATCGGCATCGCCGGCATGGACCGCCTCGTGCGCCTGAACGTCATCGCCCGCTCCGGCCGCGCGGTGGAGGCCGCCGGCGACGTGCACACGTTGATGCTCGACAAGACCGGCACCATCACCTTCGGCAACCGCCGTTGCAGCGCCCTGCACGCAGCACCGGGCATCACTGCGCGCGAGCTGGGGGAGGGGGCATTGCTTGCCTCGCTGGCCGATGACACCGCCGAGGGCAAGTCGATCGTCGAATACCTGCGCCAGCAGTACGACTTCGACGAACCCACTGCCAGCGAGGTCGAGCCGATCGCCTTCAGCGCCGAAACCCGGTTGTCCGGCGTCGACTTCCAACAGCGCCGCTACCGCAAGGGCGCGGTGGATGCGGTGCTGGCTTTCGTCGGCATGCAGCGCCTGGACATGCCGGCGCCCCTGGCCCGCGACGTGGAGCGCATCGCCCAGGGGGGCGGCACGCCGCTGCTGGTGTGCCTGGACCAACGCCTGCTTGGGGTCATCCACCTCAAGGACGTGGTCAAGCCCGGCATCCGCGAGCGCTTCGCCGAATTGCGCAAGCTGGGCATCCGCACGGTGATGGTCACCGGCGACAACCCGCTCACCGCCGCCGCCATCGCCGCCGAAGCCGGCGTGGACGACGTGCTTGCCGAAGCCACCCCGGAGAAGAAGCTGGCGCGCATCCGCCAGGAGCAAGGCGATGGTCGCCTGGTGGCCATGTGCGGCGATGGGGCCAACGATGCCCCGGCCCTGGCTCAGGCTGATGTCGGCATGGCCATGAACGATGGCACCCAGGCCGCGCGCGAGGCGGCCAACATGGTCGATTTGGACAGCGACCCGACCAAGTTGCTGGACGTGGTGCAGGTGGGCAAGGAGCTGCTGGTCACCCGCGGTGCGCTGACCACCTTTTCCATCGCCAACGACGTGGCCAAGTACTTCGCCATCCTGCCGGCACTGTTCGCGTCCATCTACCCGCAGTTGGGCGTGCTCAACCTCATGCAGTTGCAGAGCCCGCAGAGCGCCATCCTTTCGGCGATCGTGTTCAACGCACTGATCATCATCGTGCTGATCCCCCTGGCCTTGCGCGGTGTGAGGGTGCAAGCGGCGAGTGCCGCGCAACTGCTGCGGCGCAACCTGCTGATTTATGGCGTGGGCGGGATCATCGTGCCGTTTGCCGGAATCAAGCTGATCGACCTGCTGCTCAACGCCCTGCATTTGGTTTGAAGGAGACGAACATGACGACCTACCTGCGCCCGGCCCTGAGCCTGGTCTTGCTGATGACCTTGGTCACCGGCGCCTTGTATCCCCTGGCGGTGACCGGTATCGCCCAACTGGCCTTCCCTGAACAGGCCAACGGCAGCCTGGTTCGTGATGCGCAAGGGCGAGTCCGCGGCTCGGCGCTGATCGCCCAGGATTTCAAAGGCGATGCCTGGTTCCATCCACGCCCCTCGGCGGCGGACTACGCCACCGTGGCCAGCGGTGCCAGCAACCTGGCACCGAGCAACCCGGCGTTGGCCGAGCGGATCAAGAGGGAGGCCAACGCGCTGTATCAAGCGCAGCAAGGGCCCGTGCCCCAGGCTTTGTTGACCACCTCTGGCAGCGGTCTGGACCCGCACCTGCCGCCTGAGGCTGTGGCCTACCAACTACCGCGCGTGGCGGCGGCGCGTCAGGTGCCGGTGGAGCGCTTGCAAGCGCTGATAGAAGCGTCCACCCTGCACCCGTTGGTTGGCCCGCCCGTGGTGAATGTGCTGGCGCTGAACCAGGCGCTGGAGCGCTGATAGTGGGGCCGTTTTGCGGCCCATCGCCGGGGGGGCCCCCCCCCCCCCCCCCCCCCCCGGGGGGGGGGGGGGGGGCGGGGCGGGGGGGGGGGGGGGGGGGCCCGGCGTGGGGGGGTGTGTTGGCGCCCGTGGGGGGGCCAGCCCCGGCCCCCCGGACCGGGGTGTGTGGGGGGGGGGGGCGGGGCCCGTGGGGCGGGGGGGGCCCCCCGCGATGGGCTGCAAAGCAGCCCCCAGGATCGACCATTCACCGCATGACTGAAGGATGAAACATGAGTAACGCCACCCGCGCCGATGCGCTTCTGGCAACCCTGCCGCGCGAAGGCCGTGGCAAGCTCAAGGTGTTCCTCGGCGCCGCTCCAGGCGTGGGCAAGACCTACGCCATGCTCCAGGCGGCGCACGCCCAGCAGCGCCAGGGCGTGCGCGTGCTGGCCGGGGTGGTGGAAACCCACGGGCGCGCCGAGACCGAGGCATTGCTCGGTGGCCTGCCGCAACAACCCCTGGTGCGCAGCGAATACCGCGGGGTCACCCTCGAGGAAATGGACCTGGACGGCGTGCTGGCCGCGAGGCCTGGCCTGGCCCTGGTCGACGAACTGGCCCACACCAATGCCCCCGGCAGCCGCCACGCCAAGCGCTGGCAGGACGTCCAGGAACTGCTGGCCGCCGGCATCGACGTGTACACCACGGTCAACGTCCAGCACCTGGAGAGCCTCAACGACAAGGTCCGCGACATCACCGGCGTGCAGGTGCGCGAAACCCTGCCCGACTGGGTGTTGCAGGAAGCCTTCGAGCTGGTGCTGATCGACCTTCCGCCCCGCGAGCTGCTCATGCGCCTGCGCGAAGGCAAGGTCTATGTGCCGGAGCAGGCGAGGGCGGCCATCGATGCCTTCTTCTCCCAGACCAACCTCACCGCTCTGCGCGAGCTGGCCATGCAGACTGCCGCCGCCCAGGTCGATGCCGACCTTGCCCATGGTTATCGCCAGCGCGGCGAGGAAGCTCCCGCCCTGCGGGGGCGATTGCTGGTCGGCGTGGACGGCGACGACCAGGCCGAGCGCCTGGTGCGCCATGCCAGCCGGGTCGCCCAGCGCCGGCATTTGCCCTGGAGCTTGGTGCATGTGGACAACGGCCGGCTGCGCGAAGAAACCGCCCGCCAGCGCCTGCAGGCGGCCCAGCAGTTGGCTGAACGTCTGGGTGGCGAAGTGGTGGTGCTGCGCGCAGGTGAAGTGACGCGCACCTTGATCCAGCACGCCAACGAGCGCCGGGCCAGCTTGGTGTTGGTGGGCCAGTCCCGTGATCGCCTGCGTCGACGCCTGTTCGGCGGCGGTGTGGCGATGCGCCTGCTGCGCGAAAGCCACGGCCTGGAAATCAACGTGCTCGATCGAGACGCCCAGCCACAAAAAACAGGTGCGGCGGCCAAGCGAGTCTGGGTATGGCGCCATTATCTCCTGGCGTTGCTGGCGACCGTGCTGGCTGCTGGCGTGTCGTGGGCGGTATCGAGCCTGTTACCGCTGCCCAACATGTCCCTGGTATTTCTCGTCGCGGTGCTGCTGGTGGCGGTGCGCAGCAGCCTGGGGCCGGCCCTGGCCTGCGCGGCGCTGTCGTTCCTGAGCTACGACTTCCTGTTCATTCCGCCCACCTTTTCCTTCAGCATCCAGCGCGAAGAAGACGTGCTAACCCTGGTGTTCTTCCTGCTCATGGCCGCGCTCACCGGCAACCTGGCCACGCGCCAGCGCCGGCAGTTGCAGGCCTTGAAGGAAACCCAGGCCGAAACCACGCAGCTGCTCGACCTGTCGCGCCGGCTCACTGTGGCCACCGACCGTCAGGCCGTGTTCAGTGCCGCCGGCCAGCACCTGGGTGCCTGGCAGGACCTGCAGGCCTGCCTGCTCGAACGCGACAGCGAAGGCGGGCTGCAGGCTGCCAGCGGCCACGCCCCGCAACTCACCGACAACGAACGCGCCGCCGCCGAATGGGCCTGGCAGCACGGCCAGGCTGCCGGCCACGGCAGCGACACCTTGCCCCAGGGCCGCTGGTGGTGGTGGCCGTTGTCAGCGGAGGGCCAACCCCTGGCCTTGCTCGGCGTGCGGCCACGCACCCGCGAGCCGCTTGGCGCCCAACGCCGCCGCCTGTTGATGGCCCTCGGCCAACCCCTGGCCCAGGCCCTGGCCCGTGCCCGGCTGGGCGAGCAACTGGAGGCTGCGCGTCTGCACGGCGAAACCGAACAGTTGCGCAGCGCCTTGCTGGCCTCGGTCTCCCACGACCTGCGCACCCCCCTGACCGCCATGCGCGGCAGCATCGACAGCCTGCTGGCCTTGGGCGATGCCATCCCTGCGCACGACCGCCAGGAGCTGCTCGAGGGCACCCGCAACGAGGCCGAACGCCTCGATCGCTACATCCAGAACCTGCTGGACATGACCCGCCTGGGCCATGGCGGCCTCACGCTGGCGCGCGACTGGGTCGCCCCGGCGGACATCGTTGGCAGCGCCCTCAACCGCCTGCGTGTGGTGCTGGCGCCCTTGCGTGTGCACACCGAAGTCCCTGCCACCTTGCCGCTGTTGTACGTGCATGCCGCCCTGATCGAGCAGGCGCTGGTGAATGTATTGGAAAACGCCGCGCGCTTCTCGCCCGCCAACGGACGCCTGGAGCTGCGCGTTGACCTTCAGGGCGAGCAACTGTGCTTCGCCGTCAGTGACCAGGGCCCAGGCATCCCGGTGGCCGAGCGCGAGATGATCTTCGACATGTTCTACACTGCCGCCCGCGGCGACCGTGGCGGGCAGGGCACCGGCCTGGGCCTGGCGATCTGCCAGGGCATGATCGGCGCCCATGGCGGCAAGATCCTGGTCGACGACGGCATCGATGGCCAGGGCACCTGCATCACTCTATGCTTGCCGCTGCCCCCACAACCCGAACCTGAAAGCGAAGCCCCATGAGTCAGCCCGCCACCCTGCTGGTCATCGACGATGAACCACAGATCCGCAAGTTCCTGCGCATCAGCCTAGCCTCCCAGGGCTACAAGGTGCTCGAAGCCGCCACCGGCAGCGAAGGCCTGGCCCAGGCGGCACTGGCCAAGCCGGACCTGGTGGTGCTCGACCTCGGCCTGCCGGACATGGACGGCCAACAGGTGCTGCGTGAGCTGCGCGAATGGAGCGCCGTGCCGGTGTTGGTGCTGTCGGTACGCGCCAGCGAAGTGCAAAAAGTCGATGCACTCGACGGCGGTGCCAACGACTACGTGACCAAGCCCTTTGGCATCCAGGAGTTCCTCGCCCGCGTGCGCGCGCTGCTGCGCCAGGCGCCCCAGGCCGGCAGCGCGGTGTCTTCGGTGAGCTTCGGGCCGCTGGTGGTGGATTTCGCGTTTCGCAAAGTGACGCTCGACGGTGCCGAAGTGGCGCTGACGCGCAAGGAATATGCCTTCCTGGCCCAACTGGCCGGCCATCCGGGGCGGGTGATCACCCAGCAGCAGTTGCTCAAGGATATCTGGGGCCCGACCCACGTGGACGACACCCATTACCTGCGCATCGTCGTGGCCCATGTGCGGCAGAAGCTCGGCGATGACCCGACTGCACCGCGGTTCATCATCACCGAGGCGGGTGTGGGCTATCGCCTGGTTGCGCCGGCATCATGACGGATTGGCGCTACGCATACCTGTAGGAGCGGCCTTGCGCCGCGAAAGGGCTGCAAAGCAGCCCCAAAAATAGGCCAAGCCACGCCGCGCCCAAGCATCAGGAATATTTATAAAAACCATTGCCGCTGAGATGGGCAGTGAGCTCTTCTATGCTTTTGAGCCTGAACTTTCTCAGGGCCTTGTTGACGATGGAGATGATATCCACCAAGGGCAGCCCTGTATCCCTTCCGATGTCTTCGAGTATGTGGCTTTCAGTCAGTTTGTTGAAAACCGCGATCTCGGGTTTGGTGAAGATCGTGATGTGTTTCCCTTTCGCCAAGCCTGCATTCACCAGTAAATCGAAAAAACTGGCGTCCAGGTATTTTTCATTCAGGCTGGCCTTCAACAATGCTTGGGGTAACGTCTCTATCGCGTTGCCCTTGGACACCACGCCCATTACGTTCAGCCCCAGGATCGCGGAAAGCACGATTGGGTTGTCCAGCGTACTCAGCACGATGATCGGAAGGTCGGGGTAGCGCATGCGAATGGTGCTGAGCATGCTCAGGCCGTCCTTGGCCAAGGGATCGGGCATGTTGAAATCAGTGATGAGGATGTCGCACTGAACCCGGCTCAAGGCAATCATAAGTTCTGTCGGCGTCTTGGCCTCGGCTGAAATATGGTATTCGCTCGAACTTTGCAGGATCGTTCTGATGCCCGTCAGGATGATATCGTGATCATCAGCAATCACGACGTGCGTCTTGTTTCTGTTGTACTTCATGTTGGTGCTCTTGATTTGCCTTGTGTCACGGCAAAATGGAATGCGTAAGCGCCTCATGAACCCGGCTGTTCGATGTCAGGCGGGCAATGAGTAATTCATATAGTCGTAATCATGACCTGACCATGCCAGCCACCCAGCAGGGTGTGCCGCCACTGCGCGTGCGTGGCGAATGGCATAGTCGAAGGAATCACAGATGATCAGGCGGGCTACCGATTCGAACGGCTTCGTTTGGCCGGGCCGCCTTGTTGTTGGGTGGCGCGATGGTACCAGAAGTGGCAATCGAATGCCGCCGGTGTGGCGCTCGGGCCGGTGGAGCGGTAGGGAGCGGTCGTCCAGCCCCCACAGCTTTACACAAAATTATTCAAGGCCAGGAAATCTGGCGAGAGCGCCAGGAACTGTTGGGCAAGCGCTGAGGCCAAGACGCGAAATCTCCACCTCTTCTGTAGGAGCGGCCTCGCGCCGCGAAAGGGGCGCAAAGCGCCCCCAGGATTCAAGAGTCAGCCAAATGGCTCGAACCTTGTCCGCTGAAGGGACGAGAATCGCTCCGCAGCCGTCACGCCATCCATCCCTACACTCGGCGCATCATCCCCAACTCCGCGTCATCCATCAACGCCTTGGCCAGCGCCGCCAGGTAATGCGATGCCCACACCAGCTGAGGCTTGTCTTCCATCACCCCGGTGAGGGTCATATCCCGCACGTAGCCCATCAACTCCGAAGCCTGTTCCCGCGCGTATTGGCAGGGAATGCCAGGCTCGATGCAAAACATCGGGTCGGTCATGCCCGGGCCTTGGTAGAACTTCGTCTTGCCAACGGTGGTTTTGACCTCGATGTCATCTGTGGTCATTTTGCTCATCTCCCTGGAATGCTCGCTGCCCAACCGGGCCTTATCGCTGGCAAGCCAGCTCCCACACGTACGGCGGTGTCTCTGATCACAGCGCAGGACAAGTGGGAGCCGGCTTGCCAGCGATAGGGCCAGCCCAGACAACAACTCGATCTGTTAATGCAGCGTTCGCGGCTCCGCCGGCACCTGCATCTGGTTCAACGCCGACTCAAGCAATACACGCAGCGCTTCAAGCTCATGCATCGACGCCATCATCAGCATCGAGACGGGTGACTTGGGCAGCAGCTGAATCGCCTGATGCGCCACGGTCTGCGCGCACAGGGCGTACTCCGAGGCCTGGATGATCGTGTCTTCGAGGGAGGGGTGGTTCTGGGGGGGATCGGGGACGATCTTCGACATAGCAGATTTCCTTTCAAGATGCGGCCACCTACCTGCTGTCAAACAGAGGGTGGCAACTGTACGTGGGTTGACAGACCGGCGGAAATTGCAAAGTTCCGGCGCACGCAAGCGTGCCCGCACGTACAGTCGCCATAAGGGCTGCTGCATGCAATTTACCGTTGCGGCCTGTCAAAGCCGATCGCTGATTTCAGCGACACGCCGAGACTAGAGCGCTGCCAGAGCGACCGCAACGGAAAAAAAGCGACAGGAGTATGTTTGGGAAATGGACTACAGGGAAGGGGTGAAATCTGATTTTTACCGTCAGGACCGACCCGGAACTGACCCGGGTGGCAGGACCGTAGCTTCATCGGAATGGCTGCTTACGATCCAAAGCTGTCCTTGGTGGAGGGCAACAAACGGCAAATATCAGCCTGTCACCTGACAGAAGCTCGAGTCTGTTGTCCGCAGCCGACAAAGCCATTGCCAGCTCGCTACGTTTGGCCCCAGACACCACGTGGACTGCCAGGGCTGAGGGCCTGCGCAGAACCATCTCTGCCAGCAAACGTTCACGACAGGCTTGCGGCATCCGACCGCGCAATCATGCGGATTTACTTACGCAGAAATGCACACACGAGACCCCATCGTCGTTCTTACACTGTGCAGCGACCATCTAGCCGCGAAGGCTTGTGGAGACTGGAATCATGTATGAGGAGATTGTTTGTGACCATTACTGCATCCGCTAAACCCGCCCGGACCCTTCTCAGCCCTAACGATCACGCAATGGTCTTGATCGATCACCAATCACAGATGGCTTTCAACACTAAATCCATCGACATCACCAGCTTACGGGCCAATACCGCGATCCTGGCCCAGGCAGCCAAGGGCTTTAAAGTCCCCACGGTGATCTCCACGATCTCGCGGGATAGCTTTGCCGGCCCGCTTTTTCCAGAAGTCAGCGAGGCATTTCCCGACACTGAAATTATTGACCGCACCACCTCCAATGCCTGGGAGGATGAGCGATTTATCGCAGGTATCAATGCCACCGATAAAACCCGTCTGGTGATGTGTGGGCTATGGACCTCGGTGTGCTGCAATGGCCCGGTACTGTCTGCACTGGAGCAGGGTTTTGAAGTGTACGTCGTGACCGATGCCTGCGGTGACTGCACGGCTGAGGCTCATGAACGCGCGGTACAACGCATGGTTCAAGCAGGCGCTCGTCCAATTACCGCACTGACCTATTTGTTGGAGCTGCAACGTGACTGGGCGCGCGTTGAGACCTACGACCTGACCACTGGCATTTCAATGAAGTTTGGCGGTGCTTTCGGTATCGGTATCCAGTACGCGAAGGCTGTACTGGGTGGGCATTCCGCTTGATATCAATACGAGCCTCCAAACGGCTAAGGCCAAGCTCGCCTTTCACCCAGCAAACCCTACGGAACAGCCAACTACTGCATACCGGTAATTGACGGCCAATCTGTAGGAATCGGGGTCGAAGCACGAACTCATATAGATATCAGTTGAGGCTATCGGGGTCGCAGAGGCGGCCCTAATAGCCCTGAATACGGTCGTCTCTACACCAGTCGGCGTACTTATCTACCAAGAGGAAAACTTTCTTGATCGACAATACAAAGACGTGCCCCGTAACACATTTGACCACTGACTTCGGCGCACCGGTTTCCACGAACCGCGACAGTCTCACCGCTGGCCCCCGTGGCCCGCTCCTGGCGCAAGATGTTTGGCTGAACGAACGCCTTGCCAATTTCGTACGAGAAGTCATTCCCGAGCGCCGCATGCATGCCAAGGGCTCGGGTGCTTTCGGTACCTTCACGGTCACCAAGGACATCACCCGATACACCCGCGCGGCCATCTTCAGCCAGGTTGGCAAAAAGACCGAGATGTTTGCCCGCTTCACCACCGTCGCCGGTGAGCGCGGCGCGGCTGATGCCGAGCGCGACATCCGGGGCTTCGCCCTCAAGTTCTACACGGAAGAAGGCAACTGGGACATGGTGGGTAACAACACACCTGTGTTCTTCATCCGTGACCCACGTCAGTTCCCGGACCTGAACAAGGCAGTCAAGCGCGATCCGCGGACGAACGTGCGCAGTGCTACCCACAACTGGGATTACTGGACGCTACTGCCTGAGGCCTTGCACCAGATCACCGTAGTGATGAGTGACCGCGGTATTCCCGCCAGTTATCGCCATATGCACGGCTTCGGCTCGCATACCTACAGTTTCTGGAACCAGGCTGGCGAGCGCTTCTGGGTCAAGATGCACTTCCACACCCAGCAGGGCATCAAGAACCTCACCGATACCGAGGCCACCGAACTGATTGGCAAAGACCGTGAAAGCCACCAGCGCGATCTGTACGAAGCCATTGAGCGCGGTGACTATCCCAAGTGGACGATGTTCATCCAAGTCATGCCCGAGGCAGATGCCGAACGGTACGCTCTGCATCCGTTCGACCTAACCAAGGTCTGGTACAAGGACGACTATCCGCTTATCGAAGTCGGTGAGATCGAGTTGAACAAAAACCCCGAGAACTTCTACGCCGACGTCGAGCAGGTGGCCTTCGCCCCGAGCAACCTGGTACCCGGCATCGGCGCCAGCCCTGACCGGATGTTGCAAGCGCGCCTCTTCAACTACGCCGATGCACAGCGCTACCGCCTGGGCACGAACTACCACCAAATCCCAGTCAACCAGGCCCGCTGCCCGGTGCAAAGCAACCACCGCGATGGTGCCGGTCGTGTCGACGGTAACTACGGTAGTCTGCCGCACTACGAGCCCAACAGCTTCGGCCAGTGGCAAAGTCAGCCGGAGTTCATGGAGCCTCCGCTCAAGCTCACCGGCACTGCCGCTCATTGGAGCTTCGATAAGGATGACCACAACTACT
The DNA here is from genome assembly GCF_048068215.1 of Pseudomonas sp. NY15372. Classification (NCBI taxonomy): domain Bacteria; kingdom Pseudomonadati; phylum Pseudomonadota; class Gammaproteobacteria; order Pseudomonadales; family Pseudomonadaceae; genus Pseudomonas; species Pseudomonas sp. NY15372. The sequence continues at coordinate 47,401 of NZ_JBLUPY010000010.1, forward strand.
TTGAGCAGCCCGGCAAGCTGTTCCGCTTGATGACCGTCGAGCAGAAAGAAGCGCTATTTGGTAACACCGGGCGAGGCATGGGTGACGCCCCCGAGTTCGTCAAATTCCGCCACATCCGCAACTGCCACGCAGCTGATCCGGCATACGGTGCCGGGGTGGCCAAGGCATTGGGCATCGATCTAGACAAGGCCTTGGCTTCGCAGAAAGACGATCCCATGTATGGTAACCCGCTGACGGCGCTGCCGGTGTAATGAAATAGCCCCTGCCGCTCCGGATTTTTCTTTTCACCGCCCCAGGACAGCATAACCTGGGTGCGGTGCTGGCCCGACCGCCTATATCGCTCCCATGCCGTGCTCGAGCGGCCATGGCCTCTCGTAGAGCTCGCTGGCGCCCCGCGAGCTTCACCATCGTATTCGTGCGATGCTTCAAGGCATAACGTCACGGATTGCCAAGCCCGCTACGCCCCCCATTTGAGGCTCAGATCTCACCAACCCGTCAAATGGAAATGGGCGCGAAGTGCTCCACTGCCTGTCGACACACCTCCAATTTTTCAACCCATGCTAGACCTCATAGCGCTCTCCAGTTTCGTATGGTCAAGCAAGAGGCGAAGTTCCCGAGTATTCTCTGGTGCCTTCCCTGCGCTTCTGCTCAAGCAATAGCGGCCGGAGCTGCAGGAACCGCAGGACTAATGTCTCGTCAAAATGCGTTTTACTGGTTTTCAGAACAAACATGAGCAATCCCCATCTTCAAATCTCGTGGGATGACCTACGGATCATCAAGGCCATCGAGAAGGGCGGCAGTCTTGTAGGTGCGGCTGCCACGCTCGGCGTGAACCACTCCACCGTTTCCAGGCGCCTGGCAGCTCTGGAAGCACTACTTGGCGTCGCGCTCTTCGATCGACGGCGAGCCCGCTATGTCGCCACAACAGCAGGCGCGGAGCTGATTGTCGTGGCCGAGCGAATGGAACAGGAGGTGGTGAGCGTAACGCGACGAATCTCGAGTGACACTCAGGGGCACGACGGCGACTTGCGTATCACCACGAGCGATGCACTGCTGCTGGATTTCCTCACCCCCGTGATCGCGAGCTTCCAACGGGCCAACCCACGGATTCGCATCGAGGTTCTGGTTGGGAACCAGCCGCTGAATCTGACCCGGGGCGATTCGGATATTGCGCTTCGCGCGACCTTGGCTCCGCCTGAGAACCTATTTGGACGCAAAGTGGCCACCATCGCCTGGGCGGTCTATGGGTGCAATGGCGATTGTGCTGACACCATGCCCGACCCCGAAGCGCTCTGGGCAAAGCAATGGGTATCGTTCAGCCATGGTCTGTCAGGCCTCAAGGCATTCGAGTTCGTGCGGGCCAACGTCAGTGAGCCAAGGATTGTATACCGCAGTGATTCGGTCGCAGGCGTTGCTGCGGCGATTGCTGCGGGCATAGGGATCGGCCTGCTGCCTTGTATGCATGGGGACCTGGTGCCAGAATTGAAGAGGCTCAGCCCTGTACAACCCGAGGTCTATGACGAACTGTGGGTGTTGACGCATCCCGATATGCGCAAATCAGATCGGGTGTACGCGTTTCTCTGCCACTGTGCGCAGGAAATTGCCCGGGACCGCGAACTCATAGAAGGAAAAAAGCTGCGACAGTAAGCCTGCGTGCGGGTTTGGATGAAGCGGTCTTTGGCTCGTGCAAGACGCAGACAAAGTGCCAAAAACCTACCCCAGTGGAGATACTTCCAAAAACGCCGCTTCCAACAACTGCCGCGTGTACGGATGCTGTGGGGCATGGAAGATCGCCTGCGCATCTCCTTGTTCCACCACATGCCCATGCTTGATCACCATCAACTGGTGACTGAGTGCCTTGACCACCGCCAGGTCATGGCTGATGAACAAGTAGGTCAGGTTGTACTTGTGCTGCAGATTGCGCAGCAACTCCACCACCTGCCGCTGCACGGTTCGGTCCAGCGCCGAGGTCGGCTCATCCAGCAGAATCAACGCAGGTTTCAATACCAGCGCTCGGGCAATGGCGATACGTTGGCGCTGGCCACCCGAGAACTCATGCGGATACCGATGCCGAGTCCGTGGGTCCAGCCCCACTTCCTCAAGCGCTGCAATGATCGCGGCTTCCTGCTCGGCAGGCGTGCCGATGCGGTGAATCCGCAAGCCTTCGCCGACGATATCGGCCACGCACATGCGCGGGCTGAGGCTGCCGAAGGGGTCCTGGAAGACCACCTGCATTTCCCGCCGTAGCGGCCGTACGTCCTTCTGGCTGAGGCCTTCGAGGTTCTGCCCGTGGAAGCGGATGCCACCGCGGCTGGCGATCAGGCGAAGGATGGCAAGGCCCAGGGTAGACTTGCCCGAACCGCTTTCACCCACGATACCGAGGGTCTGCCCCTGGGGCAGGCTGAAGTCGATGCCGTCCACGGCTTTGACGTGGTCGACGGTGCGCCGCAGCAGGCCTTTCTTGATCGGGAACCACACACGTAGGTCCTCGACCTCCAGCAACGGCGAGCCCACGGGGTTATCGGCTGGCGCGCCACTGGGCTCGGCATTGATCAGCATCTTGGTGTAGTGATGCTGTGGCGAGCGGAACAGCGTCGCGCAATCGGCCTGTTCGACGATCTTCCCGCACTGCATCACGCACACCCGATGGGCAACGCGCCGCACCAGGTTCAGGTCATGGCTGATCAGCAGCAGGGCCATCCCCAGCCGCGCCTGCAGTTCCTTGAGCAGGTCGAGGATCTTCAATTGCACGGTCACATCGAGCGCGGTGGTGGGCTCGTCGGCGATCAACAGCTCCGGCTCGTTGGCCAACGCCATGGCGATCATCACGCGCTGGCGCTGGCCGCCGGACAGCTCGTGGGGCAGGGCCTTGAGGCGTTTGTGCGGCTCGGGGATGCCGACCATCTCCAGCAGCTCGAGGGTCCGCGCGGTGGCTTGCTTGCCGGTCAGGCCCTTGTGCAGCAGGAGAATCTCGTTGATCTGCTTCTCGATGGTGTGCAGCGGGTTCAGCGAGGTCATCGGTTCCTGGAAGATCATCGCGATGCGGTCGCCACGAATGCGTTGCATGGGTTTTTCGCCCAGTCGCAGCAGGTCCTTGTCGCCATAGCGGATGCTGCCGTTGGGGTGTCGGGCCAGGGGGTAGGGCAGCAGCCGCAGGATGGAATGGGCGGTGACGGATTTGCCCGACCCGCTCTCGCCGACCAGCGCCAGGGTCTCGCCCTTGCGGATATCGAAGCTGATGCCATCGACCACACGGTTGACCTGCTCGCCGGTCACGAACTCCACCGCCAGGTCACGCACTTCGATCAGGTTCTGTTCGCTCATGTCATTTCCTCGGGTCGAAGGCATCGCGGGCGGATTCGCCGATGAACACCAGCAGGCTCAGCATGATCGCCAGTACGGCGAAGGCACTGATGCCGAGCCACGGCGCCTGCAGGTTGGACTTGCCCTGGGCCACCAGCTCGCCCAGCGAGGGCGCGCCGGGCGGCAGGCCGAAGCCGAGGAAGTCCAAGGCGGTGAGGGTGCCGATGGCCCCGGTGAGGATGAACGGCATGAAGGTCATGGTGGAGATCATGGCATTGGGCAGAATGTGCCGGTACATGATCGCGCCGTTGCGCATGCCCAGGGCGCGGGCGGCGCGCACGTACTCGAGGTTGCGCCCGCGCAGGAACTCGGCGCGCACCACGTCCACCAGGCTCATCCAGGAGAACAGCAGCATGATGCCCAGCAGCCACCAGAAGTTGGGCTGCACGAAGCTTGCGAGGATGATCAGCAGGTACAGCACCGGCAGGCCCGACCAGATTTCCAGGAAACGCTGGCCGGCCAGGTCCACCCAGCCGCCGTAATAGCCCTGCAGGGCACCGGCGATCACGCCGACGATGGAACTGAGTACGGTGAGCGTCAGGGCGAACAGCACCGACACACGGAAGCCATAGATCACCCGCGCCAGCACGTCGCGGCCCTGGTCGTCGGTGCCCAGCCAGTTGTCCGCCGAAGGCGGGGCGGGGGCCGGGACCTTGAGGTCGTAGTTGATGCTCTGGTAGCTGAACGGGATCGGTGCCCACAGCACGAAGCTGTCCTTCGTGGCCAGCAGCTCGCGGATGTAGGGGCTCTTGTAGTTGGCCTCCAGGGGGAACTCGCCGCCGAAGGTGGTCTCCGGGTAGCGCTTGAAGGCCGGGAAGTACCATTGGCCGTCGTAGCGCACGGCGATGGGCTTGTCATTGGCGATCAGCTCGGCGCCCAGGCTCAGGCCGAACAGCACGATGAAGATCCACAGCGACCACCAGCCGCGGCGGTTGGCCTTGAAGCGCTCGAAGCGCCGGCGATTGAGAGGGGAGAGTGCCATGTCATTGCTCCCGGCTGGCGAAGTCGATGCGGGGGTCGACCAGGGTGTAGGTCAGGTCGCCGATCAGCTTCACCACCAGCCCCAGCAGGGTGAAGATGAACAGGGTGCCGAAAACCACCGGGTAGTCGCGGTTGATCGCCGCCTCGAAGCTCATCAGGCCTAGGCCGTCGAGGGAGAAGATCACCTCGATGAGCAGGGACCCTGTGAAGAAGATGCCGATGAATGCCGAAGGAAAGCCCGCGATCACCAGCAGCATGGCATTGCGGAACACATGGCCGTACAGCACCCGTGGCCGGCTCAGGCCCTTGGCCTTGGCGGTGATGACGTACTGCTTGTTGATTTCGTCGAGGAAGCTGTTCTTGGTCAGCAGGGTCATGGTGGCGAAGTTGCCGATGACCAGCGCGGTGATCGGCAACACCAGGTGCCAGAAATAATCCAGGACCTTGCCGGTGGTGGAAAGCTCGTCGAAGTTGTTGGACGTCAGGCCGCGCAGGGGGAACCAGTCGAAGTAGCTGCCGCCGGCGAACAGCACGATCAGCAGGATGGCGAACAGGAACGCCGGGATGGCGTAGCCGACGATGATCGCCGAGCTGGTCCAGACGTCGAAATGGCTGCCGTGACGCACGGCCTTGGCGACCCCCAGGGGGATCGACACCAGGTACATGATCAGCGTGCTCCATAACCCGAGCGAGATGGACACGGGCATCTTCTCGATGATCAGGTCGATGACTTTGGCATCGCGGAAGAAGCTCTCGCCGAAGTCCAGCTGGGCGTAGTTCTTGATCATGATCCACAAGCGTTCAGGCGCCGACTTGTCGAAGCCATACATGCGCTCGATCTCGGCGATCAGGGCCGGGTCCAGGCCCTGGGCACCGCGGTAGTTGGAGCCGGCCACGGCCACTTCGGCACCGCCGCCGGCGATGCGGCTGGTGGCGCCCTCGAAGCCTTCGAGCTTGGCGATCATCTGCTCCACCGGGCCGCCGGGGGCGGCCTGGACGATGATGAAGTTGATGATCAAGATGCCGAACAGGGTCGGGACGATCAGCAGCAGGCGGCGCAGGATGTAGGCGAGCATGTCAGTTCGCCTCGTCCTGCGGCGCGGCAGGCTCGGCCACCGCTGGGGTTACTTCGGGCTTGATCCACCAGGTATTGATGCCGATGTCGTACTTGGGCGACACCTTCGGGTGGCCGATGTGGTTCCAGTAGGCCACGCGCCAGGTCTTGATGTGCCAGTTGGGGATCACGTAGTAGCCCCACAGCAGCACGCGGTCCAGGGCACGGGTATGGGCGATCAGGCTCTGGCGCGAGTCGGCGTTGATCAACTGCTCCACCAGCTGGTCGATGGCCGGGTCGCGCAGGCCGATGAAGTTGCGGCTGCCGGGGTTGTCGGCGGCGGCACTGCTCCAGAACTCGCGCTGCTCGTTACCCGGGGAGCTCGATTGCGGGTAGCCGCCGACGATCATGTCGAAGTCGCGCGAGCGCAGGCGGTTGATGTATTGCGAGACATCGACGCGGCGGATGTTCAGCTCGATGCCGAGGTCGGCGAGGTTGCGCTTGAACGGCAGCAGGATGCGCTCGAACTCGGTCTGGGCCAGCAGGAACTCGATGACCACCGGCTTGCCCTGGGCATCGACCATTTTGTCGTCGGCGATCTTCCAGCCGGCTTCCTGCAGCAGCTTGTAGGCCTTGCGTTGCTGGTCGCGAATCATGCCGCTGCCGTCGCTGACCGGGTTGTGGAATGGCTCGGTGAAGACCTGTTCGGGGATCTTGCCGCGCAGCGGTTCGAGAATCTTCAGCTCATCGGGCCCCGGCAGGCCCTCGGCAGCCATCTCGGAGTTCTCGAAATAGCTGCCGGTGCGGGTGTAGGCGCCGTTGAACAGCTGCTTGTTGGTCCATTCGTAGTCCAGCAGCAGGCTCAGGGCTTGGCGGATGCGCACGTCCTGGAACACCGGGCGACGCAGGTTGAAGATGAAGCCCTGCATGCCGGTGGGGTTGCCGTTGGCCAGTTCCTCGCGGACCAACCGGCCTTCCTGCACGGCGGGCACGTTGTAGGCGGTGGCCCAGTTCTTCGCGCTGGTTTCCAGCCAGTAGTCGAACTGCCCGGCCTTGAGCGCTTCCAGGGCGACAGTGTTGTCGCGGTAGGAATCGTAGGTCATCTGGTCGAAGTTGTAGTAGCCGCGGTTGATCGGCAAATCCTTGGCCCAGTAGTCCTTGACCCGCTCGTAGCGCACCGAGCGGCCGGCCTTGACCTCGGCGACCTTGTACGGGCCGCTGCCCAGCGGGATCTCCAGGTTGCCACGGTCGAAATCACGGCCTTGCCACCAGTGCTTGGGCAGTACCGGCAACTGGCCGAGAATCAGCGGCAGCTCGCGGTTGTTCTTGTGCTTGAACTTGAACAGGACGCGCAGCGGGTCTTCGGCGACCACTTCGGCAACGTCGGCATAGTAGCCGCGAAACAGTGGGGCGCCCTTGCTCATCAGGGTGTTGAAGGTGAACACCACGTCCTCGGCACGCATCGGGTGGCCGTCGTGGAAGCGCGCTTCGGGGCGCAGGTAGAAGCGCACCCAGCTGTTGTCGGGGGCCGTCTCGATCTGGCCGGCGACCAGGCCGTATTCGGTGAAGGGTTCGTCCAGGCTCTGGCGCATCAGGGTGTCGTAGATGATGCTCACGTCGTCGGCCGGCACGCCCTTGTTGATGAAGGGGTTGAGGCTGTCGAAGCTGCCGAAGCTGGATTGGCGGAAGGTGCCGCCCTTGGGCGCATCGGGGTTGACGTAGTCGAAGTGCTTGAAGTCGGCCGGGTACTTGGGCGGCTCGTCGTACAGGGTCAGGGCGTGTTGCGGTGCGGCCATCGCCGGGAGGCTCAGGCAGGCCAGCAGCAGGCTGCCGGCCAGCCGGCGCAAAGGGTGCGTTGGCATCATTGGGCTTTCTCCGAGGTCTTGAGCCACCAGCTGTTCAGGCCCAGGGTATAGGGCGGCGTGGCGACGAAGGCGAACCGGTTGCGGTAGGCCAGGCGGTGATTGTCGAGATACCAGTTGGGGATCATGTAGTACTGCCACGACAGCACCCGGTCCAGGGCGCGGGCAGCGGCGACCTGGTCGTCACGGGTGCGGGCGGCGAGCAGGGTGTCGAGTAGGTGGTCGACCACCGGGTCCTTCACCCCTGCGTAGTTCTTGCTGCCCTTGACCGAGGCTTGGCTGGAATGGAAGTACAGCCATTGTTCCAGGCCCGGGCTCAAGGTCTGGGCCAGGGTCATGAGGATCATGTCGAAGTCGAACTGGTCCAGCCGCTGCTTGTACTGGGCGCGATCGACCGTGCGCAGGCGCGCGTCGATGCCCATGTTGGCCAGGTTCTCCACGTAGGGTTGGAGGATGCGTTCCAGGTTCGGGTTGACCAGCAGCAGCTCCAAACGGAACTGTTGGCCCTTGGCGTTGACCAGGCGTTGGCCGTCGAGTTTCCAGCCGGCCTTGGCGAACAGCTCCAAGGCCTGGCGCAAGGTCTTGCGGTCGATGCCGCGGCCGTCGGTGTGGCTGACGCTGTAGGGCTGGGTGAACAGCTTGGCCGGCAGCTCGTCACGGAACGGTGCCAGCAGCAACCATTCCTTGCCGGTGGGCAAGCCGGTGGCCGCGAACTCGCTGTTGGGGTAGTAACTGGTCGAACGGCGGTAGGCGCTGCTGAACAGGGCGCGGTTGGTCCATTCGAAGTCGAGCATCAACCCCAGGGCCTGACGCACCCGTGGGTCGCTGAAGGCTGCCCGGCGGCTGTTCATGAACAGCCCCTGGGTCTGGGTGGGGATGCGGTGCGGGATCTGCGCCTTGATCACATCACCCCGGCGGATGGCCGGGAAGTTGTAGCCGTTGGCCCAGTTCTTGGCCTGGTGCTCGATATAGATGTCGAACTCGCCGGCCTTGAACGCTTCGAAGGCCACCGTGGCGTCACGGTAGAACTCGTACTCGACGCGGTCGAAGTTGTACTTGCCGCGATTGACCGCCAGGTCCTTGCCCCAGTAGTTCTTCACCCGCTCGAACACCAGGCGCCGGCCAGGCTCCACCTGGGTGATGCGGTAGGGGCCGCTGCCCAGTGGCGGCTCGAAGGTGGTGGCCTTGAAGTCGCGGCCTTTCCAGTAGTGCTTGGGCAGCACCGGCATTTCGCCCAGGCGCAGGATCAGCAACGGGTTGCCGGCGCGTTTGAAGACGAAGCGGATGCGCTTGGGGCCGAGGATGTCCACCCGTCGCACTTCCTGCAGGTTGGTGCGGTACATCGGGTGGCCTTCCTTGAGCAGGGTGCGGTAGGAGAACGCCACGTCTGCCGAGGTGATCGGGTGGCCATCGTGGAAGCGTGCCTCCGGGCGCAGGTTGAACACCACCCAGCTGCGATCCTCGCTGTACTCCACCGAGCGGGCGATCAGGCCGTAGCTGGAGGTGGGCTCGTCGCCAGAGGGGGCGTACTGGCCGGTGCCGACCATCAGCGGCTCGTTCAGCTCGTTGATGCCGTATTGCAGGAAGTTCGGCGTGCTGACCGGGCTTGAACCCTTGAAGGTATAGGGGTTGAGGGTGTCGAAGGTTCCGAATGCCATGGCCCGCAAGGTACCGCCCTTGGGCGCTTGCGGGTTGACCCAGTCGAAATGGGTGAAGGTGGCTGGATACTTGAGCGTGCCGAACTGCGCGTAACCGTGGCTTTCGCTCACCGTCGCGACTGCGGGAAAGCTCAAGGCCAGGCTGAGAGACAGCAGGAGGGGACGTATCAAGTCGGCATCCGATCCAGGGGCGTTGGGCTTTGATCGGGCTACAGTAACAGCTTGTCTGGGATGGAAAAAGAGTGTGTGGCGGGGGTTTTGGCGGTGGGGTTTGTGATGGGTTTTTTCCCGGGGGCTGCTTGGCAGCCCAATCGCGGCACAAGCCCCGCTCTCATAGAACAACGCATAACTATTTGATTGTGCAGGTCCTTGTGGGAGCGGGCTTGTCCCGCGATTGGGCCGGGCCCGATATCACCGTCGCGTGGCAAGGGCTTCGCCCTTGATCGCGGGACAAGCCCGCTCCCACAGGCGGCGCTAGCCGCTTGTTCTTTGTGCGACAGCGCAGCCCGGGGCGCCCGGATCAGTGCGACAGGTAGACGGTCAACGTTTGCCCAGGCTTGAGGGCATGCCCGCTGCGTGGGTTCCAGCGCTTGAGGTGCTTCATCTCCACATTGAAGCGCTTGGCCACCGCATAGAGCGAGTCGCCCTTGCGTACCTTGTATTGGGTAGAGCGCTGCTTGGACGATGCGACACGGTTCGCGGCGCCGCTCGAACTGCCGCCACGCAGGGCGAGTACCTGGCCGGCCTTGACGCGGTTGCCGGAGAGGCGGTTCCAGCGCTGCAGGTCACGTACCGAGACGCGGTGGGCCTTGGCGATGCTGCTCAGGTTGTCGCCACGCTTGACCCGATAACTGCGCGCCTTCACCGGCGCCTTGGCTTCGGCCAGGGCGGCCTGGAACACGGCCTTGTTCGGTTGCAGGCTGACCAGCTCCTCGGGTTTGAGGTTGGACAGGCTGTCGGACAGCAACTGGGCCTTGGCGGTAGGCACCAGCAGTTGCTTGGGGCCGTCTACGGTCATGCGTTTCTTGAAGGCTGGGTTAAGCTGGATCAGCTCGTCTTCGTCGATATCGGCGAACGCGGCGACCCGGGACAGGTCCAGGCGTTCGTTGATGGCGACAGCTTCGAAGTAGGGCTCGTTGGCGATCGGGTTGAGGTTCACGCCATAGGCATCGGGAGTCAGCACCACCTGCGACAGGGCCAGCAGCTTGGGCACGTAGTCGCGGGTCTCCTGGGGCAGGGGCAGGTTCCAGTAGTCGGTCGGCAGGCCCAGGCGCTCGTTGCGCTCGATGGCCCGGCTGACCGTGCCTTCACCGGCATTGTAGGCCGCCAGGGCCAACAGCCAGTCGCCGTTGAACATGTCATGCAGGCGGCTCAGGTAATCCAGCGCGGCATTGGTCGATGCGGTGATGTCGCGACGCCCGTCGTAGAAGTTGGTCTGGCGCAGCTTGAAGTGGCGGCCGGTGGACGGGATGAACTGCCACAGGCCGACCGCATGGGCGCGCGAGTAGGCCATCGGGTTGTAGGCGCTCTCGATCGCCGGCAGCAGGGCCAGCTCCAGCGGCATGTCGCGTTCTTCGAGGCGCTCGACAATATAGTGCAGGTAGAGGCTGCCGCGTTCGCCCGCGCTCTCCAGGAACGTGGGGTTGCTGGCGAACCACAGGCGCTGCTGTTCGATGCGCGGGTTGACGCCGATATCGTCCTGAAGGGCGAAGCCCTGGCGCATGCGCTCCCAGACATCCTGCGGCGCCTGCTCGACCGGCTTCACCAGCAGGGGGGCAGGCTTGTGCTTGACGCGCGCCTGGTAGCTTGCGCGAACGCTGTCGGATTCGTCGTGCTGACGGGTGCTCTGGCAGCCCACCAGAGTGGCGGCCAGGGCCAGCGCACTGATTTGGGCCAGACGCGTCAGGGCGACGGATTGAGAGGTTCTGCGGCTACGGGAAGACATCGGCTGGGACAGGTTTCCGGGCGAAAAATTTCGGCGATTCTAGAAACCGGCCCCCGCGTGGTCAACCTTTGACCACACCTTGCGATATATCGTGGGGTTATCAGAAGGTGTCCTTCCAAGACCTCAAGGCAGCAAAAACAGCGGCTTGGCTTGGATTGGAATGCCCCTTCCATTCGTCTGCTTTTTGTTTAACGGATGTTTCAGCCGTGCGAAGAAAGGGGTTGGTGGCCCGTTCCAGGGCGATGGTTGATGGCAATGTGATGCGATCGTTGGCGCGCAAGCGGGTAACGTCGTCGAACCGTTGACCCAGCTCGCGGTTCGAAGGTTCCACTGCCTTGGCGAAACGCAGGTTGCTCAGGGTGTATTCATGGGTGCAATACACCTGTGTTTCGGCCGGCAGTGCGGCCAGGCGCGACAGGGAGTGGTGCATCTGTTCCGGTGTGCCTTCGAACAGACGGCCGCAACCGCCGGCGAACAGCGTGTCGCCACAGAACAGCAGTGGCGCGCCGTAGTAGGCGATGTGCCCCAGGGTGTGGCCAGGCACGGCGATGACCTGTAAATCCATGCCCAGCACCTGGACCTGGTCGCCATCGTCCAGCGCCAGGTCGCAGGCCGGGATACGCTCGCGGGCCGGGCCGCACACCCGTGCGCCGGTGGCCTGCTTCAGGGCCTGCACGCCGCCGACGTGGTCGTGATGGTGGTGCGTCACCAGGATGTCTTCCAACACCCAGCCCGGGTGGGCCTCGAGCCATTTCAGCACAGGGCCGGCGTCACCCGGGTCGACCACCGCGCAGCGACGTTTGGCAGTATCCTGTAACAGCCAGATGTAATTGTCGGAGAAAGCGGGAAGAGCATCGATCTGTATCATGTGCGTAACCGAATCGCCTGGCGTGAACATGAAGGCATCTTAACTGCGATGGCGCAGGGGGAGAACCTTCGAGGGAGAACGCAATGACCGACAAAGCCTTTGCCCAAGCCGATCCTGACTGGATCGAGCTGACCCGCCTGGCCCGTGACTGGTTCGATGGGCCGCTGGGGCAAATGATGCTGCGCGAGGAGGAACAACTCCTCGAGGACGAGCTTGGCCGCTTCTTCGGCGGCTTCCTGGTGCACTACGGCCCGTGTGCCGAACCGCCGCCCAACGCGCCGCAGGTACAGCGCAACGTCCGCCTCGGCGCGCCGTTGCCGGGGGTCGAGATCGTCTGTGAGGAGCAGGCCTGGCCGCTTTCCGAGCACGCCGCCGACGTGGTGGTGCTGCAACATGGCCTGGACTTCAGCCTGTCGCCCCATGGGCTGCTGCGCGAGGCGGCCAGCGCGGTGCGCCCCGGTGGCCACCTGCTGATCGTCGGGATCAACCCGTGGAGCAGTTGGGGCATGCGCCATTGGTTCAGCCGCGGCGCCTTGCGCAAGGCGCGCTGCATCTCGCCTTCGCGGCTTGGCGACTGGCTCAACCTGCTGGGCTTCGCGCTGGAGAAACGCCGCTTCGGGTGCTATCGTCCGCCGCTTGCCTCGCCGGTCTGGCAACAACGCCTGGCCGGGTGGGAGCGCATGGCCGGAGGTTGGCAGGGCGCCGGAGGCGGCGTCTACCTGGTGGTGGCGCGCAAGATGGTGGTGGGCCTGCGGCCGCTGCGCCAGGAGCGGCGCGAGCCGATGGGCAAGCTGCTGCCGTTGCCGCTGGCCAAGGTCAACCGCCGCCATAGCGAGCCTTGAAGGGCCTGGCGTCGATAATACAGAGCGAGTACATGAGCGATAGCGTCGAGATCTACACCGATGGTGCCTGCAAGGGCAACCCGGGCCCGGGTGGCTGGGGTGTGCTGATGATTTACAAGGGCGTCGAGAAGGAGCTGTGGGGCGGCGAGCGCGAGACCACCAATAACCGCATGGAGCTCATGGCGGCGATCCAGGGCTTGATGGCCCTCAAGCGCGAATGCGAGGTGGTGCTGACCACCGATTCGCAGTATGTGATGAAGGGCATCAACGAGTGGATGGCCAACTGGAAGAAGCGCGGCTGGAAAACCGCCGCCAAGGAACCGGTCAAGAACGCCGACCTCTGGCAACAGCTCGACGAACAGGTCAACCGCCACAAGGTGACCTGGAAGTGGGTGCGCGGGCACATCGGCCACCCCGGCAACGAGCGCGCCGACCAATTGGCCAACCGCGGGGTCGATGAGGTCCGCGCCAAGCGTTGAACCCTGGCACAGGGCCGCTACCCACCGCATCGCCGGCAAGCCGGCTCTCATAGAACAACGCATAACTATTTGATTTTGCGGGCCTTGTGGGAGCGGGCTTGTCCCGCGATTGGGCCGGGCCGGATATCACCGTCGCCTGGCAAGGGCTTCGCCCTTGATCGCGGGACAAGTCGGACCGCCGCACCGCCGCTCCCACAGGGGGGCGGCGCTAGCCGCTTGTTCTCTGCGCGACAGCGCAGCCCGAAGGGCTGGGTAATCTCCCACCTGCCTGGCGCTGGTCTCGCAAGCATCGCCGTACCTATGGGAGCCGGCTTGCCGGCGATGCGGTGAAGCTAATGCGCATGGATGGAGCTTGACGCCTGTCGTTTGGGTTACAATCCCCGGCTTAGTCATGTGATGCAAGTTGGAGCTATCCGCGTGGAGCAGCAAGTCAACCGGTACGTCGTCCTCGATACCGAAACCACCGGCATGCCGGTCAGCGAAGGCCATCGGATCATCGAGATCGGCTGCGTCGAGGTCATCGGCCGGCGCCTGACTGGGCGCAACTTCCACGTCTACCTGCAACCGGACCGCGAGAGCGACGAAGGCGCGATCGGGGTGCACGGCATCACCGATGCCTTCCTGGTCGGCAAGCCGCGTTTCGCCGATGTCGCCGAAGAGTTCTTCGAGTACATCCAGGGTGCGCACCTGGTCATCCACAACGCGGCGTTCGACGTCGGCTTCATCAACAACGAATTCGCCCTGCTGGGCCAGCACGACCGTGCCGACATTTCCCAGCATTGCACCATCATCGATACCCTGATGCTGGCGCGGGCCCGCCATCCGGGCCAGCGCAACAGCCTCGACGCGTTGTGCAAACGCTACGGCATCGACAACTCCGGCCGTGAACTGCACGGCGCACTGCTCGACTCGGAACTGCTAGCCGATGTCTACCTGGCGATGACCGGTGGCCAGACCAGCCTGTCACTCGCGGCCCATGGGGTCGAGGGCGAGGAAGGCGGCGAGGGTGGCACCGGCAGCGAGATCCGGCGGATCGTCGGGCGCCAGCCGGGGCGGGTGATCATGGCCAGCGCCGAAGAGCTCGAGGCCCATGCCGAGCGCTTGGCGGCGATCGCCAAGTCGGCGGGTGCGCCCTCGATGTGGCAGGCATTGAGCGAGCCTGCCGCGAACTGACTGTTGGAACCTGGGGCGCGTAGCGGCCCCAGGACCTGCACTCGCCGCCGATTCGATCAGTCGCGGTACTCGCACAGATAGGCCGTATCGACTGCCACTTTCAGCTGGAACTTGCTGTCGGCCGGCACGTTGAACTGGCTGCCTGCCTTGAACACTTCCCAGTTGTCGCTGCCTGGCAGCTTGACGGTCAGCGCACCGGACACCACATGCATGATCTCGCGCTTGGCGGTGCCGAACTCGTACTCGCCGGGCGCCATGACGCCTACGGTCGCCGGGCCTTCCTCGCCTGTGAAGCCGATCGACTTGACGGTGCCATCGAAGTATTCATTGACCTTGAACATGGAGCGACTCCTGAAAGAAGGATGAAAAAGGGCTGGCCAGTATGCCCAAGCCCCCACACGCCGTCATCTGAATTCAGGTGCCGGTGGCCGGCAGGCTCAAGGGCAATAGCCGGGCGGTGTTGCGGGCGTCCTCCAGGGCGCGGTGCTGCTGGCCGGTGAACTGCATCCCGGCCAGTTGCAGGGCACTGTTGAGCCCCAGGGGGCGTTGCAGGTGGCGAGCCTTGGCGAAGCGTTGCTTGAGGTTGATATGGGGCAGGGTCTGCAACAGGCTCGTGACCTGATGCTGTTGCCATTCCTGGCTCAGCTGCTGGCGGTCGTAGTCGCCCCAGCTGACCCAGGCCTGCAGGCGTTCACTGTGATGGCCCAGCCAACGTTCGAATTGCGCCCAGACGTCGGGGAAGGTCGCCGCGCTGTCGACGCTGGCCTGGCTGATGTGCGTCAGGGTGCGGCAGAAGGGCGTCAGTTGCGGCCGCCGCCGGGGGCGCACGAAACGTTGGAAGTGATCGACCTCGCGGCCTTCGCGGGTCACCAGGCTTGCACCGATTTCAATGATTTCCATCTCCGTGACCGGCCAGCCCCCATCGTCGGTGGTGGCTTCCAGGTCAATCACCAGCCAATGGCCCATACCAGGGCTCCCTTCAAGACGCAGCAACTGCGTGGTCGCTAGAGCGTAGCCAATGTCTGCGCCGAGGGCATCCCCTGGCACTTTGGCATAAGCTGTTGTGCCTTGGCGGGAAAACGCCTAGGTTAGTTGGATCCCGTTCGAACCGTGACGAGTGCCCTCTCTTGATTCGCGTACCCGGCCTCAAGGCCCTGTCTCGTTTGTTGGTCTTCGCTGCGTTGTCGCAGGCCTTGCTCGCGCAGGCTGGCCCGGTAGTGGAGGTGAGGGTTGGCGGCGCGCATTTTCCTCCCTATACCGTGCGGCCCGAACAAGGCGCCGAAAGCGGCTTGCTGCCGCAGGTGCTCAAGGCGCTCAACCAACTGCAACAGCAGTACCATTTCGTGCTCGTGCCTACCTCCGTGCCGCGGCGCTTCGGCGATTTCCAGCAGGGGCGTACTGACATCGCCATGTTCGAAAACCCCGAGTGGGGCTGGGACCGCTTTCCCCACCAGAGCGTGGACCTAGGCCTGGAAGACGCCGAGATCTTCGTCGCCCGCCAGCAGCCCGGGCGCGGCCAGGAGTACTTCGAGAACCTGCAGGGCAAACGCCTGGCCCTGTTCAACGGCTATCACTACGCATTCGCCAACTTCAATTCCGACCCGTACTACCTGGGCGAGACCTACGACGCGATCCTGACCTATTCACACGACAGCAACCTGTTGATGGTCGAGCGCGGGCGTGTCGATATCGCCTTGGTCACGCGTTCCTATTTCATCGATTTCTGCGCCCGCCGCCCTGACATCGCCAAGCAGTTCCTGGCCTCCGAACGCATCGACCAGCGTTATCGCCACTACGCCATCCTGCGCCCCGAGTCGCCCATCGACGCCAAGGCGTTTGCCTCGCTGATACGGCGCCTGCATGACAACGGCGAGATGCTGCGGATCTTCCAGCCTTACCGGGTCAAGGTGGTGAGGCCGTCGGCCGACTAAATTCCCTGGTGTAGGTCACGTCTACCGGATTGAACCCTTCATTCCTTTTCGTGAGCCGTGACCATGCCGTTCGATGCCGCTTCGCTGCCTCTTTCCTTGCCCCGCTGGCGCAGCCTCAGTGCCGATGAAGGGGCTACCCACTTGAGCCTGACACTCGAGGGCCGCCCGCTGATCCAGGTGCGCCTGGCCCCTGGCGCTGTCCTTGAGGTGCACCTGGAGCGTCTGTGCCCGGAGCGCCCCGAACAAGCCTTGTGGGCGGCATGCTATTGGCTGCTGTCGCGTGACCCGGCCTGCCAGCGCCTGGCCTGGCACATGCACCAGGCGCTGCCCCAGGCGCTGGCCAGCGGGCTGCTGGTGGCTGGCGAGCGTCCGGGCGTGTACCTGTGCGAGCGTGGGCTGTTCTGGCAACTGCCCCAGCCGTGGCTTGGCGATGCGGCTGCCGGTAGCTACCCCCAGCAGATGATGATCAGCGACGGCAAGCGCCACCCCAGGCGCCCGCCCAAGCCGCGCGGTGAGGTGTACCGGCGTTTCGATGCGCGGCTGGGTGCCTGGGTGTCGCTGCGCACGTTGGAGATCGACCGGGACCTGGCGCGTTTCAACCGTTGGCAGAACGATCCGCGTGTCGCGCAGTTCTGGCAGGAGGCCGGCAGCCTCGAGCAGCACCGCGAATACCTGGCGAAACTCGAGGCCGATCCGCACACGCTGACCCTGGTCGGTTGCTTCGATGACGAGCCGTTCGCCTATTTCGAGGCCTACTGGGCCAAGGAAGACCGGATCGCCCCGTTCTACCCGGCTGGCGACTACGACCGCGGCGTCCACATGCTGGTGGGCGAGCAGGCGCATCGCGGCCCGCACAAGGTGGCCAGCTGGTTATCGGCGCTGGTGCACTACCTGTTCCTGGACGACCCACGCACCCAGCGGGTGGTCGCCGAGCCACGCGCCGACAACGGCAGGATGATCGGCTACCTGCACGACCAGTGCTTCCATTGCGAGAAGGAGTTCGATTTTCCGCACAAGCGGGCGGCATTGATGATCCTGGGGCGGGAGCGGTTCTTCGATCGCTGCAGGCTGGTTTGAGCGGGTTCGGCCGCTCCACCGCCGTTCCCACAGAGGTCAGCGCTTGCCACTAGTGCTTTGTGGGGACAGCGCGCCATTTGATTTTTCGGGCTCTGTGGGAGCCGGCTTGCCGGCGATGGGGGCGAGGGACCTCAGCCCTGACGGCTGTGCTTGCGGCAATGGATCAATGCATCGCGAATCATGAAGTTCACCAGTGTCGGCGATACGCCCAGCTCCTTGGCGATGTCCTTCTGTGGCACCCCGTGCAGGCGATACATCTCGAAGGCATAGCGGGTGCGCTGGGGTAACTCGCCCAGGGCCTCGGCAATGTGTTCGAGGGTGGCAAGGTTGATATGGGTGGCTTCGGGCGAGGCGTTCTGCAGGACGACATTGAGGCCTTCCTCCTCACTGCCCGAGTACTTGAGCTCCATGGCTTGCTTGCGATAGTGGTCGATCGCCAGGTTGCGCACGATCTGGAACAGGT
The DNA here is from genome assembly GCF_048068215.1 of Pseudomonas sp. NY15372. Taxonomy (NCBI): domain Bacteria; kingdom Pseudomonadati; phylum Pseudomonadota; class Gammaproteobacteria; order Pseudomonadales; family Pseudomonadaceae; genus Pseudomonas; species Pseudomonas sp. NY15372. The sequence goes on from NZ_JBLUPY010000010.1 coordinate 65,097, forward strand.
AACTGAGCTGGGCCTTGAACGAGGATGTGATGTGTGGCGCCGCGCTGAGCCGGAAGAAGGCGTCCTGCACCACGTCTTCGGCCCGCGAGCGGCAGCCGGTGATGCGTGCGGCGATCTTGACCAGGATGCTGCGGTTGTCGACGAATGCCTGGAGTAGGGGTGAATCGCACTTACTTGTGGATAGTTGTTCCGCCATGGAAATCACCTTGTCTCGAAGAGAGGAGGGAGCACACCTGAGTGGGACGCTTCCTACGACGTGCGACAAGCTATGCTCAGTGATAATGATTGTCAAATGCGAAATAGAATTAATAGCTGAAGGCAAATCGTCTAAGCCCCGGAGCGTGAGCCGGTTCACTTTGCGCTTTTGCACATCGCGTCCACCGCTGCCTCGGTGCCGCGCGCCCGTCTAATTATTTCCCTGGCCCATCCGTTCCCCTGTGTACATCCAGCTGCCGAACGCTGCCCGCCGACCGGCGTGGCACCGCCCCGGCGCGACCCACCCAGACACTGGCAGGAACTCCCCATGACGGACGCCTTCGAACTCCCGCTCTCGCTGGTCCAGGCCCTGGCGCAACGCGCCGCGCAGACCCCGGACCGGATCGCCTTGCGCTTTCTGGCCGACAATCCCGACGAGCAGGCCGTGCTCACCTATCGGGACCTGGACCTGCGCGCACGCGTCATCGCCGCCGCCCTGCAGGCACGGGCCGGCCTTGGCGATCGGGCGGTGCTGCTGTTCCCCAGCGGCCCGGACTACGTCGCGGCGTTCTTCGGCTGCCTGTATGCGGGTGTCATCGCCGTGCCGGCCTACCCACCGGAGTCGGCGCGTCAGCATCACCAGGAGCGCTTGCTGTCGATCATCGACGATGCCGAGCCGCGCCTGCTGCTGACGGTGCAGGCGCTGCGCAGCAGCCTGCAAGGCCTGGCCGGCGACGCTGCGCCAGGCCTGCTGGCGGTGGATGAATTGGACCCTGCCTTGGCCGGCCAATGGCGCGAGCCGGCATTGACCGCCGAGGACATCGCGTTCCTGCAATACACCTCCGGTTCTACCGCGCAGCCCAAGGGCGTGCAGGTCAGCCACGGCAACCTGGTGGCCAACGAGCAACTGATCCGCCACGGGTTCGGGATCGACCTGAACCCGGATGATGTCATCGTCAGCTGGTTGCCGCTGTACCACGACATGGGCCTGATCGGCGGCCTGCTGCAACCGATCTTCAGCGGCGTGCCCTGCGTGTTGATGTCGCCGGGGTATTTCCTCGCCCGGCCGTTGCGCTGGCTGCAGGCGATCAGCGAATACGGCGGTACCATCAGCGGCGGCCCTGACTTCGCCTACCGCCTGTGCAGCGAGCGGGTCAGCGAGGCGGCCCTGGCCGGCCTCGACCTGAGCCGCTGGCGCGTGGCGTATTCGGGTTCCGAGCCGATCCGCCAGGACAGCCTGGACACCTTCGCCGACAAGTTCCGCCCCTGCGGTTTCGACCCGGCCAGCTTCTTCGCCAGCTACGGCCTGGCTGAGGCGACCCTGTTCGTCAGTGGCAGCCGGCGTGGCCAGGGTATCGCCGCCCTGGAGCTGGATGCCGAGGCCTTCGCCGCCAACCGCGCCGAGCCGGGAAAGGGTAGTGTGCTGATGAGCTGTGGCTACCCACAGCCCGGGCATGCCGTGCGTATCGTCGACCCGCAAGGCCTGCAGGCCCTGGGCGACAATCAGGTCGGGGAACTGTGGGCCGCCGGCCCGAGCATCGCCCTGGGCTACTGGCGCAACCCGCAGGCCAGCGCCCGGACTTTCGTCGAGCAGGACGGCCAGACCTGGCTGCGCACCGGCGACCTGGGCTTCCTGCGCGCAGGCGAAGTGTTCGTCACTGGGCGCCTGAAGGACATGCTGATCGTGCGCGGGCAGAACCTCTACCCGCAGGATGTGGAAAAGACCCTGGAGCGCGAAGTCGAAGGTTTGCGCAAAGGGCGCGTGGCGGTGTTCGCGGTCGACGACCAGGGCGAGGAGGGCATCGGCGTGGCGGTGGAGGTCAGCCGCAACGTGCAGAAAGCGATCAAACCCCAGGACCTGATCCGTACCCTGCGTCAGGTGGTTGCCGATGCCTGCCGCCAGGCCCCGGCGGTGGTGTTGTTGCTCAACCCCGGCGCATTGCCCAAGACCTCCAGCGGCAAGCTGCAGCGCTCGGCCTGCCGTCTGCGCATGGCCGACGGCAGCCTGGACTGCTATGCGCGCTTCCCCGACACCGAGGCGCAGGCCGAAGCGGCTGCGACCGTTGACGACCTGCAAGGGCGCATCGCCGCGATCTGGCGTGAGCGGCTCGATGTCGAGTCGGTCGCACCGGACGACCACTTCCTGCTGCTGGGCGGCAACTCCATCGCCGCCACCCAGGTGACGGCGCGCCTGGCCGACGAGCTGGGCATCGACCTGGGCGTGCGCACCCTGTTCGAGGCGCCGACGCTTGCCGCCTACAGCGCTGCGGTGGCTGCCGCCCTGGCCGAGGGCGGCCCAGGCAGGCAAGCCATCGCCGCGCTGGACCGTGCCCAGGCCCATCCGCAAACCCTCGCGCAGAACCGTCTGTGGCTGCTCTGGCAGCTTGAACCGCAATCGGCCGCCTACAACATCCCCGCCGGCTTGCACCTGCGCGGCGAACTGGACGAGGCGGCATTGCAGGCCAGTTTCCAGGCGCTGGTGGCGCGGCACGAATCATTGCGCACGCGTTTCAGCGAAGTGGATGGCCAGGGCCTGCAACAGGTCGTGTCCGAGGCTGCCTTCGACTTGCAGCGCGCCGACCTGCAGGGGCTTGATGCCGAACAGGTGGCGGCACGTCGTGAAGCCGAGGCGCGCCAACCCTTCGACCTCACCCAGGGGCCGCTGTTGCGGGTTACCCTGGTGCGCCTGGGCGACGACGACCACCAGTTGTGGGTGACGCTGCACCATATCGTGGCCGATGGCTGGTCGCTGAACATCCTGCTCGACGAGTTCGCCAGGCTGTATGCCGCCCATTGCCAAGGCGTGCAGGCCGACCTGGCCGCATTGCCCCTGGGCCAGGCCGACTACGGCCACTGGCAACGTCAATGGCTGGCAGGCGGTGAAGCGGCCCGGCAGTTGGCCTATTGGAAGGCGCAACTGGGCGACGAGCCGAAGGTTTTGGACCTGTGCCCCGACTACCCGCGTTCCGCCCAGCGCGCGCCCCGGGCCGGGCGATTGAGCGTCAAGGTGCCGGCCAGCCTGACGACAGCCTTGGATACCCTGGCGCGGGAGCAGCAAGCGAGCCTGTTCATGGTGTTGCTGGCCGCCTGGCAAGGTTTGCTGCACCGTTACACAGGCCAAGGCGATATTCGTGTCGGTGTGCCCAACGCCAACCGCCCGCGGCTGGAAACCCAGGGTATGGTCGGCTTCTTCATCAATACCCAGGTCCTGCGCGCCGAGGTCCATGGCCGCCTGCCGTTCGACCAGTTGCTGGCTCAGGTGCGCGATACCACGCTGCAGGCCCAGGCCAACCAGGACCTGCCGTTCGAGCAACTGCTCGAAGCATTGCCCGATGCCCGCGAGCAGGGCTTGTTCCAGGTCATGTTCAACCACCAGCAGCGGGACCTCTCGGCGCTGCGCCGCCTGCCAGGCCTGCTCGCCGAAGAGCTGCCCTGGCACAGCCGCGAAGCCAAGTTCGACCTGCAACTGCACAGCGAGCAGGACCACCAGGGGCGCCTGAGCCTGGCCTTCGACTATGCCGCCGAACTGTTCGAGGCCAGCACCATCGAGCGCCTGGCCGGGCAATTGTTGGCCTTGCTGGAGCAGGTCTGCGCCAACCCGCAGCTGGCCTTGGGCCAGATTTCCCTGCTCGACGAGGCCAGTCGCGCACAGTTGCTGACCTGGGGGCAGGCACCGGCACCGAAGGCGCACCGCCTGTTGGTGGAGCAGCTCAACGAACAGGCGCGCCTGACCCCGACCCGCACCGCCCTGGCGTGGGAAGGTGGCAGCCTCGACTATGCCACGCTGCACCAGCAGGCCAACCGCCTGGCCCATTACCTGCGCGACAAGGGCGTCGGCCCTGATACCTGCGTGGCCATCGCCCTGGAGCGTTCGCCTCAGCTGTTGGTCGGCCTACTGGCCATCCTCAAGGCCGGGGGGGCCTACGTACCGCTGGACACCGATTACCCGGCCGAGCGCCTGGCCTACATGCTGGCCGACAGCAAGGCCGGCCTGCTGCTCAGCCACAGCGACCGGCTGCAGCGCCTGCCGCAGGTCGCCGGGGTCAGCATCATCGCCCTGGACCAGTTGCACCTGGACAGCTGGCCGAGCCATGCCCCGGGCCTGCACCTGGATGGCGACAACCTGGCCTATGTGATCTACACCTCCGGCTCCACCGGCCAACCCAAGGGCGTGGGCAATACCCACGCGGCCCTGGCCGAGCGCCTGCAATGGATGCAGGACACCTACGTCCTGGATGACAGCGACGTATTGATGCAAAAGGCCCCGATCAGTTTCGACGTGTCGGTATGGGAATGCTTCTGGCCGCTGGCCCAGGGGTGCAAGCTGGTGTTGGCCGGCCCCGGCGAGCATCGCGACCCCCAGCGTATCGCCGAGCTGGTGCAGGCCCACGGCGTGACCACGCTGCACTTCGTGCCGGCGCTGTTGCAGGTGTTCATCCAGGAGCCGTTGGCGCTTGGCTGCACCGGCCTGCGTCGGCTGTTCTCCGGCGGCGAGGCGCTCTCGGCCAACCTGCGCGACCGTGTGCTGCAAGTGCTGCCACAGGTGCAGTTGCACAACCGCTACGGCCCGACCGAGACCGCGATCAACGTCACCCACTGGCATTGCCGAGCGCAGGATGGTGCGCGTTCGCCCATCGGTCGCCCGCTGGGCAATGTGCTGTGCCAGGTGCTGGACGCTGAGCTGGAACTGACGGCCCCTGGTGTGCCGGGCGAGCTGTGCCTCGGCGGAGCGGGCCTGGCCCGTGGCTACCTGGGCCGCCCAGGGCTTACCGCCGAGCGCTTCGTGCCCCGGCTGGGCGGCGACGGCGAGCGCCTCTACCGCAGTGGCGACCGTGCCCGCTGGCAGGTGCAGCTCGGCGCCCTGGAGTATCTCGGGCGCCTCGATCAGCAGGTGAAGGTGCGTGGCTTTCGTGTCGAGCCTGAGGAGGTCCAGGCCTGCCTGCTGGCCCAGCCTGGAGTCGACCAGGCGCTGGTGGTGATCCACCAGGATGAGGTCGGCGCGCAACTGGTGGGCTACTACAGCGGTGTCGAGCAGTCCGAGGCGCTGCTCGCCGCGCTGGCGGTGCGCCTGCCGGCCTATATGGTGCCGGCGCAGCTGGTGCACCTGGCCCGGATGCCCCTTGGGCCGAGCGGCAAGATCGATCGCAAGGCGTTGCCGGCGCCGGTCTGGCAGCAGCGTGCCCATGTCGAGCCCCAGGGCGCCTTGCAACAACAGGTGGCGGCGATCTGGCGCGAGGTGCTGAAGTTGCCGCAGGTGGGCATGCAGGATGACTTCTTCGCCCTGGGCGGCCACTCGCTGCTGGCCACCCAGATCGTGTCGCGTACACGCCAGGCGCTGGATATCGAACTGCCGCTCAAGGCCTTGTTCGAGGCCAGCGAGCTGGGCGCGTTCTGCGCCGAGATCGCGCGCATCCAGGCGGCCGGCGAGCACAACCGGCAAGGGGCGATTGCCCGGGTCGACCGTCGCCAGGCGGTGCCGCTGTCGTACTCGCAGCAGCGCATGTGGTTCCTCTGGCAGATGGAGCCGGACAGCCCGGCCTACAACGTCGGTGGCATGGCGCGCCTGCGCGGCGTGCTGCATGTGGATGCGTTCGAGCGTGCCTTGCAGGCGCTGATCGTGCGCCATGAAACCCTGCGCACCACCTTCCCCAGTATCGATGGCGTGCCTTGCCAGTGCGTGGCCGAGGACAGCCCGCTGCGCGTGCACTGGCATGACTTCTCGACGCTGGCCGCCGAGGTTCGCCAGCAGCGCCTGCGCCAGTTGGCCGACGAACAGGCGCACCAGCCATTCGACCTGGAGCGCGGCCCGCTGCTGCGTGCTTGCTTGGTCAAGGCCGGCGAGCGCGAGCACTACTTCGTGCTGACCCTGCACCACATCGTCACCGAAGGCTGGGCCATGGACATCTTCGCCCGCGAGCTGGGCGAGTTGTACGAAGCGTTCGTCGACGAGCGTGAATCGCCGCTGGCGCCGTTGCCGGTACAGTACCTGGATTACAGCGTATGGCAGCGCCAATGGCTGGAAAGCGGGGAAGGGGCACGCCAGCTGGCCTACTGGAAAACCCGCCTGGGGGATGAACACCCGGTGCTGGCGCTGCCCTCGGATCGACCACGCCCGGCCGTGCAGAGCCACCGCGGCGAGCTATACCGCTTTGACCTGGACCCTGCGCTGGTCGCACGGGTGCATGCCTTCAACAGTGCGCGCGGCCTGACCCTGTTCATGACCATGACGGCCACCTTGGCCGCTGTGCTGCACCGCTATAGCGGCCAGCGCGACCTGCGCATCGGCGCGCCGGTGGCCAACCGTATCCGCCCGGAAAGCGAAGGCCTGATCGGCGCCTTCCTCAACACCCAAGTGCTGCGCTGCGAACTGGACGGGCAGATGACCGCCGCCGAACTGCTGGAGCAGGTGCGGCGTACGGTGATCGAAGGCCAGTCGCACCAGGACCTGCCTTTCGACCAGTTGGTCGAGGCGTTGCAGCCGCCGCGCAGCAGCGCCTACAACCCGCTGTTCCAGGTGATGTGCAACGTGCAGCGCTGGGCCTTCCAGCAGAGCCGCACGCTGTCGGGCATGACCGTGGATTACCTGGTCAACGACGCCAGCGCCACCAAGTTCGACCTCTACCTGGAGGTCACCGACCTGGATGGGCGCCTCGGCTGCTGCCTGACCTACAGCCGCGACCTGTTCGACGAGCCGCGTATCGCGCGCATGGCCGAGCACTGGCAGCAGGTATTGGTCGGCCTGCTCGACGACCCGAGCCTGCGCCTGTGCGAGCTGCCGATGCTGGGCAGCGCCGAGCAGCAGGTGCTGATCAGCCAGCTCCAGGGCGAGCAGGATTTCGAGCCTGACCATACCCTTCACGGCTTGTTCGCAGCCCAGGCCGCGCGCAGCCCGCAGGCCCGTGCGCTGACCTTCGCCGGCGAGCACCTGAGCTATGCCGAACTGGACCGGCAAGCCAACCGCCTGGCCCGCGCCCTGCGCGAGCGTGGTGTCGGCCCGCAGGTGCGGGTAGGGCTGGCCCTGGAGCGCTCGCTGGAAATGGTCGTGGGGCTGTTGGCGATCCTCAAGGCCGGCGGTGCCTATGTGCCGCTGGACCCTGAGTACCCGCTCGACCGCCTGCGCTACATGATCGAAGACAGCCGCATCGGCCTGCTGCTCGGCCAGCGTGCGCTGCTCGACGTCTTGGGAGCGTTGCCGGTCGGTGTGGGGCAATGGTGCCTGGAGGACGATCGCGCGTCGCTGGCGAGCTACAGCGATGCGCCGCTGGACAATCGCAACCTGCCGCAACACCAGGCCTACCTGATCTACACCTCCGGCTCCACCGGCAAACCCAAGGGTGTGGTGGTCAGCCATGGCGAGATCGCCATGCACTGCCAGGCGGTGATCGCAGCGTTCGGCATGCGCAGCGACGACTGTGAGCTGCACTTCTATTCGATCAACTTCGACGCCGCCACCGAACGCCTGCTGGTGCCATTGCTCTGCGGTGCCCGGGTGGTGCTGCGTGGCCAGGGCCAGTGGGGCGCCGAGGAGATCTGCCAGCTGGTGCGTGAGCAGCAGGTGAGCATCCTGGGTTTCACCCCCAGCTATGGCAGCCAGTTGGCCCAGTACCTGGCCGGGCAGGGCGAGCGCCTGCCGGTGCGCCTGGTGATCACCGGCGGCGAGGCGTTGACCGGTGAGCACCTGCAGCGTATTCGCCAGGCGTTCGCGCCGCAGCAGTTCTTCAATGCCTACGGGCCGACCGAAACCGTGGTCATGCCGCTGGCTTGCCTGGCGCCCGAGCAGTTGCCCGCAGACGCCGGCAGCGTACCCATCGGCCGAGTGATCGGTGCGCGCACCGCGTACGTCCTCGATGAGGACCTGGCCTTGCTGCCCCAGGGTGGTATCGGTGAGCTGTATGTCGGCGGCGTCGGGCTGGCCCAGGGTTACCACGACCGGCCGGGGCTGTCGGCCGAGCGCTTCGTCGCCGACCCGTTCAGCCATGGGGGCGGGCGCTTGTACCGCACGGGCGACCTGGTGCGCCTGCGGGCCGATGGCCTGGTGGAATACATCGGGCGGGCCGACCAGCAGGTGAAGATTCGTGGCTTTCGCATCGAGCTGGGCGAGATCGAGAGCCGCCTGCAGGAGCATGCCGATGTCGCCGAGGCGGTCGTGCTGGCGCTGGACCTGCCGGGTGGCAAGCAACTGGTGGGCTATCTCGTGTGCCCACAGGCCGACGCCGAGCCGGATGCCCAGGCCAGCCTGCGCGAGGCGGTCAAGGCCCATGCCCGGCAGCACCTGCCGGACTACATGGTGCCCGCACACCTGGTACTGTTGGGCAGCCTGCCGCTGATGGGCAACGGCAAGCTCGACCGCCGAGCCTTGCCCATGCCGGATCTTGCCCAGGCGCGCCAACAGTACCAGGCCCCGGCCAACGCGCTGGAGCAGCAACTGGCGCAGGTCTGGGGCGAGGTGCTCAACCTCTCTCGGGTAGGCGTGCACGACAACTTCTTCGAGCTGGGCGGCGACTCGATCCTGTCGATCCAGGTGGTCAGCCGCGCCCGCCAGTTGGGCCTGCATTTCACCCCGCGGGACCTGTTCCAGCATCAGACCATCCAGACTCTGGCCGCGGTGGCCAGCCGCAGCGAGCACACGAGCCAGGTCGAACAGGGCCTACGCCAGGGGCGCAGTGCCTTGACGCCGATCCAGCACTGGTTCTTCGACAGTGAAATCGCCCAGCCCCAGCATTGGAACCAGGCGCTGCTGCTGGACATCCGCCAACCGTTGCAGGCCGAGGCACTGGAGCGCGCCCTGGGGGCATTGCTGGCACACCACGACAGCCTGCGCCTGCGCTTTACCCAGGCCGATGGCCGTTGGCAGGCCGAGTATGCCCAGCCGGCCACGCAACAATTGCTGTGGCTCGCCACCGTGGCTGACCTGGATGACTGCCAGGCCTTGTACACCGATGTGCAACGCAGCCTTGACCTGGCCGAGGGGCCGCTGCTGCGTGCCTTGCTGGTCAGCGACGGGCAGGGTGCCCAGCGCCTGTTGCTGGCGATCCACCACCTGGTGGTGGATGGCGTGTCCTGGCGTGTGCTGCTCGAAGACCTGCAAGCGCTCTACCGGGGCCAGCCGCTGGCCGCCAAGACCCATGCCATGGGCGACTGGGCCGCACGCCTGGCCAGCTACGCCAGCAGCGACTCGCTGCGCGACGAGCTGGGCTGGTGGCAAGACCAGCTGGGCACGGCCCACCGCGAATGGCCATGCGACCACCCGCAGGGTGGCAACCTGCATCGCCATGCCCGTACCCTGGCCATCAGCCTGGACGCGGCACAGACCCGCCAACTGCTGCAACAGGCACCTTCGGCGTACCACACCCAGGTCAACGACCTGCTGCTGACCGCGCTGGCCCGTACCCTGTGCCGCTGGAGCGGTGACAGCGAAGTCTTGGTGCAACTGGAGGGCCATGGCCGCGATGGGCTGTTCGAGGACATGGACCTGACCCGCAGCGTCGGCTGGTTCACCAATGCCTACCCGCTGTGCCTGAGGCCTCAGGCGGGCGACGACGACCCGGCCCGTGCCGGTTCCATCAAAGCCATCAAGGAACAGCTGCGCCAGGTGCCGCACAAGGGGCTCGGTCATGGCGTGCTGCGTTACCTGGCCGACGATGCCGGGCGAGAGGCCATGGCTGCCTTGCCCCAGGCACGGGTCACCTTCAACTACCTGGGCCAGTTCGACCAGCAGTTCGACGATGCGGCGCTGTTCCAGCCACTGGATGCCCCGGCAGGCCTGGCCCACGACCTGGACGCACCGTTGCCCAACTGGCTCAGCGTCGACGGCCAGGTATATGGCGGTGCGCTGCAACTGCGCTGGACCTACAGCGCCGAACGCTACGGAGAAGCGACCATCGCCGCGCTGGCCGACGCCTATCGCGAGGAATTGCTGGCCCTGGTCACCCATTGCCTGGCCGATGGCAACGGCAGCTTCACGCCGTCGGATTTCCCGCTGGCGCACCTGACCCAGGCCCAGATCGACGCCTTGCCGGTGCCGGCGAACCGGATCGAAGACGTCTACCCGCTGACGCCGATGCAGGAAGGCTTGCTGTTGCACACCTTGCTGGAGCCGGGCACGGGGATCTACTACATGCAGGACCGCTACCGCATCGACAGCGCCCTGGATCCCGAGCGCTTCGCCCAGGCCTGGCAGGCCGTGGTGGCACGTCACGAGGCCCTGCGCGCGTCGTTCAGCTGGAATGCCGGCGAATCGATGCTGCAGATCATCCACAAGGCAGGCCACACGCCGGTCGACTATCAGGACTGGCGCGGCCTGGATACGCCTGCGCAGGAGGCGCGCCTGCAGGCCTTGCACAAGCAGGAGCGCGAAGCCGGCTTCGACCTGCTGCGCGAGGCGCCCTTCCACCTGCGCCTGGTGCGGGTGGCCGATGCGCGCTACTGGTTCATGATGAGCAACCACCACATCCTCATCGATGCCTGGTGTCGCTCGTTGCTGATGAACGATTTCTTCGAGATCTACCAGGCCCTTGGCGAAGGCCGCCAGGCGCAGTTGCCGGTGCCGCCACGCTACCGCGACTACATCGGCTGGCTGCAGCGCCAGGACCTGAACGAGGCGCGTCAGTGGTGGCAGCGCAACCTGGCCGGCTTCGAGCGTGCCACGGCCATCCCGAGCGACCGGCCGCTGCGCCATGACCACGCCGGTGATGGCATGGTCGTCGGCGACTGCCATACCCGCCTGGATGCGCCCGACGGCGTGCGGCTGCGCGAGCTGGCCCAGGCCCATCAACTGACCGTCAACACCTTCGTCCAGGCGGCCTGGGCCTTGGTCTTGGCCAGTTACAGCGGCGAGCGCGACGTGGTCTTCGGCGTCACCGTGGCCGGGCGCCCGGTGAGCCTGCCACAGATGCAGCGCACCGTTGGGCTGTTCATCAACAGCGTCGCCTTGCGTGTGCAACTGCCCGAACTGGGCCAGCGCCAGAGCGTGCACCAGTGGCTGCAAGGCCTGCTGGCGCGCAACATGGAGCTGCGCGAGCATGAATACCTGCCGTTGGTGGCGATCCAGGAATGCAGCGAGCTGCCCAAGGGCCAGCCGTTGTTCGACAGCCTGTTCGTGTTCGAGAACGCGCCGGTGGAAACCGCGGTGCTGGACCATGCCCAGCACCTCAATGCCAGCTCCGACTCAGGCCGCACCCACACCAACTTCCCGTTGACCGCAGTGTGCTACCCCGGCGACGACCTGGGCCTGCACCTGTCGTTTGACCAACGCTACTTCGACTTCCCGACCGTCGAGCGCCTGCTGGCCGACTTCAAGCGCCTGCTGCTGGCGCTGGTGGACGGGTTCGATGGCGAGGTGGCCGAGCTGGCGCTGCTTGGCCAGCGCGAACAGCGCTTCCTGCTGGAGGATTGCAACCGCACCGAGCAGGCCTACCCGCTGGAGCAGAGCTACGTGGCGCTGTTCGAGGCGCACGTCGCGGCGCACCCGCAGCGCACCGTTGCCCGCTGCCTGGACGCAAGCTACGACTATGCCGGGCTGAACCTTGCCGCCAATCGCCTGGGCCATGCCTTGGTGGCAGCCGGCGTGGGCGTCGACCAGCCGGTGGCGTTGCTGGCGGAGCGGGGCCTGGCGCTGCTGGGCATGATCGTCGGCAGCTTCAAGGCAGGCGCCGGCTACTTGCCGCTGGACCCAGGCCTGCCCTCGGCGCGCCTGCAACGCATCATCGAGCTCAGCCGCACGCCAGTGCTGGTGTGTTCGGCCGCCTGTGCCGAGCAGGCGCGCCAGTTGCTGGACGAGATCGGCGGTGCGGTGCGCCCGCAGTTGCTGGTCTGGGAGCAGGTGCAATCTAGCCAGGTCGCCAGCCACAACCTGGGCATCCACAGCGCGCCGGACAACTTGGCATACGTGATCTACACCTCCGGCTCCACCGGCCTGCCCAAAGGCGTGATGGTCGAGCAGCGCGGCATGCTCAACAACCAGTTGAGCAAGGTGCCGTACCTTGAGCTCGACGCGCAGGACGTGATCGCCCAGACGGCCTCCCAGAGCTTTGACATCTCGGTCTGGCAGTTCCTTGCCGCGCCGCTGTTCGGTGCTCGGGTGGAGATCGTGCCGAACAGCATCGCCCATGACCCGCAAGGGTTGCTGGCACACGTACAGGCCACTGGTATCACGGTGCTGGAGAGCGTGCCGTCGTTGATCCAGGGCATGCTGGCCGACGAACCGCGAAATCTGGGCAACCTGCGCTGGATGCTGCCGACCGGCGAAGCCATGCCCCCCGAGCTGGCTGCCCAATGGCTGCAGCGCTATCCGGGTATCGGTCTGGTCAACGCCTACGGCCCGGCGGAATGTTCGGATGATGTGGCGTTCTTCCGGGTCGATGCGGCGTCCACCCAGGGCAGCTACCTGCCGATCGGCATGCCGACCGACAACAACCGCCTGTACCTGCTCGATGAGGCCCAGTGGCTGGTGCCGGTGGGGGCGGTCGGTGAGCTGTGCGTCGCCGGGACCGGTGTTGGGCGCGGGTATGTGGGCGACCCGGTGCGCACCGCGCTGGCGTTCGTGCCGCATCCCTACGGCGAGCCGGGCGAGCGCCTGTACCGCAGTGGTGACCTGGCCAGGCGCCGCGCCGACGGCGTGCTCGAATACGTGGGCCGTATCGACCACCAGGTGAAGATCCGTGGCTACCGGATCGAGCTGGGCGAGATCGAGGCGCGCCTGCACGAGCAGGCCGAGGTCCGCGACGCGGCGGTAGGTGTGCAAGAGGGGGCCAACGGCAAGCACCTGGTGGGCTACCTGGTGGCGCACCCGCATGTCACGGCTGACGCTGCGCTGCTGGAGCAGTTCAAGCAACGCCTGCGCGCGGAACTTCCGGAGTACATGGTACCGCTGCACTGGGCCTGGCTCGACAGCCTGCCGCACAACGCCAATGGCAAGCTCGACCGCAAGGCCCTGCCGGCCATCGACATCGGCAGCCAGCACCGCCTGGCCTACCTGGCGCCGCGTGACGCGCTGGAGCAAACCCTGGCCGGGATCTGGGCCGACGTGCTCAAGGCCGAACGGGTCGGGGTGCGCGACAACTTCTTCGAGTTGGGCGGGCATTCATTGCTGGCCACTCAGATCGCTTCGCGGGTGCAGAAGCAGTTGCAGTTGAATGTACCGCTGCGGGCGATGTTCGAGTGCAGCACGGTGGAGGCATTGGCCGATTATGTGCGTGCGCTGGAGGGGCGCGCGCTGGATGACGACAAGGTCGACCGGCTCAGTGACCTGATGGCGGAGCTGGAGGCGCTGTAAGACAGAGGCACTTCGGTGACTGTTGCATCGAGCGCCGCCCGTGCGGCGCTCGATATCACAGGCACCCCGGGCCCCAAGGCATCTCCTGGCGAGCCTCAGCGCTTGCCCAGGATCTGCCCCAGCATCTCCGGCCGCGGTGCCCCTTGCTGGCTCTGCAGGCGGCCTTGCGCATCCTGGTAGAAGATTGCCGGGGTCGCTGCCAGGCCCATCTCCTCCATCAACGCCAGGTTGCCTTCCAGCTGCTTGCGCACTGCCTCGGGGATGTTCTGCAGCGGCTTGAGGGTACTGGCCTTGCCGGCCTTCTCATGTTGCTGCAGCGCCTTGGCTGGGTCCTTGGCGGCCAGCAGCGCCGCCGACTTGCCAGGGCTGTCTTCGCGGATGATGCCGACCATGATGTGGCGCAGCTGCACCTTGCCCGACTCGACCCAAGGCCGCGCCTGCTGCCAGAACATATTGCAGTACGGGCAGTTGGGGTCGCTGAACAGGTACACCGTGCGTGGTGCGTCGGCCTTGCCGTCGGCGATCCAGGCGGTCTTTTCCATCTTTGCCCAGATGGCCTTGCTCATCGGGGTGTACACCAGTTTGTCCAGCGGTTCGGCGCTCAGGTCCTTGCCCTGTTCGTCGAACAGGCTGCCGACCAGCACGTGCTTGCCATCGGGCGTCAGGTACAGGGCGATACCGTTGTTCTGGTAGGCGGCGGCATAGCCTTTGAGGCCATTGGGTGCATCGAAGCTGCCCTTGATCTCGGCACCTTTGGCTTGCAGTTGCTGGATCGCCTTGGGCAGCTCCTCGGCCTGCAATGCGGGGGCGGCGAGCAGGCCGAGGGCCAAGGGCAGGAGGGCATTCAATCGCATGTCAGTTTCCTTGTGCGGCGGGGGCAGGCGCGGCGGCCTGCTCGAAAGGTTCCAGGGCGCGGTGCAGGCTGGCGCGAGACAGCTCGCCCAGGTGGCTGCCGATCAAACGCCCGTCGGCGGTGTAGAACAGGGTGGTGGGCAAGGCCATGGAACCGACCTGTTTGGCCAGCTGGCCGGTGCCATCGAACAGCACGTGGGTCAGGCTCAGGCCCGTGGTGGCGAGGAAGGTGCTGACGTTTTCCGGCGTTTCGCCTTGGTTGACGAACAGGAAGGTCACGTGCGGGTAGTCATCTTGCGCCTGTTGCAGCACCGGCATCTCCCGGCGGCAGGGTGGGCACCAGGTGGCCCAGATGTTGATCACCAGCGGCTCGCCACGGTAGGTGTGCAGAGCCACGGATTGCCCGGCGGCGTTGCGCAGGCTCAATGCCGGCAGTTCGGTGCCCTTGCTGTACAGATGGCTGCCAAGGCTGGCCAGCCCCCAGAACACGGCACCGCTGAACAATGCCCAGCCCAGCGGGCGACGCAGGCCAGGGTGGCGCCGGTACTGCCACAAGGCGCCGACGACGATGCCGGCCAGGCCGGCCCAGGGCAGGAAGCCGCCGTCGCGGATGTCGATGATCTGCAGCGGCTCTTCGCGGAACATCGGCCAGTAGGCCGCCACGAAGCCGAGGCGGGCGCATACCAGCCCCAGCAGGAACAGGTTGAACAACGCCGACTCGGGGTTTTCGCCACCGCGTCGGGCCACCCACCAGCCGACCACGCTGGCCACGCACAGGGCCGCGAGCAACAGCAGGTGGTTGAGGGCCATGGTCAGCGGCCCCAGGGTCACGCTCAGCATCAGCCTTGGCTCCTGGTCTGGGCCCAGTGTCGTTGGAATGCGGCAGCGTCTACCTCGCCGGTGATGCGCCTGGCACGGCGCTCGTCGCCTTCCGGGCCGATCCAGATCAGGCTGGGCGGGCCTGGCACCTGGTAGCGTTGCAGCAATTCGCGGCTGGCGGGTGTATCGGCGGTGACGTCCAGGCGTACCAGGTGTACCCCGGCAAGGCCAGCGAGGACATCAGGGCGGGCGAACACCTGCTTTTCCATCACCTTGCACGACACGCACCAGTCGGCATAGTAGTCCAGCATCACCCATTGGCCACGTGCCTTGGCCGCGTCCAGCTCACGTTGCAGATCCTGGGGCTGGCTGACCGTGACGAAGGCCTCGTCGGCCTTGGCCGTCGCGCTTGGCGTGCCGCTCCCGGCGAAAGGGTGCAAGGGTTGCCAGAGGTCATCGCCACCGGCTGCCGCGCCGACCAGCAGCAGGCCACCCCAGAGCGCGCCGAGCAGCGGCACCGCGCGCAAGGCCGGCAGGCGCTGCAGGGCAGGCCAGGCCGCCCAGGCCAGGGCGATCAGCCAGGCGCCGCACAGGGCCAGCAGCAACGGGGCTGGCAACAGGCTGCGCAGGGTGTACAGGGCCATGGCCAGGAAGACGAAGCCGAACAGGCCCTTGACCCGGTTCATCCAGGCGCCCGGGCGCGGCAGGTAGCGGTTGCCGACGGTGACCAGCAACAGCAAAGGTGCGCCCATGCCCAGGCCCAGGCTGAACAGCACCAACGCACCCTGCAGCACGTCGCCGCTCTGGGCGATGTACAGCAGGGCTCCGGCCAACGGTGCTGTCATGCAGGGGCCCATGAGCAGGCCCGACAGCGCACCGAGCAAGGCCGCGCCATACACATTGCCGCCACGGGTGCCCTGGCCGGCCCGGTCGAGGCGGTCGCGCAGGGCCGAGGGCAGTTGCAACTCGAAGGCGCCGAACATCGGCAGGGCAAGGATCACGAACAAACCCGCCAGGCTACCCAGCAGCCAGGGTTGTTGCAGCCAGGCCTGCAGGCTGGCACCGAGCAGGGCGGCGACCACGCCGAGGGCGGCGTACACCAGGGCCATGCTCAGTACATAGACCCCGGCCAGCAGCCAGCCGCGGCGGGCGCTGGCGCCATTGCCCAGCACCAGCCCGGCGAGAATCGGCAACATCGGCAGGGAGCAGGGCGTAAAGGCCAGCAGCAGGCCCAGGCCGAAGAAGGCCGCCAGGCTCCAGGCCAGGCTGGCCTGTTGCAGGCCGCTGGCCAGCGCCTGATCGCTGGCCTGCTCGGCAACGGGCGCGGCCTGACCGCCGAGGTCGATGGCGGTGGTCTGGGGTGGGTAGCACAGGCCAGCGTCGGCGCAGCCCTGCCAGCCCAGGCGCAACTGGCCTTGGGCGCCTGCCGGTATCAGCAACTCGAGCTGGTGGCGGTAGACCGCACTGTCGCCGAAGAATTCGTCGTGGTGGTTCTCGGCGGCAGGCAGGGACGGGTGGTGGTCAGCTGCAAGGCCATCGAACTTCAAGCGCTTCTGGTAGAGGTAGTAGCCATCCTTGATCTGGAAGTACAGGCGCAGTTGGCCATCGGGCAGGCGGTCATGGGAGAGGACGAAGGCCTCGTTGACCGGCAGGAAGTCGGGCTTGGTCTCGAAGGGGTTGGCCTGCAGAGGCCCCGCCAGGAGGAATGTCAGGAAGAGCAGGAGGACGCGCATGTCTTCGCCTTGGCAATGCATGGAATGAGGCCATGCTGGCCTGGGACGATTAACCCAAGGTTAACCGTCGATTAGGCACGGTAAGATCGACCGGTATCCGCAAAGCGGCGCAAGCCCTATAGGCACGCCAATCGCGGGACCAGCCCGCTCCCACAGAGGCCGCCCCGGCCATTTGTTCTCTACGCGACAGCGCAGCTCTGCATAACCCGCTGGCAGCCAGAACACGTCATAATCCCCCCTTAATCCCCCGAGCGTGCAATAAACACCCGCATCACCACCGGAGACCCTCTCATGCACGTACTGCTCTGCGAGGACGACGACCTGATCGCCAGCGGCATCTGCGCCGGCCTCACTGCCCAGGGCCTGACTATCGACCGGGTGGCCAGCGCCTCGGCTGCCCAAGCCTTGCTGCAGGCCGCGCAGTTCGACGTGATGATCCTCGATCTCGGCCTGCCCGACGAAGACGGCCTGAAGCTGTTGCGCCGCCTGCGCCAGCAGGGCGTGACGCTGCCGGTGCTGGTGCTCACCGCCCGCGATGCGGTCACCGACCGGGTCGACGGGTTGCAGGCCGGGGCCGACGACTACTTGCTCAAGCCGTTCGACCTGCGTGAGCTCGCCGCCCGCCTGCACACGCTGCTGCGCCGCGTGGCCGGGCGGGCGGTGAATGTCATCGAGCATGGCCCGCTGCGCTACGACCCGAGCAGTTGCGAGGCCACCTTGGCAGGCCAGGCCGTGGACCTGTCGCGCCGTGAACAGGCGCTGCTTCAGGCATTGCTGCAGAACCCCGGGCGGGTGCTGTCCAGCGAGCAGCTCAAGGACTGCGTGTACGGTTTCAGCGACGAAGTCGAGAGCAACGCCTTGAACGTCCACATCCACCATTTGCGGCGCAAGCTGGGCAACAGCATCGTCGAGACCGTCCGCGGCCTGGGCTACCGCCTTGGCCCGGCCCAGGCCCCGCAGGGCACCACGCCATGAGCCTGCGCGCGCGCCTGACGCTGATCCTCGGCATCGCCTTCGTCATCATCTGGGCCCTGGCCGCTGCGTGGATGCTGCGCGACCTGCGCCAGCAGATGATGTTTTCCCTCGACCAGCGCCTAGTGGCCTCGGCACGCATGGTTGCCGGGTTGATCGAGCAGTTGCCGCAGCCGCTGGCGAGCAAGGGCGAGGATGCGCATTTTTCTGCCGACCAGCTCAGCGTGCCGGACGGTATGGCCTGCCAGGTCAGTTCCCTGCGCGGCGAAATCCTGGCCAGCAACCACAAGCACGACGGCGCCATGGACGACCAGCGCAGCGGCTTCCGTGACCAGACCATCGACGGCGCGCTCTGGCGAACCTTCACCTACAACCACGGCGATGTGCGGATCACCACCGCCGACCGCCACCAGGAGCGCGAGGCGCTCAACCGCTCGATCCTGCTGGCCGCCTCGGCGCCGGTGTTGATGGCCTTGCTCGGCAGCCTGGGCTTGTTGTGGATCGGCGTGGGCAAGGGCCTGGAGCCGCTCAACCGGATGCGCGACGCCCTGCGCCGGCGCCGCGCCGACAGCGTCGAGCCGTTGCAGGTGGCAGGCATGCCCAGCGAACTGCAGCCGCTGCTCGAAACCCAGAACCAGTTGTTCCTGCGCATCGCCCAGACCATCGAGCGCGAGCGCCGCCTCACCGACGACGCCGCCCATGAACTGCGCAGCCCGCTGACCGCGATCAAGACTCACCTGCAGGTAGCCCGCATGACCGACGGCGCGGTACGCGAGCAGGCGCTGGAACATGCCGAGCAGGGTACCGACCGCATGCACCGAACCCTGGAGCAGTTGCTGATGCTGGCGCGGGTGGAGGGCAGCCTGTCGTTCGACGACGGCGTGCAGTGCAGCGCCGAGCAGGTGGCCCGCCAGGCGGTGCAGGATGCCGGCGGTGGGGATAACAGGCGCATCGTGGTGCGCCTGCCGGAAGAGGCCACGCGTGTCTACCTGGGCATGCCGGCGCCGTTGGCGGTGGCAGCCTTGCGCAACCTGCTGGACAACGCCTTGCGCCATGGCGGTGACGCTGCCGTGGAACTGGAAGTGCAGATGGCCGATGGGCAAGTGGGCTTCATGGTCCGTGACCACGGGCCCGGAATCGCCGAGGAAGACATGCAGCACCTGACCGAACGCTTCTGGCGCCACGACCAGAGCGGTGGCTGCGGCCTGGGGCTGGCGATCGTCCAGGCCATCGTCCAGCGTTGTGCCGGCAGCCTGCGCTTCGAAAACCCTGGCGATGGCTTGCGTGTCTGGTTGCAGGTGCCGGCGCGCCAGGGCAACTGAGCGCCCGTGAGTGCGCGATAGCACCGCCGCCTGGCAAGGGCTTCGTCCTTGATCGCGGGACAAGCCCGCTCCCACAGGGTGTGGTTGGCGAAGTACCGGTGGGAGCCGGCTTGCCGGCGATTGGCCAGAACGGGCAACAGCATCATGAATCCTGAGCGAGCAGGGCTGGTTGAGTGCATGGTGATTACCCACACCGGGATGCGATCTGGCTTTGGGTAAAGGGTTGTCTTCATCGCCGGCTTGCCGGCTCCCACAGGGTGTGGTTGGCGCTGCACCAGTGGGAGCCGGCTTGCCCACAACCATAGAATCTCCCACAGGGGGGGCGCGCTAGCGTCCTACAGAAAAATAACTGCTCGAAGCCTGCGGGCCCGCCAAGGGCCACTCTGCCGTCTCCGACCGAAATCCGACATCAACCGGTAAATCCTTGGCCCGCTGACGCGTTCTCCAAGCGACAACCACCCGACACACATCCGGTTACAGGGAGCGTGGCGGGGCACATTCGCTTGCTCGCGAGGATTTTCCGATGTCGACCGCTTCCAGCCTTGCCCAGGTCCTGCCGCCCAGCGCCCCGCAGGTGTTGTACGAATTCGAGGAATCGCCCCTGCTGCTGCGCCAGCAGCGACAGGAATCCAATGCCCGCAGCTACCCGCGGCGCATCCCTCTGGCGCTCAAGCGTGCCCGTGGGATTCATGTGGAAGACGTCGAGGGCCGCCAGTTCATCGATTGCCTGGCCGGCGCCGGTACCCTGGCCCTGGGCCACAACCACCCGGTGGTAATCGAGGCGATCCAGCAAGTACTGGCCGATGAAGTGCCCCTGCATACCCTGGACTTGACCACGCCGGTCAAGGACCGCTTCGTCCAGGACCTGTTCGGCCTGCTGCCCGAGGCCCTGCGTCGGGACGCGAAGATCCAGTTCTGCGGGCCGACCGGTACCGATGCGGTGGAGGCTGCGCTGAAACTGGTGCGCACGGCCACCGGGCGCAGCACCGTCCTGGCGTTCCAGGGGGGCTACCATGGCATGTCCCAGGGCGCGTTGAGCCTGATGGGCAGCCTGGGGCCGAAACAACCTTTGGCGGCCCTGCTGGGCAATGGCGTGCAGTTCATGCCGTACCCCTACGACTATCGTTGCCCATTCGGCTTGGGTGGCGAGGCGGGCGTGCGGGCGAACCTGCACTACCTGGAGAACCTGTTGTGCGACCCGGAAGCCGGCGTGGCGCTGCCGGCGGCGGTGATCGTCGAGGTGGTGCAGGGCGAGGGCGGTGTGATACCGGCGGATGTCCAATGGCTGCGTGGCTTGCGAGCCATCACCGAGCGGGCGGGTGTGGCACTGATCGTCGATGAGATCCAGAGCGGCTTTGCCCGCACCGGACGGATGTTCGCCTTCGAGCACGCCGGCATCGTGCCGGACGTGGTGACGCTGTCCAAGGCCATCGGTGGCAGCTTGCCCCTGGCCGTGGTGGTCTACCGGGACTGGCTGGACACCTGGCAGCCCGGGGCCCATGCCGGCACCTTCCGTGGTAACCAGATGGCCATGGCGGCCGGCTCCGCGGTGATGGGCTATCTGGTGGAGCATCGCCTGGCCGAGCATGCCGAGGCCATGGGCCAACGCTTACGCGACCATCTATTGGGCCTGCAACAGGACTACCCGCAACTGGGAGATATTCGCGGGCGTGGCCTGATGCTGGGGGTGGAGCTGGTGGACCCGACCGGCGAGCGGGACGCGCTGGGGCATCCACCGGTCAGCCGGACACTGGCGCCGAAGGTGCAGCGCGAATGCCTGAAGCGTGGGCTGATCCTCGAACTGGGCGGGCGCCATGGGGCGGTGGTGCGCTTCCTGCCGCCGTTGATCATCAGTGTCGAACAGGTCGATGAAGTGGCCGGGCGGTTTGCCGAGGCGGTGAGGGCGGCGGTGGCTGCGGGATAAATGGCGGGGCGTTTTGTGTAATGCCTTGAGATCGAGCGCCGCCCGCGCGGCGCTCGATCTCACAGGCACCGCATCTGCTGCGAAAAATGCCGTCAATCGAACGTCCTGCCGGCGCGCCAATAGCCCATCAGGGTCAGGCAATCGCGCCCGAGTCCTCGCACCTTGATCAGGTATCGGCGGATATCCATGACCGTGGCCGACTCGCCGGCAACCCAGGCGTGGAATTCGCCTCCCTCGCCGCGGCCCTGCTCCCAGAGAATGGTGCGCTCGATGTTTACCTCCTCGAGCTCCACTGCGCTTGCCGTGCCCACGGGTAGGCAAGCAAGTTCACGTATCGCGTGGCGCATGGCTTGACCATGCTCGCAGCGCAGCAGGTCGCGGGGTAGCCAATGCACCTGTGCTGTCGGGCCATGGTGCAACGCAAGGCAGTCGGCTTCCAGCGGCACCTCGATGAACGCATGCACGGTAAGCTCCGGGCGGGTGTCGGCCAGTTGCTCGAGGATACCGGCGATGGCCGGCAGCGCAGTTTCGTCGCCCACCAGGAGCACGTGCCGGGCGCTGTGTGGTGGTTTCCATTCATAGCCACCGGGGTCGCCTTCATAAGCCAGGTTCGGCGCCACCATCTGCAGCCGATCGCCAATGCACGCGTGGGTCGCCCAGGTCGAGGCCGGGCCATTGATGCCATGCAGGACGAAATCCACATCGACTTCCAGGGCCTCGCGGCGCAAGGCGCGAATGGTGTAGGTGCGCATCGGCGGGGTGTGCTCGGGCGCCAGCCCCTGGCGTGCCTGTTGCCAGTGGCCATCCTTGGGCAACTGGGGCGGCTGCCCGGCGGGCGTGGGGAAGAACAGTTTGACGCGCTGGTCGGGTGCCAGGGTAGTCATCTGCGCCACGTCGGCGCCGGAGAAGGTGAACCGGCGCAGGGAAGGGCTCAACGGCTCGATGCTCTTGAGTTCGATGTCGAACAGGCGATAGGCCGGGGCCTTCGGTCGCAGCAGGCGAGAGAGGAGGGATGTCATGGTCGATGCCTCTGGCAGACGGAGTCCAGGAAGTAACGAGCCCGCCTGGCCGTGAATTAAGGCAACGTCCAGCGCAGTAAATTTCCCGCCCCAGGTTACGTCCTAGCTTGGATAGAAACCGCCGCGTGGCAGTAACGGATAGAGGCGCAATGACCATTTCCCGACGAGGATTCATCGCAGGCCTGGCAGTCGCGGGGGCGACCGGTACGGCGGCCTACTACGCGCACAAGGAACTGACCCATGACCCCGAGGACGACATCGTCACACCGGGCGAGGCGAGCGTGGAACTGGCCGACTATGCCGGGCAGGTGTTGGCCGACCGTCTGCGGGGCATCTGGGATCTTCGTTTCGAAGGCGCCGAGTCGGGCCTCGATGGCTTGCCGATGGCCGGTGTCGAGCTGTTCCTCGACGTGGCCACCAAAGGCCGTGGCCTGCGTGGCTTCGTCGACACCGGCGAGCGCTTGCGTGGTCAAGTGCCGGCCCATTACCGAGTCCTGGGCGACCTGGTGGGGGCATCCGCTGCCCAGGTGCGCTGGCGCTTGCTGAACCAGCACGGCGGCCCGAGCTATGAATGCGTGGCCAGCCTCGACGAGGTCTGGGGCAGTTTCGCCAACGCCGGCAGCGGCACCCTGAGTGGTCGCGTGCAACGCCTGGACCGGCCCTTGACGCTGCCGATTTCCGACAGCCGCTTCGTGGCGGTCAAGCGCCTGTTTCCCGAGGCGCGGGAGCGTATCGGCTATACCCCACAGATGCAGGCATGGGTGGTCAGCCCCGAGCACCGCCTGTTCCACCAGCTCTGGCATGCGACCCGGGACAAATGGCACAGGCTGTCGGACAAGCAACGTGGTGCCTTGCGTGGCCTGGGCTGGCAGCCCGGCCCGCGTGACCATGAGCGCGATGCCAGGGGGCCGCGCAAGCACCGCAACGGCTCGGGGGTGGATTTTTTGTTCATGCACCGGCACATGCTCGATGCGGCGCGTCGCTTGCAGGATTTGCCGTCCTGGCCGCATTTCCCGCTGCCGCAGCCAAGCGTGGAGTTCGACCGCGTGGGGTTTGCCCGCTACCACGAGAATCACGACGGCTGCTGCGTGCCGCCCAGCTGGCAGGCACCGGGCGATGATGCCTACGGGCAATGGGTCTCGGCGATCAAGGCTGGTGAAACCTTCTGCAGTAACTTCCAGGTGTGGGAGTCGCAGTACCAGGACCCGCAGTACCTGTCGACACTGAGCCTGGGCGCGCTCGGCTCCGAGATGGAGATGACCCTGCACGACTGGCTGCACATGTGCTGGGCCTCGGTACCGCGCGACCCGGTCAACGGTGCTCCGGTGCCGTTCGCCCGTGACCCTGCCGACTTCGACACGCGCTGGTTCGGGGCCGAGAACGATTTTCTCGGCGACCCATTCTCGTCCCACGTCAACCCGGTGTTCTGGGGCTTCCATGGCTGGATCGACGACCGTATCGAGGACTGGTACCGCGCCCATGAGCGGCACCATCCTGGCCAGGTGCGGCGCCTGCAGGTCAATGGCGTGAAATGGTTCGCCCCAGGGCGCTGGGTCGAAGTCGACGACCCCTGGCTGGGGCCGGATACCCATGGCTGCAGCACCTTGCCAGGTACACGCCCTGGCAAGTCGGTGGAAATGGATGTGGAAACCATGAAACTGGCGCTGCGCATCGTCTTTGGCGAGGACGACAAGCTGGACGGGCTGTTGCGCCGGGTGCCGCGTCGGCCCTGGTATGCGCGGCACCTGTCGTTGAAGAATATCGTTTCCTGAAATAGAGGGTTGGGGCGCTTTGCGCCCCTTTCGCGGGGCAAGCCCGCTCACAGGGGCGGCGCAGATCCGGCTTGAACCTGCCAGCCACCGCCCAAGGCCTTGAACAGCGCCACGCTGCCCTGCAGCCGGGCCAGGCGCAGCTGCGCCTGCTGGTCCTGGGCGTCGTACAAGGTGCGCTGGGTCTGGAGCACGCTGAGCAGGGTCTCGGCACCTGCGCCATAGCGTTGCTGGGCCAGCTCGAAGGCGATGCGCGCCTGGCGCACTTCCTCGTCTTGCCATTGGCGTTGGCGGTCCACGCCGTGGATGGCGTTGAGGGCCTGCTCGACGTCCGAGAAGCCGGCCAGGATGCTGCTGCGGTAGTTTTCCAGCAGCTCTTGCCGTTCGGCGCGAGCCAGGTCTCGGGAGGCGCGCAGGCGGCCATTGTCGAAGACCGGTGCGAGCAGCCCGGCGGTCAGGGTGTAGAACGGGCTGTCGAGGATATCGGCGAAGGTCCGCGCACCACTGCCCAGTTCAGCACCGAGCTTGAATTGAGGCAGCATGGCGGCCCGGGCAACCTGCACGTTGGCGTTGGCGGCCGCCAGGCGCGCCTCGGCGGCGGCGATGTCGGGGCGTCGGCCGAGCAGGTCGCTGGGCACGCCGCTGCCGATCCGTGGCCATTGCAGGGCGAGGATTGACTCGGCGCTGGCCGGCAGTCGCTGCACCGGGTCGCCAAGCAGGGTGGCGAGGGTCACGCGGCTGTCTTGCCATTGCTGCTCGAGCAGCGGCAGCTGCCGCTCTTGGGCTGCGACCAGGCTGCGTTGCTGGGCCAGCTCGAGGCGGGTGGCCGAACCTGAACGTTCGCGTGCTTCGACCAGGCGCAGCACATCACGGGCGTTCGCCAGGTTCAGGCGGGCGATGCGCAGCCGCTCCTGCAAGGCCACGCCGAGCAGGTAGGTGTCGGCCACCGCGCTGGTAAGCGTCAACTCGACCGTCTGGCGATCGAAGCGGCTGGCGTCGAGCGCATGCAAAGCACTGTCGCGTGCCGCGCGCAGGCCGCCCCAGAAGTCGATCTCGTAACTGGCGCTCAGGCGCGTGCCGAAGGTGGTGCGGGTGCGTTCGCTGCTGCTGGTGTCGAGCAGGTCGTTGCCATCGCCGCGCAGCCGGTGCTGACGGCTGCCGTCCAGGCGCATTTGCAGTTCTGGCAGCAACGGGGCGCCAGCGACCACGGCCCGGGCCTGGGCCTGGCGTACCCGTGCGCTGGCCGCGGCCAGGTCATGGCTATTGTGACGGGCACGTTCGATCAGGCGCCCCAGCTCCGGGCTGGCGAAGGCCTGCCACCAGGCAGCGTCCGGCAAGGGTAGGGCGGTATCGAAGGTATCGGCCTGCCAGCTCGCCGGTGGGGTGATGCCGGCACCGGGCGGTGGCTGGGAGCTGCAGGCCGCCAGGGCCAGGCTCAGGGTCAATAGGCTGATGCGGGTTGGCAATGTCATGGGTCACACGCTGGTAAGGGCTTTGACCGGGTCGAGGCGGGCAGCCTTGCGGGCCGGCATGAAGCCGAACACCACGCCGGTGATGACGGCGCAGGCGAAGGCGCCGAGGATGGCAGGCAGGGCGAAGGCCACGGCGATCTCGGCGAGCATCAACACGCCGCCGAGACACAGGGCGAGCACGATGCCGGTCACGCCGCCGACCATCGACAGCATCACCGCCTCGCTGAGGAACTGGCGCAGGATGTCGCGCTGGCGTGCCCCGGTGGCCATGCGTATGCCGATCTCGCGGGTACGCTCGCGCACGGTCATGAGCATGATGTTCATCACGCCGATGCCGCCCACCAGCAACGAGATGGCGGCGATGGCGCCGAGCATCAACGACAGGCTGTTCTGCGTGCGCGCCTCGGCCTGGATCAGTGCGGCGTCATTGGTCAGCTCGAAATCCTGCTTGCCTTGGTGGCGCTGGCGCAGCAGCCGGTCGATGGCGGCCTCGGTGTCGTTGACTCGTGAGGAATCCAGGGCGGCGATGGTGACGTATTCGGGCTCGTAGCGGCCGAACAGGCGGATGGCCGCAGCCGAGTACGGCACCACGATGCGCCCGTCGCTGTCCTGGTCGCCCGAGCTGGCGCCCTTGCCGGCAAGGATGCCGACCACCTGGAACGGCACGTTGCCGATGAGCAAGTACTGGCCGAGCGGGTCGCGCTGGCTGTCGAGCATCTTCTCGCGCACCTTCTGGCCGATCACGGCCACCGCTGCGCCGCTGGCTTCGTCAGCTTCGCTGAAGAAGCTGCCTTCGACCACCGGCCAGTTGAAGATTTCGGGGAACCAGGTGTTGTTGCCGCCGACATAGAACTGCTGGCTGTTGTTGCCATGGCGCACCATCAGTTTCTCGCCGATCACCGGCATGATGCGCTTGACCTGCGGCAGCTCGCCGATCGCGGCGACGTCATCGAGGGTGACGATACCCGCCGGTTCGCCCAGGCTCGCCGGCTTGCCGTTGAGGTAGAGAATGTTCGAGCCGAACGCTGCCATCTGCGCCATGACTTGGCGCTTGCTGCCTTCGCCCACGGCGAGCATCACCACCACCGAGGCGACGCCGATGACGATGCCGAGCAGGGTCAGGGCCGTGCGGAAGCGGTTGATCCACATCATTCGCCATGCGGCCTGCAATGCCTCCAGCAGTTCCCCCTTCCAGGCGCCGCGCTGGGTGGCGCCGCGGTCCAGGCGCTGGCGCAGCTCGTCGGCCTGCACGCCAGGGCGGGTGTCGCCAAGGCCTGCTCCTGACACCGAGTCGCTGGTCTTGAGGCCATCGCGGATCTCGATGACCCGGTGCGCACGCGCCGCCACCTCGCGGTCGTGGGTGATGAGGATGATCACATGGCCCTGGCTGGCCAGCTCGTCGAGCAACGCGATGACCTCGGCGCCGCTGTGGCTGTCCAGGGCGCCGGTGGGCTCATCGGCAAGGATGATGTGGCCGCCGTTCATCAGGGCCCTGGCAATCGACACCCGCTGCTGCTGGCCGCCGGACAGCTGGTGCGGGCGGTTGCCGGTACGGCTGGCCAGGCCCAGGCGTTCGAGCAGTGCCGCGGCGCGCGCATGGCGTTGGGCGGCCGGGGTGCCGGCATAGATGGCCGGCATCTCGACGTTCTCCTGGGCCGAGCCGGACGGGATCAGGTGGTAGCCCTGGAACACGAAACCGAAGGCCTCGCGGCGCAGCCAGGCCAGCTCGTCGCCGTCGAGCTCGGCGACGTCCTTGCCGGCGAAACGGTAACGGCCGCTGGAAGGGCGGTCGAGGCAGCCAAGAATGTTCATCAAGGTCGACTTGCCTGAGCCTGAGGCGCCGACGATGGCGACGAACTCGCCGGGATGGATGCTCAGGCTGATGCCCCGCAATACCTCGACCTCAGGGGTATCGATGCCGCCGTAGGTCTTGCGGATATCGGTCAGTTCGATCAATGGCGCTGGCATTCAACCTCCGCTGGCGGCTGGCGCGCCGATGACCAGGTGCTCGCCTTCGCGCAGGCCGTCGAGGATCTGCACGCGCAAGCGGTCGCTCAGCCCCGTGCGTACCTGGCGCTGTTCGACCTTGCCATCGCGGCCCAACACCTGAGCCAGGCGCAGGTCATCCCCGGCGGTATCCTCCAGGGCGGCCAAAGGTGCGGTAAGGACCTGCCGGGCCTGGCCTGCGACGAAGAACACCTGGGTGGTCATCTCCGCCATCAGCGCTCCATCGGGGTTGTCGACATCCAGCAGTACGGTGTACTGCACCACCTTGCTGCCGGTGGTGCCGGCGCTGGCCGGGCTGCCGCCACCCTGGTTGGCCTGGTCCAATGGCTTGGGTGGGATCGGCAGGATCTGCCGGACGGTGCTGGTCCAGCGCCGCTTGCCGCCGGCCAGGGTGGTGAAATAGGCGGTCATACCGGGTTGGACCTTACCGATGTCGGCCTCCGAGACCTGGGCCCAGACGGTCATCGGCGAGAGCTTGGCGATGCGCAGGATCAACGGGGTCTGCTGTTGGGCGTTGAGAGTCTGGCCTTCCCGGGCATCCACCGCTACCACGGTCCCGGCCATGGGCGCATAGATGCGCGTGTAGCCCAGCTCGGCCTCGTCGCTGCGCAGGCTGGCCTGGGCTTGGCGGATCTGCGCCTGGTACATGTCGATGCGGGCCTGGGTCACCTTGAGCTGGGCCTGTGCCGCCTGCAGGTCCTCGGCCCGTGTGGCACCGGCGGCGGCCAAGTCGCGCTGGCGCTTGTACTGCTGGCTGGCCAACTGGTACTGGGCGCGTTGTTCGGCCAGCTGGGCCTTGAGGTTGTCGATCGAAAAGCGCCCGGCGTCGAGCCTGGCCTGCTGGGTGGAGGGGTCGATCTCCACCAGCAGTTGGCCCTGGCGCACGGTCTCGCCCACTTCCACATGCAGTTTGCGGATCTGCCCGGAGGCCTGGGCGCCTACATCGACATAGCGCCGTGGCTGCAGTGTGCCCAGGGCGGTCACGCTGCTTTCGATGTCGGCGCGGGTGACGGCCACGGTGCTCACCGGCTGTGCGCCGAAGGGCAGGGTCTTCCAGGCCAGCAGGCCACCCAGGCCAAGCAGGCCCAGGCCACCGAACAAGATGCGACGGCGGGTGATGGTCAAACGTCTCATGGGGAACTTCCAGCCAGGAGTAATGGCCATGCGCCGCCAATCAGGGTGCGCAAGGAGGTCACCGATAGACGAAGGCCAGGTGGCGGGATTTAACCGAGGGCTCGCTGTTGCTGAGAATCATTATAATTTGTAAGATGCCGCGCTGATATCACGCTGTCCCGTGGGCCGGTCTACTAGTGTCGAGCAGGGAAATGCCAGGTACCGTCGTGGAACATTACTATCGTGAGCTGGTGAGTTTCCTTTGCGCGCGCCTGGGCAATCGCCAGGCGGCGGAGGATGTCGCCCATGATGCCTACCTGAGGGTGCTGGAGCGGACCGACGCGCAGCGCATCGAACACCCGCGCGCTTTTCTCTATCGCACCGCCTTGAACCTGGTGGTCGATCGCCACCGGCGGCATCAGGTGCGTCAGGCCGAGCCGCTGGAAGTGCTCGACACCGACGAGCGCTGGCATGGGCCGGGGTTGTCCCAGCGCATGCAGCTGGACCAGCGCCTGGAGTTGATGCAGCGGGCTCTGGACGAGCTCAGCGGGCCGTGCCGGGACAGCTTCCTGTTACGCAAGCTCGAAGGCCTGTCGCACCAGCAGATCGCCGAGCGCCTGGGCATCTCCCGCAGCCTGGTGGAAAAGCACATCGTCAACGCCATGAAACACTGCCGCGTGCGCATGCGCCAATGGGAATCCTGAGGTGCCTGCGAGCAGGCGTATCAGCCCTGTTACACCCTGGGAAGCAGCTCGAAAATTCCCCCTGTCGGCGACTTGATTTCTCCCCGTTTCACGACAACTATCAAGAAAGACCCCCGCCCGGCACCGTTCTGGCGGTTGCCTCAACTGGCGCAGTAATGGTCAGGGAATTTCCCTCAACACCTTGTTGCCCAGGTCCAGACGATGCCAAACAAGACCCTGCGCATCCTCATTGCCGATGAGCATCCGTGCCAGCGCCTGCAGCTGGAAAAGATGCTCAATGGCCTGGGCTATTACCGCATCGCCCCCGTAGAGAGCTTCGAAGACCTGCAGCGCCTGGTGCAAAGTGCGCTGCAGCCATTCCACCTGCTGATCGGCAGCATCGAGCTGGCCAGCCACGCCGGCGTCGACCTGGTGCGGTTCTGCCGTTGCAGCGCGCAGATCCAGCATGCGCTGTTGTATCACTCCCAGCACCCGAAGCTGCCTGCGGTACCCAAGGCGCAGCGCCAGGCTGTCAGTGTCAGCCTGCCCCAGGTACCGGACGACGAAGCCTTGCAATCGTTCATGGCGATCATCGATGAGCCCGCCCTGGTGGGGCAGGTGCTCCTGCCGCCAGGGTTGCCCCGTGACGCGCTCGGTTCCAGCCGACGGATGAACTTCGGCCGCACGGTGTTCAGCCGCTCGACCTGAGTCGCGTGGGGCTGGCCGCGGGCATTTGTTATCCTCTTGCCCTTTGCCGATCTGTGGAACCTTGCCATGACAGCCATCGATACCGCCCGCCCGCCCCGGTTCAGCCGCGGCGACCACAGGACCCTGGGCCTGGCGGCGCTGGGCGGCGCGCTGGAAATCTACGATTTCATCATCTTCGTATTCTTTGCCCTGACCTTGAGCCAGCTGTTCTTCCCCCCGGAAATGCCCGAGTGGCTGCGGCTGCTGCAGAGCTTCGGGATTTTCGTCACCGGTTACCTGGCCCGGCCCCTGGGCGGCATCCTCATGGCCCACTTCGCCGACCACCTGGGGCGCAAGCGGGTGTTCAGCCTGAGCATCCTGATGATGGCCTTGCCCTGCCTGCTGATCGGGGTGATGCCGACCTATGCCGACATCGGCTATGCCGCGCCGCTGATCCTGCTGGCCTTGCGTATCCTCCAGGGTGCGGCGGTGGGCGGCGAGGTACCCAGCGCCTGGACCTTCGTCGCCGAGCACGCACCCCAAGGCCGGCGTGGCTATGCCCTGGGGTTCCTGCAGGCCGGGCTGACCTTCGGCTACCTGCTCGGCGCCCTGACCGCGACCTTGCTGGCGCAGGTGTACAGCCCGCAGGAGATTCTCGACTATGCCTGGCGCTACCCATTCCTGCTGGGCGGTGTGTTCGGCGTCGTTGGCGTGTGGCTGCGCCGCTGGCTGAGCGAAACCCCGGTGTTCCTGGCCCTGCGCGAGCGCCAGGAACAGCCGGTGGCCTTCCCGCTGCGCAGTGTGCTGGGCGAGCATCGCCGGGCACTGATCCCGGCGGCGCTGCTGACGTGCGTGCTGACCTCGGCGGTGGTGGTGCTGGTGGTCATTACGCCGACCGTCATGCAGCAACGCTTCGGCATCGCTGCCGGGCATACCTTCGCCTTGAGCAGCGTGGGCATCGTGTTCCTCAATATCGGCTGCGTGCTGGCGGGAATGCTGGTCGACCGCATCGGCGCCTGGCGTGCGCTGATGCTCTACAGCCTGTTGCTGCCCCTGGGCATTGGCGCGCTGTACGCCAGCCTGGTCGGGCAGGCGGGCTGGATCTGGCTGGCCTATGCGTTGGCCGGGTTGTGCTGTGGCGTGGTAGGGGTGGTGCCGTCGGTGATGGTCGGGTTGTTCCCTGCGCAGATCCGCGTGTCCGGCATTTCGTTCACCTATAACGTCGCCTATGCCCTGTGGGCCAGCACTACCCCGTTGGCATTGATTGCGTTGATGCCATGGAGCCCCTGGGTGTGTGTCGGCTTTTGTCTGCTGATGGGCCTGGTCGGTGCGCTCACCGCCTGGTATTTCGGGCGCCGCGAGCCGCTGGGCGTTGCCGCTGAACCGGTGCCGATCATGTGTGGTGACAAATGAGGTTCTTCACGGAATGTAGGGAAGGGTATGGGCTTGTCGGAAGATGAGTAGGGTGGTGGGTGCCTATCTTGGGGTTTGAGGTGATGCGTAGATCGCGCGCCGCCCGCGCGGCGCGCGATCTCACAGGCGCCGAACCTTTCACGACGAACACTTCTAAGGCCATAAAAAAGCCCCCGAAATCGGGGGCTTTTCGTGGCCGCGAGGGCAGGGTGTTTACATGTTCGGGTAGTTCGGCCCGCCTGCGCCTTCAGGAGTGACCCAGGTGATGTTCTGGGCTGGGTCCTTGATGTCGCAGGTCTTGCAGTGCACGCAGTTCTGCGCGTTGATCTGGAAGCGCTTGCTGCCGTCTTCCTGGGTGACCACCTCGTACACGCCCGCCGGGCAGTAGCGCTGGGCCGGTTCGTCGTACAGCGGCAGGTTGCTGGCGATCGGCACGTTCGGGTCAGCCAGCTTCAGGTGGCAGGGTTGTTCCTCTTCATGGTTGGTGCTGGAGAGGAATACCGAGCTGAGCTTGTCGAAGCTGAGCTTTCCGTCCGGTTTCGGGTAGTCGATCTTCTTCGCGTCGGCGGCCAGCTTCAGGCAGGCGTAGTCCGGCTTGGTGTCGTGCAGGGTGAACGGCAGCTTGCCGCCGAACCAGTTCTGGTCGACATAGTTGAAGGCCGCGCCGAGGATCGGGCCGAACTTGTGCATGGCCGGGCCGAAGTTGCGGCTGGCGTACAGCTCTTCGTACAGCCAGCTGGCCTTGAAGGCGCTGACATAGCTGTCGAGCGTATCGCCACCTTCGCCGCCGGCGAGCAGGGCATCGGCCACCGCGTCGGCAGCGAGCATGCCGGATTTCATCGCGGTGTGGCTGCCCTTGATCTTGGCGAAGTTCAGGGTGCCCAGGTCGCAACCGATCAGCGCGCCGCCATTGAATACCATCTTCGGCAGCGAGTTCAGGCCGCCCTTGCAGATGGCGCGGGCACCATAGCTGATGCGCTTGCCGCCTTCGAGGTACTGGCTGATCACCGGGTGGTGCTTCAGGCGCTGGAACTCGTCGAAGGGCGACAGGTACGGGTTGGCGTAGGAGAGGTCGACGATCAGGCCGACCACCACCTGGTTGTTTTCCAGGTGATAGAGGAAGGAACCGCCGGTGTTCTCGGCGCTCATCACATCCAGCGGCCAGCCAGCGGTGTGCACCACCAGGCCCTGCTCGTGCTTGGCCGGGTCGATTTCCCAGATTTCCTTCAGGCCGATGCCGTAGTGCTGCACGTCGGCTTCGCTGTCGAGGTTGAAGCGCTTGATCAGCTGCTTGCCGATGTGGCCACGGCAGCCTTCGGCGAACAGGGTGTACTTGGCGCGCAGTTCCATGCCTGGGGTGTACAGGCCGTCCTTGGGGTTGCCTTCGCGGTCGACACCCAGGTCACCGGTAATGATGCCGCGGACCACGCCGTTCTCGTCGAACAGCGCTTCCTGGGCGGCGAAGCCCGGGTAGATCTCGACGCCCAGGTTCTCGGCCTGCTGGGCCAGCCAGCGGCACAGATTGCCCAGGGAGATGATGTAGTTGCCCTGGTTGTGCATGGTCTTGGGCACGAACAGGTCAGGGACCTTGGTCGAACTGGCGGCATCCTTGAGTACATAGATGTCGTCGCGTTTGACCTCGGTGTTCAGCGGTGCACCGAGCTCCTTCCAGTCGGGGAACAGCTCGTTCAGGGCACGGGGCTCGAAGACCGCGCCGGAGAGGATGTGGGCGCCCACCTCAGAGCCTTTCTCGACCACGCAGACGCTGATCTCGTTACCGGCTTCGGCGGCCTTCTGCTTCAGGCGGCAGGCGGCGGACAGGCCCGCCGGGCCTGCGCCGACGATGACCACGTCGAATTCCATGTATTCGCGTTCCACTGGTTCTCTCCTACTCAAGGCTCATCGCTGTTGCTTGTCTTGTCTTTTTGGGTGATGGAGGGTCATGCACGGCTGTGTAAGCTGTAGCTTCGTGGATGACGGACTACACCGCTTTGTCTTGGCCGCGCATTATATCTACACCACTTGGCGGGTCCAATACAAACGTTTGTTTGAATTTGCCGGAGCCCAGTAAAATCACTGGGACGCAGCTGGAGGCTGGCCGATTTGCCGTATTGACCGGATTGGGTGTTACGGTCAAGATACGAGCGGTTTTACGCTCGCCGTAGGCTGACCGCCGGGCGCAGGCGCACCCCTAAAGACCAGGCGTGGAGCAGGGTTTTCGGGCCGAATCCGGTTTTGTAGTGGAGTCTACACGCCACGACAGGAAATGACCCGTGGGTTTTGCCTGTGGAGTCGATACAAGACTGTTCGGTCACAGAAATACCTTTGTAGCCAGGAACGTTTTTAGAGGTGCCCTTGTACCCACGCGCAATCGCCGGGCCCGCCCCAGGCGACATTCTTTTCACCGGAGAGTAACGAGGAATCCATGAAGGTTCTTGTAGCTGTCAAACGAGTGGTCGACTACAACGTCAAGGTTCGCGTCAAGGCGGACAACTCCGGCGTCGACCTTGCAAACGTCAAGATGTCCATGAACCCCTTCTGCGAGATCGCCGTCGAAGAAGCCGTACGCCTGAAAGAGAAGGGCGTGGCCACTGAGATCGTCGCCGTTGCCGTCGGCCCGACCGCAGCCCAAGAGCAGCTGCGTACCGCCCTGGCCCTGGGTGCAGACCGCGCCATCCTGGTCGAAACTGCCGAAGAGCTGAACTCCCTGGCCGTGGCCAAGGCCCTCAAGGCCCTTGTCGACAAAGAGCAGCCGCAGCTGGTCATCCTCGGCAAGCAAGCCATCGACAGCGACAACAACCAGACCGGCCAGATGCTGGCTGCGCTGACCGGCTACGCGCAAGGCACCTTCGCCTCCAAGGTGGAAGTCGCCGGCGACAAACTGAACGTGACCCGCGAAATCGATGGCGGCCTGCAGACCGTCGCGCTGAACCTGCCGGCGATCGTCACCACCGACCTGCGTCTGAACGAGCCGCGCTACGCGTCGCTGCCGAACATCATGAAGGCCAAGAAGAAGCCGCTGGAGACTGTCACTCCAGACGCGCTGGGCGTCTCCACCGCTTCCACCACCAAGACCCTGAAAGTCGAAGCCCCGGCTGCTCGCAGCGCAGGCATCAAGGTCAAGTCGGTGGCCGAACTGGTCGAGAAACTGAAGAACGAGGCGAAGGTAATCTAAATGACTATCCTGGTTGTCGCTGAACACGAAAACGGTGCCGTTGCCCCGGCCACCCTGAACACTGTTGCCGCTGCCGCCAAGATCGGTGGTGATATCCACGTGCTGGTCGCAGGCCAGAACGTCGGTGGCGTCGCCGAAGCTGCCGCCAAGATCGCCGGCGTTGCCAAGGTGCTGGTCGCGGACAACGCTGCCTACGCCCACGCCCTGCCGGAAAACGTCGCACCGCTGGTGGCCGAGCTGGGCAAGGGCTACAGCCATGTACTGGCCCCGGCCACCACCAATGGCAAGAACATCCTGCCGCGCGTTGCCGCGCTGCTGGACGTCGACCAGATCTCCGAGATCATCGCGGTCGAGTCGGCCGATACCTTCAAGCGCCCGATCTATGCCGGTAACGCCATCGCGACCGTGCAGTCCAGCGCTGCGGTCAAGGTCATCACCGTTCGCGCCACCGGTTTCGACGCCGTGGCCGCCGAAGGTGGCTCGGCGGCGGTCGAGGCTGTCGGTGCCGTTCACGACGCGGGCAAGTCTGCCTTCGTCGGCGAAGAGCTGGCCAAGTCCGATCGTCCTGAACTGACCGCTGCCAAGATCGTCGTGTCCGGCGGTCGTGGCATGGGCAATGGTGACAACTTCAAGCACCTGTACGCGCTGGCCGACAAGCTCGGCGCTGCCGTCGGTGCCTCGCGTGCCGCGGTCGACGCAGGCTTCGTGCCCAACGACATGCAGGTCGGCCAGACCGGCAAGATCGTGGCCCCGCAGCTGTACATCGCCGTCGGTATCTCTGGCGCGATCCAGCACTTGGCCGGCATGAAGGATTCCAAGGTGATCGTCGCGATCAACAAGGACGAAGAGGCGCCGATCTTCCAGGTTGCCGATTATGGCCTGGTCGCCGACCTGTTCGAAGCGGTTCCGGAGCTGGAAAAGCTGGTCTGATCCGCCTGCTTCACTTATAAAGAAACCCGGCCCTCGTGCCGGGTTTTTTTATGGGCCCATCGCCGGCAAGCCGGCTCCCACAGGGCCTCGCAAAATCAATTGGTTACACCTGTTCTATGAGAGCCGGCTTGCCGGCGATGGGCTGCGAGGCACCCCTTCTTTCCCAGGATGTGGTGACGTATTTTTTCTGGTTGCAAGGAGTAACGCATGGAGTTTCGCAAAGCGGGCAGGGCGCTGGCTTGCATGGCGGCGTTGTTGTCGCCCATGGCGATGGCGGCAGGCAAGTGCGAACGCCTGGTGGCGACCGGTAGCCCGGATGCGCCGCCGTATTCCTGGCAAGACCCGAAGGACCCCAAGCACTTGATCGGCGCCAACGTCGACCTGCTGCGCCAGGTCGCCGCCGAGCTGGGTGTGTCGGTCGAGGTGCTGCACGCCGGCAAGCGCGACCAGGCCTTGGAAGAAGTGCGCAGCGGGCGCATGGACCTGTTGATCGACACACCGATGCAGATCGACCAGCTCAGCACGCTGGACTATATCCACCCACCCATGCAGCTCAACGAATACCTGGTCTGGACCCGGCACGACGCTAACGTGGTGTTCGATGGCCCTGCCGACCTTGCACAATACCGCGGTAGCCTCTCCGAGCGGGCTCGCCTGACCCCGGCGTTCGAGGCGTTCGCCAAGGCCCAACTCAAGCTCACGCCTGCGCAGAATCTGACACAGGCTTTCCAGCAGCTGGTGCTGGGCCAGGTCGACTACGTGCTGGCCGGGCGCTACGCCGGCATGGGCATGGTCCAAGGCCTGGGCCTGGGCAATGAACTGATAGCCCGCGGCCTGCCGGTGGATCGCCCTGGCCTGTACCTCGCCGTGTCGCACAACTCGGCCTGCAATGACGCCTGGCTGCGCGGACAACTGGCAAAAAAACTGACAGAATTGCCGATCTCCGGGGCGTCCCAGGCCGTGCTGCAGCGTAATGTCGAACGCTGGAAGGCGCAGATGCAGGCGCCGCTGGACGCCCCTAAACAGTAGGAAGATTGCGTGAGAACCCAACCCCTGATCCTTGCCCTGGCCGTGCTCGGCTTGGGTGGCTGTGCCAATGACCCGGCGCCCAACGAGCAGATGCGTCTGTCCGAGCAGGCCCTTGAGCAGGCGCGGGCCGTCGGTGCCACCGAGCAGGTGGCGGAACTGAAGCTGGCTGAAGACAAACTGGCCCGGGCCAAGAGCGACATGCTCACCGAGGACTACCGCGACGCCCGCCTGCGTGCCGAACAGGCCGAGCTGGATGCGCGCCTGGCCGAGGCACGGGTGCTGACCCAGAAAAGCGAAGAGCAGCTCGATGTGCTGCAGTCGCGGGTCAAGCGCCTGCGCAAGCAGCTGGAGGTGCAGCCATGATGCGCACGTCTTCGATGGCCGCTCTGGCGCTGCTGGCACTGGTCGGGTTGCAGGGCTGTGCCAGCCAGCGCAGCGAGTCTGCGCTGAACGAGGCCAGTGCCGCGTTCCAGAAGGTCAAGGATGATTCCGACGTACTGCGCAGCGCACCGCGGGACGTGATCCGCGCGGGCGAGTCGCTGGCTCGCGCCGAGCGCCTTTCGAGCTATATCGGCACCGGTTCCGATGTGCGTCACTATGCCTACTTGAGCAAGCGCTACAGCGAGATCGCCAGTGAGCATGCCAAGCTGGCGTCGAACCAGGAGCGCCTGGCCAAGCTGGACCTGGAACGTCAACGCCTGCAGTTGGCCCTGCGCGAAGCCAAGCTCGCCAGCGTGCAGCAGCAAGGCAAGTGGGTCGAGGCGCAGATCGCTGCGCTGACATCCGAGCAGAGTGACCGGGGCCTGGTGATGACCCTGGGGGACGTGCTGTTCGACACCGGTCGCGCAGAGCTCAAGACCTCTGCCAGCCGTACCGTGCTCAAGCTGGTCCAGTTCCTTCAGCTCAACCCGCGTCGGGTGGTGCGGGTCGAAGGCTATACCGACAGCACCGGTGCGCCGCAAGACAACCTCAAGCTGTCACGCGACCGCGCCCAAGCGGTGGCCGATATGCTGGTGGACCTGGGTGTCGACGACAAGCGCATCCAGGTCGAAGGCTACGGTGACCAGTATCCGATCGACGCCAATGCCTCCGAGCGTGGCCGGGCGCAGAACCGCCGGGTGGAAATCGTCTTCTCCGACGACAAGGGCAAGCTCGCACCGGCGCGTTGATGCAGGCTTGCGCAACCTGTGGGAGATCCCCCAGCCCGAAGGGCTGAGGATCTCCCACAGCGGCAGCCCCATTGGTCTCCCATGGCACTCCTCCACACCGATGCGTTCGTCGGTAGCCGCTTTGTTCGTTGATTCTGTAGCTGTTACTCGGCTGTATGGTTGAGTATTCTGCAATCTGTCCCAGTACACTTGGCAACTGTTACGGTATTCTGACTCGGCTTTGAGTCGCACAAGAACAACGAACCCGTCAGCGTTTCGAGAGCCATCATGACCAACCTGCTGCTGTACCAGCGCATTGCCCAGCAACTGGCCGACGATATCCGCCGGGGCGTCTACCAGCCCGGCGAGCGCGTACCCTCGGTGCGCAAGATGAGCGCCCAGCTCAACGTCAGCCATGCCACGGTCCTGCAGGCCTATGCCAACCTCGAGGACCAGGGCCTGATCCGTGCGCGGCCGCAGTCGGGCTACTACGTGCACCAGACCCCCGCACTGACTGCCCAGACCCCGGAGATCGCCAGGGTCGAGCGGCCCGGGCTGGTCACCCGGGCGAGCATCATCCAGCAGGTACTGACCGAGGCGCGGCGCGATGGCGTGTTTCCGTTCGGCGCGGCGGTGCCGCACGTGGACTACCTGCCAGTGCGCGCGCTGCACCAGCAATTGGCCAAGGTCACGCGCTTCCACAGCCCACGGGCCTTCAGCTACATGTTCAGCCCCGGCTTCGAGCCGCTGCGCAGGCAGATCGCCATCCGCATGCGGGACGCCGGCGTTCTGGTCGACCCGCGCGAGGTGGTGGTCACCCATGGCTGCGTCGATGCCCTGCAGATGTCGTTGCGGGTGCTGACCCGCCCCGGTGACCTGATCGCCGCCGAGTCGCCCACCTATTACGGCCTGCTGCAGTTGGCCGATCTGCTGGGGCTCAAGGTGATCGAGATTCCCAGCGACCCGTCCACCGGTATCAGCCTGGAAGCCCTGCAGTTGGCGGCAAACCAATGGTCGATCAAGGCGCTGGTGCTGACCCCGCGCTTGAGCAACCCGTTGGGCGGCACCATCCCCGAAGACCGGCAGAAGCAGTTGCTGCGCCTGGCATCGGACTTCGATATCCAGATCGTCGAGGACGATATCTATGGCGAGCTGATGTTCGAGCAGGGCCGGACCAAGGCGCTCAAGGCCTTCGATCGGCTGGACCGGGTGATTTACTGCTCGAGCTTCTCCAAGACCTTGTCGCCTGGCGTGCGCGTGGGCTGGATGATCGCCGGCCGCTACCAGGACGAGATCCAGCGCCTGCAGACCTTCACCACCCATTCGGCCTGCAGCGTGACCCAGATGGGCGTAGCCGCGTACCTGGAGAACGGCGGCTACGACCGCCACCTGCGCTACATCCGCCAGGAGTACCGCAAGAACCTCAGCGCCTACCAGTTGGCAGTGCAGCAGCACTTCCCGGAAGGCACGCAGATGACCCGGCCGACCGGCGGCTTCATCCTCTGGGTCAGCTTGCCCGGGCGGGTCAACACCCAGGAATTGCACGTGCGTGCGCTGGAGCAGGGTATCAGCATCGCGCCGGGGCTGATCTTCAGCAACACCGAGCAGTTCAACCACTGCATCCGCCTCAACTGCGGTATCCCTTGGAACAAGGAGTCGGAGCGGGCGGTGATTACCCTGGGCCTGTTGGCGCACCAATTGTGCAAGGCGTCGACCGGTTCACTGCTGTAGGCTTGCCAGCTGTCACCGGAACAGAGAGCATAGGCATCTTTCCACCATGTTCCCGATGTCCATGAAAGCGCTGCGCTCTCTTGTCCTTTTACTGTGCCTGGCGCCCTTGTGCTTGGCCAGTGGCCAGTCTCATGCCGCCCAGTCGACCGACAAGGGGGCCTCGGCCCATGCCCAGGCCGCGTCGGCCAAGCCGGTGCGCAAGCAGGCGACGCACAAGCCCAAGGCGGCGACCAAGGTGCCTGCCCGCGCCAAGGCGAAGTCCACGGCCAGAGCGGCGCGCAAGAAACCCCTTGCCAAGTCGGTGACCCAGCCGCTGCCCAAGCCGAAACTGGACCTGAGCCTGCCGGCCTCGATGGTGGAGAACCTGGAACCTGAGGTGGGGGAACCCGTTGCGCGGCGCAAACCGTTGCTGCCCTCGATGTTCCCGCAAAAGCCCCTCAGCGATGACAGCCCATTCCAGCTCAACGGGCGGCTGATCAACAACGAGATGCAGCTGCAACTGCGCAACGACAGTCGCCATGACGTGGAAGGGGCGGCCATCGATTTCGAGTTTCGCCAATAGGTATGAACTGACTGCCGGGTCACGGCATATTTCATCCGTTTCGCAATTTCAAACGAATGTTTGAGCGGTTACTATCCAGGGACGTTCGTCCCGTTTTGCTCTTGGGAGTCCTGTTTTCATGAAATGCCGAGAGGGTTGTGGCGCCTGTTGCATTGCGCCTTCGATCAGCTCGCCGATGCCGCGCATGCCCCAGGGCAAACCGGCGGGTGAGCGCTGCCTGCACCTGACAGCGGGCAATCTCTGCGAGCTGTTCGGCAAGCCTGAGCGCCCGTCGGTCTGCGGTGGTTTCAAGGCCGATGTGGAGGTGTGTGGCAGCGATCGCGATGAGGCGATCAGGATTCTCGGTTGGTTGGAGCAGATGACGGCGGCGTGACAGGTTGGATCTTCGACAACAAGGAACAAGACGATGAGATCGATCAAGCGTATTGCACTGCTGTGTGGCATGGGTGTTCTGCTGTCGCCGGTGGCCTGGGCCGAGAACTGGCAGGTGGCCAAGGACGAGGACGGCATCAAGGTTTCCCTCAGCGAAGTGCCGGGCTCCAAGTACAAGGCCTACCAAGGCGTCACCGTGATCAAGGCGCCGCTGGCCAAGGTCAAGGCGTTGCAGGAGGACGTGGCCGGCGCCTGCAAATGGATTCATGAATGCAAGACGCAGAAGCTGCTCAAGCAGGAAGGTGATCAGAGCTGGACCTACACCCAGTTCAATACGCCTTGGCCGGTTACGCCGCGTGATTCGATCCTGCATGTGACCACCACGCAGGCGGCCGATGGCACCCTTACACGTAAGCTCGAGGAGCAGCCGAAGTACCTGCCCGAGGAGAAGGGCTATGTCCGGGTGGCGCAGGTCCAGGGCTTCTGGAAGCTCGTGCCCAAGGGCGACAGCACCGAAGTGACCTACCAGGTCCATACCGAGCCTGGCGGCAGCGTGCCCTCCTGGCTGGCCAACAAGTTCGTGGTCGATGCCCCGTTCAACACGCTCAAGGGCTTGCGCACCTTGGCCGAGCAGCCTTGACGCGCGGGTAACGCCCGCGATTGCGGAACCTCAGAAGCCGCGCGGATTTAGAGCGCGGCGCGGGCCATGTAGAAGTCACTGTCCTCTGTTTGCCTGTTCTGGCCAATCGCCGGCAAGTCGGCGCCCACTGTTGCGCGCCACTCTCGAGAGTGACGCAGGGCAGGGTGGGCGCTGGCTTGCCAGCAAGTGAATCACGCGGCGGCCCCGGGCCTAGGCCTCACGCAATACCGCCAGGGGGCTGGCATTCAGCGCCCGGCGGGTTCCGACCACGCCGGCTGCGCCTACTAGCAGTGCGCCCGCCAATGGCAATAGCAGTAACCACGGGTGCGGCGTCCAGGCCAGATCGAAGGCGTACCGGTACAGCACCCCGGTAATCACCTCGCATCCCACCGCCGCCAACAACCCGCTCACCGCCCCGAGCAGGCCGAATTCGATGCGCCTCGCCTTGACCAGCAACGGCCGGGCGGCCCCCAGCGCCCGTAGCAAGGCGCCTTGGCGAATGCGTTCATCGAGCGTCGCCTGGAGCCCTGCGAACAACACCGCCAACCCGGCCGCGAGTACGAACAACAACACGTATTCGACCGCCAGGGTCACCTGGGCCAGGATGCTGCGTAACTGTGCCAGTAGCGCATCGACCTGAAGAATGGTCACGGCCGGAAACGCCCGCGACAGTGCGACCACCTCGGCGTCATGCCCTGGCGCCAGGTAGAAGCTGGTCAGGTACGTGGTGGGCAGGCCTTGCAGGGTGCCGGGCTGGAAGATCATGTAGAAGTTGGGCTGGAAACTGTCCCAATGCACGGTGCGCAGGCTGCTGACCCGTGCCTGGCGCTGCTGGCCGCCGATATCGAAATCGAGGACATCACCAAGCTTGAGCGTGAGGCTTTCGGCCAACTGCGCCTCCACCGAAACCCCGGGAAGCCCGTCGTCGGCCGGCGGTGCGTTCCACCAGACCCCGGCGCTCAGGGCATTGCCCTGGGGCAGGTCGGCAGCCCAGGTCAGGCTGAGGTCGCGCTGCACGGCGCGCTCGCCGGTGGATTCCTTGCTCACCCGTTGGCGTACCGGCTGCCCGTTGATCTGCGTCAGGCGCCCTGGAATCACTGGGTACAAGGGCGCCGAGCTGGCATTGATCGCTTGCAGGCGCTGGGCGAAGGGATCGCGCTCGCTGGGCAGGATGTTCAGGGCGAAATGGTTGGGTGCGTCCTTGGGCAATTGGGCTTGCCAGGTATCGAGCAGCTCGCCACGCAGCAGTGCGACCAGGGCCATGGCCAGCAGGATCAGGCCGAAGGCCAGGGCCTGGCCTGCCGCAGCCATGGGGTGGCGCAGCAGTTGACCCAGGCCCAGGCGCCAAGGCAGGGGCGCTGCGGCTAGCAGGCGGCGCAGGCTGCGCAGACCGAGCAACAACAGGCCGCCGAGCAGCAGGGCGGCGAGCAGGCCACCGCCGAGCAAGGCGAAGGTCAATAGCAGGTCGAGGCTCAAGCGCCACATGATCAGGCCCAGGGCAAGCAGGGCGGCGCCGTATACCAGCCAACTGCTCGGCGGCATCGGCAACAGGTCGCGGCGCAGCACCCGCAGCGGTGGCACACGCCCTAGGGCTGCCAAGGGCGGCAGGGCGAAGCCGGCCAAGGCCACCAGGCCAGTGCCGACCCCAGCCAGGGCCGGCGCGATGCCGCCGGGCGGTACGTCGCCCGGAACCAGGCCATGCAGCAGGCCGAACAGGCCCAGTTGCGCCAGCCAGCCGAGCAGAGCGCCGGCCAGCGCTGCCACCAGGCCAAGCATGGCCAGTTGCAGGCAATACAGGCCCAAGGCCTGATGGCGTGATAGCCCCAGGCAGCGTAACAGCGCGCTGGCGTCCAGGCGGCGGGCGGCGTAGCGGCTGGCCGACAGGGCCACGGCAACGCCGGCCAGCAGCACCGCCACCAGGCTGGCCATGTTCAGGTAGCGCTCCGCCTTGCCCAGGGCGCCGCCGATCTGCCGGTTGCCATCGCGGGTATCGAGCAGGCGCTGGTTGGCTGCCAGGCCGTTTTCCAGCCCTTGACGGTACTGGGCCAAGGCTTGCGGTGTGCCTCGCCACAGCTCGCGGTAGCTGACCCGGCTGCCGGGCTGGATCACGCCCGTGGCTTCCAGGTCGGCGATGTTCATCAGCACGCGGGGCGTCAGGCTGTAGAAATTGCCGGCGCGGTCCGGCTCGTAGGTCAGCACCCGGGTCATGCGCAAGGTCTTGCTGCCGACGTCGATGCTGTCGCCGATCGACAGCCCCAGCGCCACCAGCAGGCGCGCTTCTACCCAGGCCTCGCCGGGCGCGGGGCCGCCCCCCGGGGTTTCCGGGCCGTAGGGCATGG
The DNA here is from genome assembly GCF_048068215.1 of Pseudomonas sp. NY15372. Classification (NCBI taxonomy): domain Bacteria; kingdom Pseudomonadati; phylum Pseudomonadota; class Gammaproteobacteria; order Pseudomonadales; family Pseudomonadaceae; genus Pseudomonas; species Pseudomonas sp. NY15372. Next base: position 108,276 of record NZ_JBLUPY010000010.1, read on the forward strand.
CGGCGCTGCGCAGTTGGCCGCGCAGGGGGTAGGCCGTGTCGGCCGCCTTGACGCTCGACAGCTGGATGCCGGCATCCGCGCCGACCACGCTGGTGAACTCCACCACCTGCGCATGTTGCAACCCGGCGGCCCTGCCAGCGGCAAGCTGGTCGGCGCGCGCCGGGGAGCTGCCTTGCAGGACCAGGTCGGCGCCCAGGAACTCGCTGGCACGCAGTTGCATGGCGCCGTTCAGGCGCGCCCCGAAATAGCCGATGGCGGTACTGGCCGCCACAGCCACCAGCAGGGCGAAGAACAGCACCCGAACTTCGTTGGCGCGGGCATCGCGCAGCAACTGGCGCAGGGCCAGGCCGACCAGGCGGGAAAAGGGCAGGTGGGTCATCAGGGCTCCAGGGGCGCCACCAGGCGGCCGGCATCCAGGCGGATCAGACGACGGCAGCGCTGAGCCAGGCGCTCATCGTGGGTGACCAGCACCAGGGTGGTGCCGCGCTCCTTGTTCAGTTCGAACAACAGGTCGCTGATGCGTTCCCCGGTGTGGCTGTCGAGGTTGCCGGTGGGCTCGTCGGCGAACAGCACGGCCGGCTGGGCGGCGAAGGCGCGGGCGATCGCCACCCGCTGCTGCTCGCCGCCGGACAACTGCCGCGGCGTATGGCTCAGACGCTTGCCCAGGCCAACCCGTTCCAACAGGCTGCGGGCGTGCTCGCGGGCATCGCGGCGGCCGTCGAGCTCCAGCGGCAGCATGACGTTTTCCAGCGCATTGAGGCTGTCGAGCAACTGGAACGACTGGAAGACGAAGCCCACATGCTCGGCCCGTACCCGGGCGCGCTGGTCCTCGTCCAACGGGCCCAGGTCATGGCCGGCGAGGATGACCTTGCCGGCGCTGGGGCGGTCGAGGCCGGCGAGCAGGCCGAGTAGGGTCGACTTGCCCGAACCCGAGGCGCCGACGATGGCCAGGCTGTCGCCTTGCTCCAGGGCGAGGGAGAGCGGGTGGAGGATGGTCAGGTCACCTTCCGCGCTGGGGACCACTTTGCTAAGGTGCTGCGCAACGAGAATGCTGGGGCCCATGGAGAATCCGATGCGAGTGTGGTGGTTGAGTGCCGGCCTGGCCCTGTATTGCCTGGCCCAGACTGCGGCGGCGGGTACACTGCTGGTCGTCGGGGATAGTATCAGCGCCGGTTTTGGCCTGGATACCCGCCTGGGGTGGGTTTCCCTGCTGCAGCAGAAGCTCAGGGACGAGGGTTATGACGATCGGGTGGTCAATGCCTCGATCAGTGGCGACACCAGCGCAGGCGGCCAGGCGCGGCTGCCGGCGCTGCTTGCAACCCACCAGCCGAGCCTGGTGGTGCTGGAGTTGGGAGGCAATGATGGGCTGCGTGGCCAGCCGCCGCAGCAATTGCAACAAAATCTTGCCTCGATGATCGATCAGGCCCGCGAGGCCGGTGCCAAGGTGGTGTTACTGGGCATGCGCCTGCCGCCCAATTATGGCGTGCGCTACACCCAGGCGTTCGCCCTGGTCTACGAGCAGCTGTCGACCCAGAAACAGGTGCCGCTGGTGCCATTCTTCCTCGAAGGTGTCGGCGGCGTGCCGCAGATGATGCAGGCCGATGGCATCCATCCGGCCCAGGCTGCGCAGCAGCGATTGCTGGAAAATGCCTGGCCGGCGATAAAACCGCTGTTGTGACGCTTTTATCGGGGGCGGCTTTCGGCTAATGTTGCGCCCCCCGTTCCGAGAGCCCCCGATGCCACGCCCCGCCTGGTCCCTGTATGCCTATCAACTGATCGAGCCCGATGAGCAGCTCGACCTGTTCGCCTGCCAGGAGGTTCGCGTGCACCTGGTGGCTCGCCAGCTCGAGCTGGGCGTGCCGGTCGACCGCACTTTGTGCGGCGGCCTTCTGCCCGCTCAACCGCGCTGGTCCGGGGTGGAGCGCTCGGTCTATCGTGACGGTCGCCTGTGCCCGTTGTGCCGGGCGATCCTCGATGCCCAGCGGCGCGGCATGCGTCCGGTATGGCCGGAACTCTGAGCGCCTTCCATCATCTGAAGGGCAGACGCCTCCCGCTTGTATCGGCGCAGGTGTACAATCGATTCTCTTGACCTCTCTTTCGAAGGATTTACCGGATGTTGCCGCGCCTTCCCGCCGTCACCCGTAGCCTCTCCCTGGCCGCCCTGCTGGTAGCGGGGCCCACCGTTGCGTTGGAATTGCCGTTGCCACCTCCCGGTGAAGACATCGTCGGGCAGGTCCAGGTGATCAAGGCCAAGTACGAGGACACCTTTGCCGACATCGGTACTGCCAATGACCTTGGCTACACCGAAATGATCGCGGCCAACCCAGGCGTCGACCCCTGGCTGCCGGGCGCCGGCACCGAAATCATCCTGCCGACCCGCTACATCCTGCCGCCGGGGCCGCGTGAAGGCATCGTCATCAACCTGGCCGAGTATCGCCTGTACTACTACCCGAAAGGGCAGGGCGTGGTGCACACCTTCCCGCTGGGTATCGGCCGCGAAGGTTGGGGTTCGCCGATCGCCAACACCAAGATCACCGCCAAGACCCCGAACCCGACCTGGACACCACCGGCCTCGATCCGTGCCGAGCATGCCGCCGACGGCGACATCCTGCCCGCCGTGGTGCCAGCTGGGCCGGACAACCCGTTGGGGCCGTTCAAGTTCACCCTGGGCGTGCCGGGCTACCTGATCCATGGCTCGAACAAGAAGTTCGGTATCGGCATGCGCACCAGCCATGGCTGCTTCCGCATGCTCAACAACAACGTGCTGGAACTCTCCAAGATGGTGCCAGTGGGTACGCCGGTGCGCATCATCAACGAGCCCTATAAGTTCGGCATCAGTGGCGGCAAGGTCTATCTCGAGGCCCACACGCCTTTGGACGATCATGGCGATCCATCGGTGGTGGATAAACACACCGCGGTTATCAATGCCTTGCTCAAGCGCGAAGACTTGGCCAACAACCTGCGCATGAACTGGGACATGGTGCGCGATGTAGTGGCGGCGGAAGATGGCATGCCGGTGGAAATCGCTGTACCGGTCAGCGGGCAAGCGGCGCCGATGGTATCGAGCATTCCGCCAGAGCTGCAGTAACGGCGTTGTGTTTAACCCAGGGCCGGTGCCCAGTTAAACCCATAGCGAGGCCTGCCTTAGTGCAGGCCTTGTTCGTTTTTGCGGTGCGCTTTTCGCCAGGCAATAAAAAAGCCGACCCACTAGTGGGTCGGCTCCATAACAATCCGTGAGGATTATTACTTGCGGCTGGCTTTGTCCAGCATGCGCAGAGCGCGCTCGTTGGCTTCGTCAGCGGTCTGCTGAGCCTTCTGAGCGGCAGCCAGAGCGTCATCAGCCTTACGGTAGGCTTCATCGGCACGAGCTTGAGCGCGAGCTGCTGCGTCTTCGGTAGCAGTCAGGCGAGCTTCGGTTTCTTTGGAGACGCTGCTGCAACCGGTAGCCAGAACTGCGGCCAGGGCCAGAGCAGAGAATTTCAGAACGTTGTTCATCGTGTTCCCCTTCAAGGACTTTCTATTAAATAGCCATCTCTCGGAAAAGAGAAACTGGCCGGCGTACATAGTACCCATTACTTGTAGTAAGTAAACTGACTGAGCGCAAGAACTGCAAAAAAAATGTTGCCGGAAGGGGAGGAGGTGACAACCTTTGTATGGCCGGTGTGAAAATTTTGCGCAGCCTCCGTAAAGGGTTGTGTTACAGAAACTTTTTGTTGAACTAAAGGTGACTTCAACGGTCGGCTGGCGTCTTAGCCCTAGAACAAACGGGGGCTGTCGCAAAACGGTTCGAGGCATGCCTTGGGCATTTTTACCTGCTGCCACCTTGAGCAATCCTGCTTGTGGCGCCTACTATTTGTAGGTGCCCATGCTGCAGAACGATTCGGATCGCCTTGCGGTCCAAGGGGCAGGGGTGGCGTAGAGGTTCCTCCGCCGGAAAAAACCATCGGTAAAGGTAAGGGTCTGCCGACAAGACCTGCGAGGAGTAGTGATGAGTGAAGCGTTGACCATCCACCATGACCAGGCCGGTCATCAGTTCGAGACCAATGTGGACGGTCACCGGGCGTACCTGACGTACATGGACCTGGGCAAGCAGACGCTGGATATCTATCGCACCTTCGTGCCCAACGCCCTGCGCGGGCGGGGTATCGCCGCTGCCTTGACCGAAAAGGCCCTGGAGTACGCTGAACAGATGGGCTACACGGTGATCCCGTCCTGCTCGTATGTGGAGCGCTATATGGAACGCCAGCAGCGCCATTCGAGCAAGGCCTGAACCCGCTTGGTTCACCGAACATGAAAACGCCGGGCATTGCCCGGCGTTTTCGTTACTGCAAGGCGTCAGCCGCGCTGGCGCTGTGGCAGAACGTCCTTGAGCTTGGTACGCATGCTGCGCAGGGCCTTCTCGGTGGCACTCCAGTCGATGCAGGCATCGGTGATGGAAACGCCGTATTGCAGTTCGCCCAGGTCCTTCGGAATCGCCTGGCAGCCCCAGTTCAGGTGGCTCTCGACCATCAGGCCGATGATCGACTGGTTGCCTTCGAGGATCTGGTTGGCGACGTTCTCCATCACCAGCGGCTGCAGGGCCGGGTCTTTGTTGGAGTTGGCGTGGCTGCAGTCGACCATGATGTTGGGCTTGATCTTGGCCTTGGCCAGGTCCTGCTCGCACAGGGCGACGCTGACCGAATCATAGTTCGGCTTGCCGTTGCCGCCGCGCAGTACCACGTGGCCGTAGGCGTTGCCCTTGGTGGTGACGATGGACACGCCGCCTTCCTGGTTGATACCCAGGAAACGGTGCGGCTTGGAAACAGACTGCAAGGCATTGATGGCCACGGTCAGGCCGCCATCGGTGCCGTTCTTGAAACCGACCGCCGAGGACAGGCCCGAGGCCATTTCCCGGTGGGTCTGGGATTCGGTGGTGCGGGCGCCGATGGCCGACCAGCTGATCAGGTCCTGCAGGTACTGCGGCGAGATCGGGTCGAGGGCTTCGGTAGCGGTCGGCAGGCCCATTTCGGCCAGGTCCAGCAGCAGCTTGCGGCCAATGTGCAGGCCGTCCTGGATCTTGAAGGAGTCGTCCAGGTACGGGTCGTTGATCAGGCCCTTCCAGCCGACGGTGGTGCGCGGCTTCTCGAAGTACACGCGCATCACCAGGTACAGGGTGTCGGACACTTCTTCGGCCAGCACCTTCAGGCGCTCGGCGTATTCATGAGCAGCCTTGATGTCATGGATGGAGCAGGGGCCAACCACGACGAACAGTCGATGGTCCTTGCCGTCGAGGATATTGCGCACTACTTCGCGGCCGGCAGTCACGGTCTGCAGGGCCTGGGCGCTGAGGGGGAGTTCCTTCTTGAGCTGATCGGGGGTGATCAAGGTCTCGTTGGAGGCAACGTTAAGGTCGTCGATCGGTAAATCAGCCATCGTGTTACTCGTCAGGTCACGGGTGCCGGCCGCCAGCCCCGTGCGGCCCAGCAGCAAGATTGTTCGCAACGGGGAGCCGAACCTTAGCGCGTTACAAGGTGGCTCGACAATGGGCTGACCCCTGTCGTTACGGGGTTTTTACCGTCAAAACGACTTTTCATCGCCAAGTGGTATCCGACGGGCCCCCAGCGCCCCATCAAATCCCCTGTCCGGGCCCGCCAAGCCCGCGGCACCAGCGCGCCGGATGGCACGGGCGGCCTTGCACGGCGCTGCTAAGCTGAACCTTGCTCTGCCGTTGCGGCAGTCAAGGAGGTCGAATGATCCATTCCATGCTGTATGCCACCGACCTCGGGGTATACGCGCCTTTTGTCATGCAGCACGCCTTGGCCCTGGCGCGGACCTTCAACGCAGAGCTGTATGTGATCCATGCCGTGGAGCCCATGGGGCAGTTCGCCGAATCCCTGTTGCAAAGCTACCTCGATGAACAGACCTTGGATGCGCTGCACAGCGAGGGCGTGAATACGGTCCTGGCCAACATCGAGCAGCGGGTGCTGGAGAATTTTCGCGACGAACTGGGCGAGGAAGCGGACCTGGCCCTGATCCGTGCGGTCAGGGTACGCCAGGGTGACCCGGCCCACGTGATCATCGAGCAGGCCCGGCGGCTGAATGTCGACCTGCTGATCTTCGGCAGCCACAGCCAGGGGGCAGGGGTGGATGTACCGATTGGCCGCACCGCGGCGCGGTTGCTGCAATTGTCGCCGGTGCCCGTCTACATGGTGCCGCTGGCCCAGCATTTAGGGCGTAGGAAGGGGTGAAGACGGGGGTAGGTCGAATCCGTGGCATGTAACAAAATAGTTCTAGATTTATTTCGAGAACCACTAATATAGTTATATCTCGTCGCTGCCAGCTGCCGGTGACCTACCGCTGATCCGAGGGAAACCTATGAAGCTTCAACAACTGCGCTACATCTGGGAAGTGGCGCACCATGACCTCAATGTCTCCGCGACAGCGCAGAGCCTCTATACCTCCCAGCCCGGGATCAGCAAGCAGATCCGCCTGCTCGAGGACGAGCTAGGCGTCGAGGTCTTCGCCCGCAGCGGCAAGCACCTGACCCGCGTCACGCCGGCCGGTGAGCGCATCATCAACACCGCAGGCGAGATCCTGCGCAAGGTCGAGAGCATCAAGCAGATCGCCCAGGAATTCTCCAACGAGAAGAAGGGCACGCTGTCTATTGCCACTACCCACACCCAGGCGCGCTATGCGTTGCCGCCGGTGATCAGCAACTTCATCAAGCAATACCCGGAAGTCGCCCTGCACATGCATCAGGGCTCGCCGATGCAGATCGCCGAGATGGCCGCCGACGGTACCGTCGACTTCGCCATCGCCACCGAGGCGCTGGAGTTGTTCGGCGACCTGATCATGATGCCTTGCTATAAATGGAACCGCTGCGTGGTGGTGCCCCAGGGCCACCCGCTGACCAAGCTGCCGAAACTGACCCTCGAGGCGGTCGCCGAATACCCGATCGTCACCTATGTGTTTGGTTTCACCGGCCGTTCCAAACTCGACGAAGCCTTCAACCATCGCGGCCTGACGCCCAAGGTGGTGTTCACCGCGGCCGATGCCGACGTCATCAAGACCTATGTACGCCTGGGCCTGGGCGTGGGCATCGTGGCCAAGATGGCCGTGGATACCAAGCTCGACAGCGACTTGGTGGCGCTGGATGCCAGCGAGCTGTTCGAGGCCAGCATCACCAAGATCGGCTTCCGCCGGGGCACCTTCCTGCGTGGCTTCATGTGCGACTTCATCGAGAAGTTCGCCCCGCACCTGACCCGTGAGGTGATGGCCAAGGCGATCCAGTGCCATAACAAGCAGGAGCTGGAAGACCTGTTCGAAGGTGTCGAGCTGCCGGTGCACTGATCTGGCATTGCGGGGCTGCTTTGCAGCCCTTTCGCGGCACAAGGCCGCTCCTACACCTAATGAGATGGTCCTCCCAGGACCATAGATGTGGGAGCGGCCTTGTGCCGCGATGGGGCCGAAGCGACCCCGCTGATTTATGCCTTGGTTATCAGGTTGCCGGCGTGCAACCCGCATTCCTTCTGGGTGGACTCTTCCCACCACCAACGCCCTTCGCGCTCGTGCTGGTTCGGCAGCACCGGGCGGGTGCAGGGCTCGCAGCCGATGCTGATGAAGCCGCGCTCATGCAGGCTGTTGTAGGGCAGCTCGAGCATGCGGATATAACCCCAGACTTCCTCGCTGGTCATCTGCGCCAGCGGGTTGAACTTGTACAGGGTGCGCTCGGGCGTGGAGAACGCCGAATCCACTTCCAGCGCGGCCACCTGGCTGCGGGTGCCCGGGCTCTGATCGCGGCGCTGGCCGGTGGCCCAGGCGCTCACGGTGGCCAGCTTGCGGCGCAGCGGCTCGATCTTGCGGATGCCGCAGCACTCGCCGTGGCCGTCCTTGTAGAAGCTGAACAGGCCCTTTTCCTTGACGAAGGGGTCGAGCTTGTCGCGGTCGGGGCTGAGGATCTCGATCGGCAGGTTGTACTGTTCGCGGACCTGGTCGATGAAGCGGTAGGTCTCCGGGTGCAGGCGGCCGGTGTCGAGGCTGAACACCTTGACCTGCTTGTTCAGCTTCCAGGCCATGTCGACCAGCACCACGTCCTCGGCGCCGCTGAACGAGATCCACAGGTCATCGCCGAAGTGTTCGAAGGCGAGCTTGAGGATGTCCTGTGGGGACTTGCTGGCATAGGTCGCGGCCAGGGCGGCGACATCGAAGGGTTGGCTCATCAGGCGGTTTCCATCGGGTGAGTGGCGCTGTGCGCTCGTAATGGGCTGATGGTAACAAAAAATGGCTTTGGCAGTGTCTGTTCGGGCGCTATCGCCGGCAAGCCGGCTCCCACACGAGCGGCGCTGGTTCTGTGGGAGTCGGCTTGCCGGCGATAGCGCGCAGGAGGCGTCGAATCACAGGTGCTGCAAGGTTTCCATCAACACCCGCACCTTGGCGATGGATTCCTCGTATTCGGCCTGCCATTCGGAATCGGCCACCACCGCGCCACCGCCCCAGCAGCTGGCCTGCCCATCTTTGACCAGCAGGCTGCGGATGGCGATGGAGCTGTCCATCTCGCCGCGAACGTCCACATACAGCAGCGAGCCGCAATACAGCGCCCGGCGCGTCGGCTCCAGTTCGTCGATGATCTGCATGGCGCGGATCTTTGGTGCCCCGGTGATCGAGCCACCGGGGAAGCTGTCGCCGATCAGATCCAGGGCGTCCTTGCCGGCGGCTAGGCGGCCGGTGATGCTGCTGACCAGGTGGTGGACGTTGGGGTAGCTCTCCAGGCTGAACAGCTCGGGCACCTTCACCGAACCGATCTCGCAGGTGCGCCCCAGGTCGTTGCGTAACAGGTCCACGATCATCAGGTTTTCCGAGCGATCCTTGGGGCTTGCCTGCAGCTCGGCGGCATTGTGCGCGTCCTGCTGTGGGTCGTCGGCCCGTGGGCGGGTGCCCTTGATCGGGCGGGTTTCCACCCGGCCCTGGCTGACCTGGATGAAGCGCTCCGGCGAAAAGCTCAGCAGCGCGCTGCCATCGGCCAGTTGCTGGTAGCCGGAGAACGGCGTGGGGCAAGCCTTGCGCAAGGCTTGGTAGGCGCGCCACGGGTCGCCCTGGCAGGGGGCGCGGAAGCGTTGGGTCAGGTTGATCTGGTAGCAGTCGCCGGCCTGGATGTATTGCTGGACCTTGTCGAACGCGCTGCGGTACTGCGCAGGCTGCAGGTCGCCGCGCATGGGCGCCAACAACTGGAAGTCGCCGCACACCACGGTGTCGGGCGCCTCGAACAGCTGAATCAGGCGCTGGCGCTCGATGCTCGCAAGGCTTGGGTGGAACACCAGTTGCGTGGTGCCGAGCGTGTGGTCGCTGACCAGCGCCCAGGCATACAGGCCGAGCTGGGCGTCGGGCAGGCCGAGGTCGTCGCGGGCCAGGCTCGGCAACTGCTCCAGGCGTCGGCCAAAGTCGTAGCTCAGGTAGCCGATCAGGCCGCCGGCGAAGGGCAACTGGACGCCATCCGGCAACTGCGCCTGGCCCAGCTGGGCCAGGGCATTTCGCAGGCGCTGCAGATAGGCCCGGCCGTCTTCCTCGGGCTGGGCTTGCAGGTGCTGCAGCGGCCAGGCGCTGAGCAGGTCGAAGCGGCCGCGCTCGGCGCCGGGTCGGGCACTGTCGAGCAGGATCGCGCCGGGTGCCTGGCGCAGGCGGGCGAAGTAATGGGCGGGATCGAGCTGGTAGGGCAGGGGGTGGAGCGTACAGGTTGGCATCAGAGTGGGCGGCGATGACAAAGCGAGGAGGGGATTGTAGACCTGTGCGGTGAATGCGCCTAGCGCTGGGCATTACATTCAATAGTGAGCAGGCCATCGCCGGCAAGACGGCTCCCACAGGCACGGCGCTGTCTCTGAAAACAGCACAGGGCAGGTGGGAGCCGGCTTGCCGGCGATGGGCCGCAAGACGGCCCTGGGCTCAGTGCGGATGCACGTGCCCGAACAGCCCTTGCGACACGCGCACGCGTTGTTCGGCGTCTTCCTTCACACCATCCTTGGCCAGCGCTTCCAGATGTGCCTCGATGGCATGGGTGCGCTGGGTCAGGCCGCAGTCATTGGCGATCTGGATGTTCAGGCCGGGGCGGGCGTTGAGCTCGAGGATCAGCGGGCCCTTGTCCTGGTCCAGGACCATGTCCACGCCGATATAGCCCAGGCCGCACAGCTCGTAGCAGCTGGCAGCCAGCTTCATGAAGCCGTCCCAGTTCGGCAGCTGTACGCCATCCACCGCATTGGTGGTGTCCGGGTGCTTGCTGATGATCTTGTTCAGCCAGGTGCCACGCAGGGTGACGCCGGTGGCCAGGTCCACGCCCACGCCGATGGCGCCCTGGTGCAGGTTGGCCTTGCCGCCGGACTGGCGCGTCGGCAGGCGCAGCATGGCCATCACCGGATAGCCCATCAGTACGATGATGCGGATGTCCGGCACGCCTTCATAGCTGATGCTCTTGAAGATCTGGTCCGGGGTCACCCGGTACTCGATGAGCGCGCGGTCGCGATGCCCGCCCAGCGAGTACAGGCCGGTGAGGATGCTGGAGATCTGGTGCTCGATCTCCTCGTGGCTGATGATCTTGCCCGAGACGGTGCGGTAGCGGTCCTCGAAGCGGTCGGCGATGACCATGATGCCGTCACCGCCAGCCCCCTGGGCCGGCTTGATGACGAAATCGTTGCGCCCACCGATGATCTGCTCGAGCTTGTCGATTTCCTTCTCGGTCTCGATGATGCCGTACATCTCCGGCACATGGATGCCGGCCTTGAGCGCACGCTCCTTGGTGATGATCTTGTCGTCAACGATCGGGTACAGGTGGCGCTTGTTGTACTTCAGGACGTAGTCCGCGTTGCGCCGGTTGATACCCATGATGCCCCGGGCCTCCAGGGCTTTCCAGGTCTTGATCAGTCCGAACATCAAGCGTCAGCCTTCACGAAAGCCTTGAAGCGAACGAGCTCGGTCAGGCGGTAGCCGCGGTAGCGACCCATCGCCAGCATGAAGCCCACCAGGATCAGCAGTACGGCAGGGAAGGTGAAGACGAAGTACACCAGTTCCGGCACGCTCATCAGCAGGTGTGCGATGGACGCGGCGAACAGGGTGCCGATGGCCACCTTCATGGCATGGCCGCCGCCACGCTCTTCCCAGGTGATCGACAGGCGCTCGATGGTCATGGTCAGGATCACCATCGGGAACAGGGCGACCGACAGGCCGCGCTCGAGGCCCAGCTTGTGGCTGAACAGGCTGATGGCGGCGATCAATACCACCACGAAGGTCAGCACCACCGACAGGCGCGGCAGCATCTGCAGCTTCAGGTGCTCGAGGTACGAGCGCAGCGACAGGCCAAGGGCGGTGATCACCGTGAACAGCACGATGCCGAAGCCCAGCTGGGTTTCACGGAAGGCCAGGGCGATCAGTACGGGGGTGAAGGTGCCGAGGGTCTGCAGGCCGACCAGGTTGCGCAGCACCAGGATGACCAGTACGCCGATCGGGATCATCACCATGATCATGAAGGTCTGCTGGGTCTGCAGGGGCAGACCGTACAGCGAATACTCGAGGAAGTCGGCGTCGGTGTTCTCGTCGGTCAGCTTGGCCAGGCGGATGGCGTTCATCTCGCTGTTGTTCATGCTGAAGGTGACGTTGGCCTTCTTGCCACCATCGACGGTGACCAGGTTGTCATCGCCGGTCCACCACAGCAGGCGGTCGTTGGGCAGGCCCTGCTCGCCGGTGTCCGGGTTGAAGTACAGCCAGTCGTTGCCGTTGAAGCTGCGCAGCCACAGTTCAGGCGTTTGCGGGGTGTCGGCGACCAGGCGGATGGTGTGGACCTTTTCCATCGGCACGTGGGCGATCGACAGCAGCAGATCGATGACCTGGGCCTTCTTCATGGACGAGGTGTCGCCGGCCAGCAGCAGCTTGACGTTGTCGTCGTTGAGGTTGTTGACCCGCTTGATGGTCTCGCTGACGAAGGTCTCGACATCCGCCGAGTGCTGGCGGATCGGCGCCATCAGGGCTTCGGCGGCGATCTTCTCGGGGCCTTCCAGGGCCAGGCTGTCACGGAAGGTCGGGCCTTTGACCGTGGCCTTCTCGCTGCTGTAGCGCTTGGTCAGCACCAGGCGGTAGTAGAGCGTCTGGTTGCCGCTGGCGCGGCGTGCCGACCAGGTCACCTTGCGGTTGCCATCGGCCCGGTTGACGCTCACCCCGTAGTTGTTGGAGATGAAGCTCTCGTTGAGGCTCACGTAGTCACGGTTCAGCGGTGGCACGAACATCTGCACCTTGACCGGGTCCTTCGGGTTGGCGACGAATTCGACCTTGGCGTCGATGTTCCACAGGTCGTCGGTCGCGTCTTCGGTCACCGGGATGCCGAGGATGAAGATCTGATAGGCCGTGACCAGCACGCCCAGGAGCACCAGTACGGTGATCAGGACTTTCAGGTGAAGGGTAAGAGAGCGCATCGGGTTTACTCTGCGGTGGGAGCTTTGGTGGCGCAGGCGGGTTTGCCGGCCGCGTATTTAAGGCTTGGATCGACCAGGGCGTCAAAATGCTTGAGCGCCTCGGAGCCGATCAACAGCGGGAACTGGAAGGCGCTGCGGTCGGTGAGGTTGACCTCGATGGTGCGCAGTGCCTGGCCCATGCAGATGTCCAGTTCGATGACCGGGCGGGCCGTGTAGGCCTTGCCTTCGTCAGGATTGTAGTCACCGGCGCGCCGCTTGATCTTGCTGACACGGGCCAGTGGCCGTTCGATTGGGTGCGAATGGGCGGCGTCGATGGCCAGGTAGAAGCGTACCCAGCTCTCGCCGTTGCGCTTGAAGCGCTTGATGTCGCGGGCGCTCAGCGACGCGGTCTTGGCGCCGGTGTCGAGCTTGGCCGCCACTTCCAGGTCGAGATCGGAAAGGCGGGCATATTCGTTCAGGCCGTAAACGGTCTTTTCCGCCGCCTGGCCAAGGGCCGGCAGCAGGGCGAGGCAGAACAGCAATGAAGCGGGTGTAAGTCTCATAAATCCTGGCGCGGTGCTGTGCGGGTTCGGGGCAAGGCGACTGGCAAGTACTGCGCAAGCATCCTCGTTCATCTGTCAACACCCCAGGGGGTGGCAGACACACTATCCATACTCCCTTGGGAAGCGCGGCATTCTATCACGCCAACGTTTCGACGCCAGCGCGCCGCGATCTGACAGCGAGGGGGGTGTTTAAGTTCGTTCTTAGACAATTGTCGACAATGTTGATTTTGTCTTTGACTACGCGGTGCTATTTAGCTAGCTTTTGCGCTATCGAAACCAAAGGTGTCGACAATTATGCGGGAAGCCACCCAGGCGGCATTGGCCACGTCGGATGATTCCGAAACGCTATCGGAGAACGTCTTCCGGCGTATCCAGGCCGCCATCGTCAAGGGCGAGATCGCCCCGGGCAGCAAGATCTCCGAACCGGAGCTGGCCCGTACCTACGGTATCAGCCGCGGCCCGTTGCGCGAGGCCATTCATCGCCTGGAGGGCCAGCGCCTGCTGGTGCGGGTGCCCCATGTCGGTGCCCGGGTGGTGTCGCTCAACCATGCCGAGCTGATCGAACTGTACGAAATCCGTGAGTCCCTCGAAGGCATGGCCTGCCGCCTGGCCGCCGAGCGCATGAGCCTGGCCGACATCGACGAGCTGCGTCGGGTGCTCGACACCCATGAGCGCGACGCCGCCTTCCAGGCCGGCGTTGGCTACTACCAGCAGGAAGGCGATTTCGACTTCCACTACCGGATCATCCAGGGCAGCGGCAACCAGACCCTGGTCAAGATGCTCTGCGGCGAGCTGTACCAGCTGGTGCGCATGTACCGCATCCAGTTCTCCGCCACGCCCAACCGCCCGCACCAGGCCTTCGCCGAGCATCACCGCATTCTCGACGCCATCGCCGATCGTGACGGCGAGCTGGCCGAACTCCTGATGCGTCGCCACATCGGCGCGTCCAAACGCAACATCGAGCGCCATTACCAAGGCGTCGACAACAATAGCCCACGAGGTGAGTCATGACTTTGAAGAGCACGCCCGGCCAGCGTTTCCGTGACGCGGTTGCCGCCGAACATCCGTTGCAAGTGGTAGGGGCCATCAATGCCAACCACGCCCTGCTGGCCAAGCGCGCTGGCTTCAAGGCCATCTACCTCTCCGGTGGTGGTGTCGCGGCCGGTTCCCTGGGCCTGCCGGACCTGGGCATCAGCGGCCTGGACGACGTGCTGACCGATGTGCGCCGTATCACCGATGTGTGCGACCTGCCGCTGCTGGTGGACGTGGACACCGGCTTCGGCGCCTCGGCCTTCAACGTGGCGCGTACCGTGCGCTCGATGTGCAAGTTTGGCGCCGCCGCCATCCACATCGAGGACCAGGTCGGTGCCAAGCGCTGCGGCCACCGCCCGAACAAGGAAATCGTCTCCCAGCAGGAGATGGTCGACCGCATCAAGGCCGCGGTGGATGCCCGTACCGACGACAGCTTCGTGATCATGGCGCGCACCGATGCCCTGGCCGTCGAAGGCCTGAACGCCGCCCTGGACCGTGCCGCCGCGTGCATCGAGGCGGGTGCCGACATGATCTTCCCGGAGGCGATCACAGAGCTTTCGATGTACAAGACCTTCGCCGACCGGGTGCAGGCACCGATCCTGGCCAACATCACCGAGTTCGGCGCGACACCGCTGTACACCACCGAAGAGCTGGCCTCGGTCGACGTCTCGCTGGTGCTGTACCCGCTGTCGGCCTTCCGGGCCATGAACAAGGCGGCCGAGAACGTCTACACCGCTTTGCGTCGCGACGGCACCCAGAAGAACGTGATCGACACCATGCAGACCCGCATGGAGCTCTACGATGCCATCGGCTACCACGCCTTCGAGCAGAGCCTCGATGCGTTGTTCGCCCAAAAGAAAGGTTGAGCCTGTGACGGCCTCATCGCCGGCAAGCCGGCTCCCACAGGTTCGACTGGACCGTCTGTGTGGGAGCCGGCCTGCCGGCGATAGGGCCGGACCAGCCTCCCGGGTTTAGCCAGCAAGATTCGATAACAAGTTCAAGAAAGGAGAACACACCATGGCCGAAGCAAAAGTACTCAGTGGCGCAGGCCTGCGTGGCCAGGTAGCCGGGCAGACCGCGCTGTCGACCGTGGGCCAGGCCGGAGCCGGCCTGACCTACCGTGGCTATGACGTCCGCGACCTGGCGGCCGGTGCCGAATTCGAGGAAGTGGCCTACCTGCTGCTGTACGGCGAACTGCCGAGCCAGGCCGAGCTGGACGACTACAAGCGCAAGCTCAAGGGCCTGCGTGACCTGCCCCAGGCGCTCAAGGAAGTGCTCGAGCGCATCCCGCGCGATGCGCACCCGATGGACGTGATGCGCACCGGTTGCTCGGTGCTCGGCACCCTGGAGCCGGAGTTGACCTTCGAGCAGCAGCGCGAGAAGACCGACCGTCTGCTGGCCGTGTTCCCGGCGATCATGTGCTACTGGTACCGCTTCACTCACCACGGCGTGCGCATCGATTGCACCAGTGACGAAGACACCCTCGGTGGCCATTTCCTGCACCTGCTGCACGGCAAGAAGCCGAGCGAGCTGCACGTCAAGGTGATGAACGTCTCACTGATCCTCTACGCCGAGCACGAATTCAACGCCTCGACCTTCACCGCGCGTGTCTGCGCCTCGACCCTGTCGGACCTCTACTCGTGCGTCACCGCCGCCATCGGTTCGCTGCGCGGCCCGCTGCACGGCGGCGCCAACGAGGCGGCCATGGAGTTGATCGAGCGCTTCCAGAGCCCGCAGGAGGCCGTCGCCGAGCTGCTGCGCATGCTTGAGCGCAAGGACAAGATCATGGGCTTCGGCCATGCGATCTACAAGGAGTCCGATCCGCGCAACGAGGTGATCAAGGGCTGGTCCAAGCAGTTGGCCGACCAGGTGGGCGACAAGGTGCTGTACCCGGTTTCCGAGGCCATCGACAAGACCATGTGGGAGCAGAAGCGTCTGTTCCCCAACGCCGACTTCTACCATGCCTCGGCGTACCACTTCATGGGCATCCCGACCAAGCTGTTCACCCCGATCTTCGTCTGCTCGCGCCTGACCGGCTGGGCCGCGCACGTCTTCGAGCAGCGCGCCAACAACCGCATCATCCGCCCGAGCGCCGAGTATGTCGGCGTCGAGCAGCGCAAGTTCGTGCCGATCGAGCAGCGTTAAAACAGGGTGAGCCGCGTTCCCTGTGGGAGCGGGCTTGTCCCGCGATAGCGTCAGGTCAGGCAGCGATGTCGAACCGGCCGACCTCATCGCGGGGCAAGCCCGCTCCCACAGGGACGGTGCAAGCCGAGCCACCGAACACCGTGACCGAGCCGGATAACGATATGAACACCGCATTCCGCAAGCCCCTGCCAGGCACTGACCTGGACTACTTCGATGCCCGCGCGGCGGTCGAGGCGATCAAGCCCGGCGCGTACGACGGGTTACCCTATACCTCCCGCGTGCTGGCCGAGAACCTGGTGCGTCGCTGCGACCCGGCCACCCTCGATGCCTCCCTCGGGCAACTGATCGAGCGCAAGCGCGACCTCGACTTCCCCTGGTTCCCGGCGCGCGTGGTGTGCCACGACATCCTCGGCCAGACCGCTCTGGTGGACCTGGCCGGCCTGCGCGATGCCATCGCCGACAAGGGCGGCGACCCGGCCCAGGTCAACCCGGTGGTGCCGGTCCAGTTGATCGTCGACCACTCCCTGGCCGTGGAGTGCGGCGGCTTCGACCCGCAGGCCTTCGAGAAGAACCGCGCCATCGAGGACCGTCGCAACGAAGACCGCTTCCATTTCATCAACTGGACCAAGAAGGCGTTCAAGAACGTCGACGTGATCCAGCCAGGCAATGGCATCATGCACCAGATCAACCTGGAGAAGATGTCGCCGGTGGTTCACAACGACCGTGGCGTGGCCTACCCGGACACCTGTGTCGGCACCGACAGCCATACCCCGCACGTCGATGCATTGGGTGTGATCGCCATCGGCGTCGGCGGGTTGGAAGCCGAGAACGTCATGCTCGGCCGCGCCTCGTGGATGCGCCTGCCGGAAATCGTCGGCGTCGAGCTGACCGGCAAGCTGCAGCCGAACATCACCGCCACCGACCTGGTGCTGGCCCTGACCGAGTTCCTGCGCAAACAGAAGGTGGTCGGCGCCTATCTCGAATTCCACGGTGAGGGCGCCCGCGCCCTGACCCTGGGCGACCGTGCCACCATCTCCAACATGGCCCCCGAATACGGCGCCACCGCAGCGATGTTCGCCATCGACCAGCAGACCATCGACTACCTCAAGCTGACTGGCCGCGAAGAGCAGCAGGTCAAGCTGGTGGAAACCTATGCCAAGGCCACGGGCCTGTGGGCCGACAGTCTGGGCCAGGCCGAGTATGAGCGCGTGCTGCGCTTCGACCTCTCCAGCGTGGTGCGCAACATGGCCGGCCCGTCCAACCCGCACGCCCGTGTCGCCACCAGCGACCTGGCCGCCAAAGGCATCGCCGGTGCCTGGGAAGAAGTGCCGGGGCAGATGCCGGACGGTGCGGTGATCATCGCCGCCATCACCAGCTGCACCAACACCAGCAACCCGCGCAACGTGATCGCCGCAGGCCTGCTGGCACGCAACGCCAACAAGCTCGGCCTGGCGCGCAAGCCTTGGGTGAAATCCTCCCTGGCCCCCGGTTCCAAGGCCGTACAGCTGTACCTGGAAGAGGCGGGGCTGGAAAAAGAACTGGAGCAACTGGGCTTTGGTATCGTCGCCTTCGCCTGCACCACCTGCAACGGCATGTCCGGCGCGCTCGACCCGAAGATCCAGCAGGAGATCATCGACCGCGACCTGTATGCCACCGCCGTGCTGTCGGGCAACCGCAACTTCGATGGGCGCATCCACCCGTACGCCAAGCAGGCTTTCCTCGCGTCGCCACCGCTGGTGGTGGCCTACGCTATCGCCGGCACCATCCGCTTCGACATCGAGAAGGATGTGCTGGGTGTGGTGGATGGCAAGGAAATCCGCCTCAAGGATATCTGGCCGAGCGATGAAGAGATCGACGCGGTGGTGCGTGCCGCGGTCAAGCCTGAGCAGTTCCGCAAGGTGTACATCCCGATGTTCGCCATCGAGGAAGACAAAGGGCCGAAGGTCGCGCCGCTGTACGAATGGCGCCCGATGAGCACCTATATTCGCCGCCCGCCTTACTGGGAGGGGGCCCTGGCTGGCGAGCGCACCCTGCGCGGCATGCGCCCGCTGGCAGTGCTGCCGGACAACATCACCACCGACCACCTGTCGCCGTCGAACGCCATCATGGCCAACAGCGCCGCGGGCGAATACCTGGCGAAGATGGGCCTGCCGGAGGAAGACTTCAACTCCTACGCGACCCACCGTGGCGACCACCTGACCGCCCAGCGTGCGACCTTCGCCAACCCCAAGCTGTTCAACGAGATGGTGCGCAACGAAGACGGCAGCGTGAAGCAGGGTTCGCTGGCGCGCATCGAGCCGGAAGGCAAGGTGACGCGCATGTGGGAAGCGATCGAGACCTACATGCAGCGCAAGCAGCCACTGATCATCGTCGCAGGCGCCGACTACGGCCAGGGCTCGTCCCGTGACTGGGCGGCCAAGGGCGTGCGCCTGGCGGGCGTCGAGGCGATCGTCGCCGAAGGCTTCGAGCGCATCCACCGCACCAACCTGGTCGGCATGGGCGTGTTGCCGCTGGAGTTCCAGCCGGGGACCAATCGCAACACTTTGGACCTGGACGGCAGCGAGACCTACGACGTGCTGGGCGCGCGGACACCGCGGGCGACCCTGACGCTGGTCATCACCCGGCGCAATGGCGAGCGGGTGGAGGTGCCGGTGACCTGCCGCCTGGATACTGCCGAAGAAGTGTCGATCTACGAGGCGGGCGGGGTGCTGCAGCGCTTCGCCCAGGATTTCCTCGAAGGCACTGCCTGAGTGAGCGGGGCCGCTTTGCGGCCCTTTCGCGGCACGAGGCCGCTCCTACAGGAAATGCGCTCGTCTGTAGGAACGGCCTTGTGCCGCGAGAGGGCTGCGTAGCAGCCCCAGGTTTTCTGCCGGAGCGAGACAATCAGGACACTCGACCATGACACACGCACCACAAGTAAGAATCCCCGCCACCTACATCCGTGGCGGCACCAGCAAAGGCGTGTTCTTCCGCCTGCAAGACCTGCCCGAGCGCGCCCGGCAACCTGGGCCTGCCCGCGATGCTCTGTTGCTGCGGGTGATCGGCAGCCCCGACCCCTACGCCAAGCAGATCGATGGCATGGGCGGCGCCACCTCCAGCACCAGCAAGACGGTGATCCTCTCGCGCAGCGCTCGCCCGGAGCATGACGTCGACTACCTGTTTGGCCAGGTCGCCATCGACAAGGCCTTCGTCGATTGGAGCGGCAACTGCGGCAACCTCTCCGCAGCGGTCGGCTCCTTCGCCGTCAGCAGCGGCCTGGTAGACCCGGCACGCATCCCACGCAACGGCATCGCCACCGTGCGCATCTGGCAGGCCAATATCGGCAAGACCATCGTCGCCCACGTGCCGATCACTGAAGGTGAGGTGCAAGAGACCGGTGACTTCGAGCTGGACGGCGTGACCTTCCCGGCCGCCGAAGTGCAGCTGGAATTCCTCGACCCGGCCGCCGACGAGGACGGCGACGGTGGCGCCATGTTCCCTACCGGCAATCTGGTGGACGACCTTGAGGTACCCGGCGTCGGGACGTTCAAGGCAACCCTGATCAACGCCGGCATCCCGACCATTTTCGTCAACGCCGCGGATATCGGTTACACCGGTACCGAGTTGCAGGAAGCGATCAACGGCGACCCTGCCGCGCTTGCACGTTTCGAGACCATTCGCGCTCATGGTGCCGTGCGCATGGGCTTGATCGAACACATCGACCAGGCTGCCGGACGTCAGCATACGCCCAAGGTGGCATTCGTCGCGCCGCCGACCGCCTACACTGCTTCCAGCGGCAAGACGGTCGAGGCCGCCGACATCGACCTGCTGGTGCGGGCGCTGTCGATGGGCAAGCTGCACCACGCGATGATGGGCACCGCAGCGGTGGCCATCGGCACGGCGGCAGCGATCCCCGGCACGCTGGTCAACCTCGCCGCCGGCGGGGGCGAGCGCAGTGCCGTGCGCTTCGGCCACCCGTCCGGCACCTTGCGGGTGGGCGCCGAAGCGCGCAAGGTGGGCGGTGAATGGACCGTGACCAAGGCCATCATGAGCCGTAGTGCTCGCGTGCTGATGGAGGGCTGGGTACGCGTGCCTGGCGATAGCTTCTAAACACGCACTTGGCGCTCGGCTTCGAAGAGCGAGGGGCTGCTGTGCAGCCCATCGCGGGGCAAGCCCGCTCCTATAGGCAGCGTTGAGCCTGGAGGAGTGGGTGTGCCCCGTGATGGGGCGCACAGCGGCCCCATATCAAGGGAGCAGACAATGAGCGCCAACGTAGACCTGAACGACCGCCCGGACTACGACCAGGTATTGCAGACCCTCGCCGATTACGTGCTCGAATACCAGGTCGAGTCGAGCGAGGCGCTGGACACCGCCCGCAACTGCCTGATGGACACCCTGGGCTGCGGCCTGCTGGCCCTGCGCTTTCCCGAGTGCACCAAGCACCTCGGTCCGCTGGTCGAAGGTACCGTGGTGCCCTTCGGCGCACGTGTGCCGGGTACTTCCTACCGCCTGGACCCGGTCAAGGCGGCTTGGGACATCGGTTGCACCGTGCGTTGGCTGGACTACAACGACACCTGGCTGGCGGCCGAATGGGCGCACCCCTCGGATAATCTGGGTGGCATCCTCGCCGTCGCTGACCACCTCTCGCAACGGCGCGTGGCCAATGGCGAGCCACCGCTGACCATGCGCACGGTGCTCGAGGCCATGATCATGGCTCACGAGATCCAGGGCGTGCTGGCACTGGAAAATGCCTTCAACCGTGTCGGACTCGACCACGTGGTGCTGGTCAAGGTGGCTTCCACTGCGGTGTGCGCACGGCTCATGGGGGCCAGCCGCGAGCAGATGCTCTCGGCCTTGTCCCATGCCTTCGTCGACGGCCAGGCGCTGCGCACCTACCGCCATGCGCCCAATGCCGGTTCGCGCAAGTCATGGGCGGCTGGCGATGCTTCCAGTCGCGGCGTACGCCTGGCCGATATCGCCTTGCGTGGCGAAATGGGCGTGCCGGGTGTGCTGACCGCAGCGCAATGGGGCTTCTACGATGTGTCCTTCAGCCACACCAACAAGGACCTGGCGCTCAAGCCCGTCGAGCAGCGGGTGTTGCGCCTACCGCAGCCACTGGGCAGCTACGTGATGGAGAACGTGCTGTTCAAGATCAGCTTCCCGGCCGAATTCCACGCCCAGACCGCGTGCGAAGCGGCGGTGGCTTTGCACCCTCAGGTGCGCAATCGCCTGCATGAAGTCGACCGCATCGTCATCAGTACCAATGAATCGGCGATACGCATCATTTCCAAGGTCGGCCCGTTGGCCAACGCGGCCGACCGCGATCACTGCCTGCAGTACATGGTCGCTGTGCCGCTGATCTTCGGTGACCTGGTGGCCGAGTACTACGAGGATGCCTTCCACGCGGTGCACCCGAGCATCGACCGTTTGCGCGAGAAGATGGAAATCGTCGAGGAGCCGCGGTTCAGTCGCGAGTACCTGGAGGCGGACAAGCGTTCCATTGCCAATGGTCTGCAGGTGTTCTTCAAGGACGGCAGCCATACCGAGCAGGTGGTGGTGGAGTACCCGATCGGGCATCGGCGCCGGCGCGGGGAGGGGATACCGCTGTTGGAGGCCAAGTTCCGGGAGAACCTGGCGACGCGGTTCGCGCGTCAGCGTTGCGATGAAATCCTTGCTGTGTGCAAGGACCAGCGGCGGCTCGAGGAGACCGCTGTGCACAGGTTCGTCGATCTGTTCGTGATTTGAAGTCGTCTGTTGCGACCCAATCGCGGGGCAAGCATGGCCAACAAAAAAGCCCCGGCATTTCTGCCGGGGCTTTCTCGTTACAGCCTACAGCTCAACGATTACGCCTGGACCACCGGGATCTGGGCGTTGGCCGCCGCTTCGCGGAACTCGGCGATCTGGTCGAAGCTCAGGTAGCGGTAGACGTCGGCAGCCATGCTGTCGATGTCCTTGGCGTACTGCAGGTACTCTTCGACGGTCGGCAGCTTGCCGAGGATCGAGGCAACCGCGGCCAGCTCGGCCGAAGCCAGGTAGACGTTGGTGGCGTCGCCCAGGCGGTTCGGGAAGTTACGGGTCGAGGTGGAGACCACGGTCGAACCGGTCTGCACGCGCGCCTGGTTACCCATGCACAGCGAGCAGCCTGGCATTTCCATGCGCGCACCGGCCTTGCCGTAGATGCCGTAGTAGCCTTCTTCGGTCAGCTGGTGGGCATCCATTTTGGTTGGCGGGGCCAGCCACAGACGGGTCGGGATACCGCCCTTGACCTTGTCCAGCAGCTTGCCGGCAGCGCGGAAGTGACCGATGTTGGTCATGCACGAACCGATGAACACCTCGTCGATCTTGTCGCCGGCAACGGTGGACAGCAGGCGGGCATCGTCCGGGTCGTTCGGCGCGCAGAGCACAGGCTCCTTGACGTCGGCCAGGTCGATTTCGATGACTGCGGCGTACTCGGCGTCGGCATCGGCGGACAGCAGCTGTGGCTTGGCCAGCCAGGCTTCCATCGCCTGGGCGCGGCGCTCCAGGGTACGGGCATCACCGTAGCCTTCGCTGATCATCCAGCGCAGCAGGGTGATGTTGGACTTCAGGTACTCGGCGATCGACTCTTCCGGCAGTTTGATGGTGCAACCGGCGGCGGAGCGCTCGGCCGAGGCGTCGGACAGCTCGAAGGCTTGTTCGACGGTCAGCTCGTTGAGGCCTTCGATCTCCAGGATGCGACCGGAGAAGATGTTCTTCTTGCCCTTCTTCTCGACGGTCAGCAGGCCCTGCTGGATCGCGTAGTAAGGAATGGCATGGACCAGGTCGCGCAGGGTGATGCCAGGCTGCAGCTTGCCCTTGAAGCGAACCAGTACCGACTCGGGCATGTCCAGCGGCATGACGCCGGTGGCAGCGGCGAAGGCTACCAGGCCGGAACCGGCTGGGAAGGAGATGCCGATCGGGAAGCGGGTGTGCGAGTCGCCACCGGTGCCGACGGTGTCAGGCAGCAGCATGCGGTTCAGCCAGCTGTGGATGATGCCGTCGCCAGGGCGCAGGGACACGCCGCCACGGGTGCGGATGAAGTCCGGCAGGGTGTGGTGGGTGGTGACGTCGATCGGCTTCGGATAGGCCGCGGTGTGGCAGAACGACTGCATGACCAGGTCGGCGGAGAAGCCCAGGCAGGCCAGGTCCTTCAGCTCGTCGCGGGTCATCGGGCCGGTGGTGTCCTGGGAGCCGACGGTGGTCATCTTCGGTTCGCAGTAGGCACCCGGGCGCACGCCCTGGCCTTCCGGCAGACCGCAGGCGCGACCGACCATCTTCTGGGCCAGGGTGAAGCCCTTGCCGGAATCGGCAGGCTGCTCGGGTTTCTTGAACAGGTCCGAGGCACCCAGGCCCAGCTCGGCGCGGGCTTTCTCGGTCAGGCCGCGGCCGACGATCAGCGGGATACGGCCGCCAGCGCGGACTTCGTCGAGCAGGACTTCGGTCTTCAGTTCGAAGGTGGTGACCAGCTCGTCGCTGCCGTGACGACGGACTTCGCCCTTGAACGGATAGACGTCGATGACGTCGCCCATGGCCAGGTTGGTGCAGTCGAATTCGATCGGCAGGGCGCCGGCGTCTTCCATGGTGTTGTAGAAGATCGGGGCGATCTTGGTGCCGAAGCAGAAGCCACCGGCGCGCTTGTTCGGCACGTACGGGATGTCGTCGCCGAAGAACCACAGCACCGAGTTGGTGGCCGATTTACGCGAGGAGCCGGTGCCGACCACGTCGCCGACGTAGGCGACCGGGAAGCCCTTGGCCTTGACCGCTTCGATCTGGGCCAGCGGGCCGACCGAGCCCGGCTGCTGCGGCTCGATGCCGTCGCGGGCCATTTTCAGCATGGCCAGGGCGTGCAGTGGGATGTCGGGGCGCGACCAGGCGTCCGGGGCAGGGGACAGGTCGTCGGTGTTGGTTTCGCCTGGCACCTTGAACACGGTCAGGGTGTATTTTTCGGCGATGGCCGGGCGGGCGGTGAACCACTCGCCAGCGGCCCAGGAATCCAGGACGGCCTTGGCATTGGCGTTGCCGGCCTTGGCTTTCTCGGCCACATCGTGGAAGGCATCGAACATCAGCAGGGTGTGCTTGAGCTGTTCGGCCGCGACGGCGCCCAGTTCGGCGTCATCCAGCAGCGCAACCAGCGTTTCGATGTTGTAGCCGCCCTGCATGGTGCCCAGCAGTTCGGTGGCGTGCTTGCGGTCGATCAGCGGCGACTTGGCTTCGCCCTTGGCGATAGCGGAGAGGAAAGCAGCCTTGACGTAGGCGGCTTCGTCGACCCCTGGGGGAACGCGGTTGGTGATCAGGTCTACGAGGAAGGCTTCTTCGCCGGCCGGCGGGTTCTTCAGCAGCTCGACCAGGCCTGCAGTTTGTTCGGCGTTCAGCGGCTGGGGCACGATGCCCAGGGCGGCACGCTCTTCGATGTGTTTGCGGTAGGCTTCAAGCACAGTTATTACCCTCATCAGTGGTCCCTAAAGGGAGTCCGGGACGCTCATCCAGCATTCCCCGCACCCATGCGCAATCACGGCTTTTTGGGCCGCCCAGCCAGGGTCGCGGAGAATCCTTACAGAAGCTGCTTTCAAAGTTTTACGCCTGTAGAACGGTGAGCTGATGAGGGCTGGCGCGGGCCATGCACGGTGGCATGCCCCGGCCAACGCCGTTCTACCGGATGAACTGTGCTCGTGACGCTTTGAAAACAGCTTCCAACGGACATTGGTGCCTTGAAAAGGCGGTGTGATTCTACGGTAAAAACGGGACGAAAGTAAGGCGGCATATGTGACTTTAACGAGTGACCGTGGTTAGACAAAGGGCTAACATGGGGCCGTGTTCCACCGTCAAGTCGTTGTTCCTACATGTCCAACCAATCCATCAAGACCCCGTGCGTCGGGCTCTGCTCCACGGTCTATGGCGACCTGGTATGCCGCGGATGCAAGCGTTTCCACCATGAAGTGATCCACTGGAACAGCTACGACGAGGACGAAAAACGTGCCGTCTGGCTGCGTCTGGAGCAGTTGCTGGTGCAGGTGATGATGGCCAAACTGGAGGTGTTCGACAAAGCCCGTCTGCGCCAGCAGCTGGAACACCGCTCCATCCGCTTCCTGGCCCATCAGTCCGAATACTGCTGGGCCTATCAGTTGATCGCCCGCGGCGCCCGCCTGATCCGCGATCTGGAAGCCTACGGCATGGCCTTGCTGCCCGAATTCCGCGACTGGGAACTGCCGCAGTTGCGCGATGCCATCGACCGGGAGTTCTTCCTGCTGTCCGAGGCCCATTACCAGCGTTATATCGCGCCGTCCTTCCTGCAGGCTGCCCTGGGCTGATTTTCCTCCTGCCCGGCGCCTCGCCGCGTCGCTAGCTTCGGCACTCGGTGATCGAGGAGGGGCTGGTGTGAGCGGTTATGTCTTTGAACCTGACCTGTGTTTCAACGCCCGCTGCTGGTGGCAGCTGCTGGGCGTACGGGTCGATCCGTGCGCCTGGGATCGTGCCGTTGGCCATTTGGCGCCGCTGTGGGTGCGCTTCGAAAGTGGCGATGGCGAAGACGGCTGGATGAGGGTGGAACCTGAAGGTGCGCTGCTACCGAGCTCCCCATTGCGTACGAGCAGTGCCGGTATTCTCTGCGATGTGCTGTGGTTTGGCGTGTACCGGATCCACGAGCAGTTCGCCTATGAGATCAGGCCGGCCTATGTCGGCCAGGCTGCCGACCTGTGGCCGAAGCTCGACTATGTAATGAGCAAGGACTTCGGCTATGTGGGGATGTCGGGGAGCCGGCACCCGGCGGGCAGCGGGCATGCACCGCTTTGGATAATCGACAGCCTCGACCCCCGGCGAGTCGAGCTCGGGCAGCGGCCATGCAACCTGGAGCTGATCGACCCCTCCGGAGCATCCGTCAGGCGCTACCGGCAGTTCGGTCGACCGTACCTGGCGACGCACCAGGGTGTCAGGGGCCTGCTGAGCCTGGAAATCGTCAACATGCCCGTGCCTGTGCACCCCAGGCCCTTGGGCTGAGTGCGCGGATCAGTCGCCGCTGTATTCACAACCGCTGGTGCAGGTCTCGTGGATGCGCACCTTCGACAGCTCCGGCAGCAGCGGCTTGACTTGGTCCCAGATCCACTTGGCGATCACTTCGCTGGTGGGGTTTTCCAGGCCAGGGATGTCGTTCAGGTAGTTGTGGTCCAGCTGCTCGTAGATCGGCTTGAAGATCGCCTTGATCTCGGCGAAGTCGCGGATCCAGCCGGTATGCGGGTCGAGTGGGCCGGTCAGGTGCAGGCCGACCTTGAACGAGTGGCCATGCAGGCGACCGCACTTGTGCCCGGCCGGGACGTTGGGCAGGCGGTGGGCCGATTCGAACGTAAATTCCTTGAAGATTTCCACGCTGTAGGACTCTTGAAAACAATGCTGGCCGGCAGTTTACCAGCATGCTCGTTACAAGGCTTGCAGCCGTTCGTGCAGCCGCCCGGTGGCGATCAGCTCCAGTAGCTCGTCCCCCAGGCGCTGGCTTTCGGCGATGGCTTTGTACCAGTAACGCTTGCGCGCCGGAGCATCGCCCATGAAGCGCTTGAAGTCGTTGCGGTCGGGCAGTTTGCCGTAGGGCAGGGCGGCCAGATACTGGGACGACGGAGTCACCAGCAGCACGTTCTGCAGGCGCGTGGCATCGCCTCGGCGCCAGGGCAGGGCCTTGTCGAACCAGCCGGGCACCACCTTGTCGGTGAAGTGCGGGTAGAGCACCAGATCGTCGCCTCGGTAAGGCAGGTCCAGGTGGTAGTCGAGCAGGCCGCCGTCGCGATAGGTGCCGGCTCCGGCGCCGGGAATATCGCGCACGCCTTGCATGACCATCGGGATCGAGCCTGAGGCCAGCAGGGCATGGCGCAGGTTGGTCGGGTCCAGGGGTAGACAACGCGAGGGAAAGTCGGTCAATGCGTCCAGCGGCGGTGCGGCGCGACCATCGTGCAGGATGATCCGCTCGAAGTGGCGGCCCAGGCGTGAGCGCCCCAACAGGTTGCTGGCCACCACCGAGGACAATCCCATTCCCAGGCGACCGCGGTGGTCGTCCGCCAGCAGGCCTCGGCTCTTGACCACCATGATGTTCAGGCGGTAGCGCGCATTGGCGAGAATCTGCCCGTCGCGGCCTTGCAGCAGGTCGTCGAGCATGCGCTTGCAACTCTGGCTGACCTGAGCCGGGGTCGCGCCCTTGGCGAAATCCTGCTCGGTGTACAGCTCGCCCAGACGGCGCAGGCCGGCCACGGGGTCATCGAGGCAGGCGCTGGCGAAGCGCCAGGCACCGATCGAGGCGCCGACCAGGGCGCGCTCGCGAGGTGCCGAGGGCAGCCAATGGCCGAACAATGCCAGGTCCAGGCCCTGGATGCCCAGTGGCTTGGGCCCGCCGGCAGCGCCGGGCAGGATGCCTACATCGGCGGCGTTCAGGCCGCGTTCGCGGATCTGGCGCAGGGCGCGGTGGCCAGCCTTGAAAGTCAGGGCGGGGTATTTGACGTGAATGGCGCTCATGACGGATCTCGCGGACAACAAGCGGGCCATTATAGGCCTCGGCAGGGCGAAGCGGGTGCGGACTGCGCTATCATCACCCCGGCCTGTTTTCAGCTTCGATTAAGGACCACTGGTTAGTCTTAACCCCGTAGACAACTTGTACATCTCGATGGAGAGAACCCGATGAAAACCTTGACTGCCCTGTTCACTGCCGCCGCTCTCGCCCTGGGGGCCAATGTCGCCCTGGCCAAGGATGTCCAGCCTGACGAAGTGATCAAGCTGGTGAATGCCAAGACCATCAAGTCCCTGGACGAACTCAAGGCCGCTGCCGTGGCCAAGCATCCGGGCGCTACCGTGACCGACTCGGAGCTCGAGGACGAATACGGCCGGTACATCTACAAGGTAGAACTGCGCGACAGCCAGAACGTCGAGTGGGACGTGGACCTGGACGCCAAGACCGGTGAAGTCCTCAAGGACGAACGAGACAGCTGATGACCGATCTACCGCGAACGGTGCGCTACCTGGCGTTTGCACTGTTGGCCACCTGTTCGCTGGCCGTTGCACGTGACCTCGATCAGGATGAAGCCCTGGAGCTGCGGCAAACGGGCGTCATCCTGCCGCTGGAACAATTGCTCGAATCCGCCCTGGGGCGTTACCCCGGGGCGCGCCTGCTGGAAGCGGAGCTCGAAGAAAAGCACGAGCGTTACGAGTACGAGGTCGAATTGCTGACACCCGATGGCGTGGTCCGCGAAATCAAGCTGGACGCCCGCAACGGAATGCTGCTCAAAGACGAGGAAGACGACTGAATGCGCCTGCTGCTTGTCGAGGACAATGTCCCCCTGGCCGACGAACTGACCGCCAGCCTGCAGCGCCAGGGCTATGCCGTGGACTGGCTGGCCGACGGCCGCGACGCGGTGTACCAGGGCCAGAGCGAACCCTACGACCTGATCATCCTTGACCTCGGCCTGCCGGGATTGCCCGGGCTCGAGGTGCTGGCCCAGTGGCGTGCCGCCAACCTGGCCACGCCGGTGTTGATCCTAACCGCGCGCGGCTCCTGGGCCGAGCGGATCGAAGGGCTCAAGGCCGGGGCCGACGACTACCTGACCAAGCCTTTCCATCCCGAGGAACTGCAACTGCGCATCCAGGCGTTGTTGCGCCGGGCCCGTGGGCTGGCCAACCAACCCACTCTCGAAGCGGCCGGCTTGCAGTTGGACGAGGGGCGCCAATGCGTGAATCGCGATGGTGTGGACATCCAGCTGACGGCCGCCGAGTTTCGCCTACTGCGGTATTTCATGCTGCATCCACAACAGGTGCTGTCGAAAAGTCACCTGGCCGAGCATCTCTACGATGGTGAGACCGAGCGCGACTCCAACGTCCTGGAGGTGCACGTCAACCACCTGCGTCGCAAGTTGGGTCGCAGCGTGATCGAAACCCGGCGTGGCCAGGGCTACGTGTACGCCGGGAGCACCGCGTGAAGTCGATCCAGGCACGCCTGAGCCTTGGCCTGGTGGCGGTACTGGTGGTGGTCGGCCTGGTGCTGGCCCAGCTGACCCTGTGGCTGTTCGAGGTGGGCCTGCAACGCTACCTCGAAGCCGGCCTGCGCAAGGAGAGCGAGAACCTTCTGGTGGCACTGGTGCGTGGGCCTACCGGCTTGCAATTGGACGAGCGCAGGATCTCCTCCGCCTATCAGCGACCCTTCTCCGGTTATTACTTTCGCATCGACTTCGACCAGGGTACCTGGCGATCCCGTTCGCTGTGGGACCTGGACATGCCCAAGCCGGCGGCGCCGGGCCTCGAGGACAGCCACGAGCTGGGGCCGGAGGGCCAGCAACTGCTTGCCCTGCGCGCCGACTACCGGCGCCTGGGCCAGGATATCTCCATCAGTGTGGCCCAGGACTACTCGCCGATCCGCGACGGCTTCCGGCGCATGCAGCAGATCGGCCTGGGCATGGGCCTGGTGGCCCTGGTGCTGGTGCTGGTGTTGCAGCGCATCACCGTGACCCGGTCGTTGCGCCCGCTCGAGCGCGCCCGCCAGCAGATCGCCCAGCTGCAACAAGGCCAGCGTTCGCAGCTCGACGCCCAAGTGCCCAGCGAGCTTCAGCCGTTGGTGGACCAGATCAACCACTTGCTGGTACACACCGAAGACAGCCTGCGCCGGTCGCGCAATGCCTTGGGCAATCTCGGCCACGCCCTGAAGACGCCTTTGGCGGTGCTGCTCAGCCTGGCGGCCAGTGAACGATTGGACGACCTGCCGGAGGTTCGCGAGCAGTTGCGCGAGCAACTGGAGCAGATCCAGCAGCGTCTTTCACGCGAACTCAACCGTGCACGCCTGGCCGGCGATGCGCTGCCAGGTGCCCAGTTCGACTGTGACGCCGAATTGCCCGGCCTGCTCGCCACGCTTGGGATGATCCACGGCGAAGGCCTGCAGCTCGGGCGTGATGTGCCGCCCGGGTTGTTGCTGCCCTGGGACCGCGAAGACCTGCTGGAGCTGCTCGGCAACCTGCTGGACAACGCCTGCAAGTGGGCCGACAGCGAAGTACGTCTGGGCATTGCGCCGAGCGCCGAAGGCTACCAGCTGTGGGTGGACGACGACGGCCCCGGCATTCCCGAGCAGGCACGCCTGCAGGTGCTCGAGCGCGGCTCGCGGTTGGACGAGCAGGTCGACGGGCATGGCCTGGGGCTTGGTATCGTGCGCGATATCGTCGAGGCCTGGGGCGGCACTTTGGCGCTGCTGGAAAGCCCCATGGGCGGCCTTCGGGTCAGCATCGACCTGCCGCGCAAGGGGCGTTGATCGGGGCCAGGAGTGTTCGGCTTGGGGTTGTTTAGCGCCTGGGAGATCGCGCGAGGGCGGCGCTCGGTCTCCCGGGCGCCTAACCTTCCCAGTCCTGCACTACAAAAAAATTGCAGTCCAGCCGCATTTTTTTGAATTGGCCCCTTGTCCGCCCGCCCGGCACAATCGCCGCCATGAAACTTCCCAGTTTCCATCTCCATGGACGGAATCATTGAGCTATTGCATGCGCAATGCCGGGCCCAGGCCGACTTGGCTGGGCTTTCTTTTTAATCGGAAGACCACGATCGATCGCCCTGATGTCTGCCTCGCGTCCTGAAAGCCGTTTGCAGCGCCTGCTGCCTGCACCCTTGAACATCCCTCCCAAAGAATGGCTGCGTGCCGGTATCGGCGCACTGCTTGGCCTGTTCCTGGCCGGCACCTTGTGCAGCATGGTCTTTGGGCCCTCGGTCGCCTTGCACCTGCTCGGCCCGCTGGCTGCCTCGGCGGTGCTGGTGTTCGCCGTGCATTCCGGCCCGCTGGCCCAGCCCTGGCCGGTGCTGGGCAGCTATGCCGTGGCCGGTGCGGTGGGCCTGGCCATGCGCCATGGCTTCGGTGCCGAACTGTGGGTGGCCGCGGCCGCCTTGGGGGTGTCGATCCTGTTGATGTGCCTGTTGCGCTGCCTGCATCCGCCCGGTGGCGCGGTGGCGGCCGGCGCGGTGCTGGCCGACCCGGGCCTGGTGGCGCTGGGCAATCATTTGCTCGAGCCGATCCTGTTGCACGCACTGATCCTGGTCACGGTAGGGGTGTGCTACAACCGCCTGACCGGTGTGCGCTACCCCAAGGGGCCGGTGCCGCGCAAGGACCTGCACCACACCCACGACCCGCTGCCCAGTGAGCGGGTAGGGGTGAACAGCGAAGACCTGGACGTGGCCCTGGAGGAGTTGGGCGAGTTCGTCGACGTCACCCGCGACGAACTCGAACGCATCATCCTGGCCACTGAGCAGCATGCCTTGCAACGCAGCCTGGGCGGCATCACCGCTGCCTCGGTGATGTCCCGCGACGTGCAGTTCGCTTCGCCAGCCACCACCCTGGAACAGGCCTGGAAGATGCTTTCGAGCCATCACCTCAAGACCCTGCCGGTGCTCGAAGGCGGTCGCCTGGTGGGTATCGTCAGCTTGAGCGACCTGGTGGGCCCGGCCATGGCCCGTGCGCGCTTCAGCTGGCGAGGGATGTTCCGCCGCCATACGGTGCGCATGGAGCAGGTGATGAGCCGGCGGGTGATCAGCGTCAGCAGCCAGCACCCGCTGGACCGCCTGTTGCCGCTGCTCAGCGACCACGGCCTGCACTGCCTGCCGGTGCTGGAGGACGACCATCTGGTGGGGGTGATCACCCAGACCGACCTGATCGCCGGCCTCAAGCGGCATTTGCTCAATGCCGCCGCGCAGCGTTCAGATAACCGGGTCCCAGCGCTGTGACCAATCGCTGTCGCCGGCTGCCACCAGGCGGCGCAGCACGCTGAAGGCCTGTTGCAGGGCTTCGCTGTCTCGCTTGCGGGCATAGACCAGGAAGGTTGGGTAGGTGAATTCTGGCGCCTGCGGTACCCGCTCGAACACGCCCCGTTCGAGGTAGGCCTGCACCACGCGGGTGCGGAAATAGCCGCTGCCGCCCTGGTCGAGGATGAACTGCAGGGCCAGTGGGCCGAGGTTGAAACTCAGTGCCGGGCGTGCGCAGTCGGGCAGGGCGGCGTCGTGCTGGCGGCGGAAGGCTTCGCCCCAGTCGATGTAGATGTAAGGATCGGGGTGGCCGACCCGGCGCACGCGGATCAGCTTTTCTTCCATCAACTGCTCCACCTGCAGCCCAGGCCCGTAGGTCGGCTGATACACCAGCGCGGCATCGAGCAGCCCCATTTCCACCTTGCGCAGCAACGACTCGCCGTCGCTCACTTCGCTGCGGATGGCATGGCTGGGCAGTTCATGGTGCAGGGCACTGACCCAGTCGAGCATCATCGGGTTGGCAAGGCTCACCTCGCCGCCAACGTGCAACACCTGCTGACAACCCTGGGGCAATGGCAGGTCGCGGCGCGCCGCTTCCCAGGTCTGCACCATCTGGTTGGCGTAGATCACGAAGGCCTCGCCATCGCTGGTCAAGCTGGCACCGTTGCGGCTGCGCACGAACAGCTGGCAGCCAAGTTGCTGCTCCAGGCGCTGCACCCTCGCGGTGATTGCCGTCTGCGACACGAACAGGCGTTCGGCGGCGGCGACCAGGCTGCCGCAGCGCACGATTTCCAGGAAGGTACGGGCCTGATCGATATCCATTGAAGCGGCTCTGTGGCTGACGGGAGGCCTATTCTAGGCGTTTGCACCGCAATGGGGCGACTGCCCCGTGCAATCTTGCATATCGGTTGCGACTTAAGTCCGATGGCGAGGGTGGGGTAGCGGTCCATACTCCAGGTTCGCCCTTCAATAACAACAAGTATCGGGTTGCAGACCGCCATGACTTACCAGCACAGCTATGCCCATTCCATTGCCGACCCCGCCGCCTTCTGGGCCGAGCAGGCCGACCGCCTGGCCTGGCACCGCAAGCCCTCGCTGACCCTGCAGGACAACCCCGACGGTACCCACCGCTGGTTCGCCGACGGCCGCCTGAACAGTTGCTACCTGGCCCTGGACCACCAGATCGAGCAAGGCCGGGGCGAGCAGTTGGCGCTGATCTACGACTCGCCTGTGACCGGCGTGCAACAGACGTTCACCTACAACCAGTTGCGCGACGAGGTGGCACGCCTGGCAGGCCTGCTGCGGCAACTGGGCGTCGGCAAGGGCGATGGCGTGATCATCTACATGCCCATGGTGCCCCAGGCGGCCATGGCCATGCTGGCTTGTGCGCGGATCGGTGCGGTGCATTCGGTGGTGTTCGGCGGTTTCGCCGCCAACGAGTTGGCCTTGCGTATCGATGATGCCCGGCCCGCGCTGCTGCTCACCGCCTCCTGCGGGCTGGAGTTCGATCGGGTGATCGAATACAAGCCGCTGGTCGACCGCGCCCTGCAACTGGCCGGGCACCAGCCGCGCCATGTGCTGGTGCTGCAGCGCCCCCAGGCTTGTGCCAGCCT
Source organism: Pseudomonas sp. NY15372 (assembly GCF_048068215.1). NCBI lineage: Bacteria > Pseudomonadati > Pseudomonadota > Gammaproteobacteria > Pseudomonadales > Pseudomonadaceae > Pseudomonas > Pseudomonas sp. NY15372. Next base: position 141,765 of record NZ_JBLUPY010000010.1, read on the forward strand.
GCAGCCAGGGCGCGACCTGGACTGGCATGAAGCGTTGGTCGGCATCGAGCCGGTGCCACCTGTGGCACTGGATGCCGGCGATCCGCTGTACATCATGTACACCTCGGGAACCACCGGCAAACCCAAGGGCATCGTGCGCGAGAATGGCGGCAATGCCGTCGCGCTGTGCTACGCCATGCGCCATGTCTACGGCATGCAGGCCGGTGACGTGTGGTGGGGGATTTCCGACGTGGGCTGGGTGGTCGGCCATTCGCTGATCGTCTATGGGCCATTGATGAGCGGCTGCACCACGGTCTTCTACGAAGGCAAGCCGATCCGCACGCCGGATGCATCGGCCTACTGGCGGGTGGTGGAGCAGTACAAGGTCAATGGCCTGTTCTGCGCGCCCACCGCCATGCGCGCGATCCGCAAGGAAGACCCCGAAGGCGAGCTCATCCGCCGCCACGACTTGAGCTCGCTGCGTCAGCTGTTTCTGGCTGGCGAGAAGCTCGACTCCAGTACTCACCAATGGCTGGAGCGGGTCAGCGGCAAGGCGGTGCACGACCATTGGTGGCAGACCGAGACCGGTTGGCCGGTCACCGCGCCTTGCGTGGGCCTGGAGGGCAGTGCCGCACGGCCGGGGTCGAGCAACCGCGCGGTACCGGGGTATCACGTGCAAGTACTCGATGATGAAGGTCGGCCACTGGGGCCGAACCAACAGGGCGCCATCGTCATTGCCTTGCCATTGCCACCAGGGTGCAGCCAGACCTTGTGGGGCGATCATGAGCGGTACCTTCAGGCCTACCTGCACAGCTACCCGGGGTACTACCACACCGGTGACGGTGGGTACCTGGACGAGGATGGCTTTGTCTACATCATGGGGCGCACCGATGACGTGATAAACGTTTCCGGTCATCGCTTGTCCACCGGCGAGATGGAGGACCTGGTCGCGCGCCACCCGGCGGTGGCGGAGTGCGCGGTGATCGGTGTGCATGACGAGATCAAGGGCCAGGTGCCGTTAGCGCTGGTGGTGCTCAAGGATGGAGAGGGTATTTCCGAGCAACAGTTGCAGAGCGAGCTGATGGCGAGCGTACGCGAACATATCGGGGCATTGGCCTGTTTCAGCCGGGTGCGCCTGGTCAAACGCCTGCCTAAGACCCGCTCGGGCAAGATCCTGCGGGCGGTGCTGCGCAAGATCGCCGATGGGCAGGACTACGTGGCGCCGTCGACTCTGGACGATCCGGCGGTGCTGGGGGAGATCGAAGGGGTGCTGGCGGACCTGCCGCGGGCAGGTTGATGGGGGCAAACGCTGGCCGCTGTGGGCGCGGGCTTGTCCCGCGCTTGCTTTTATAGGTGAGACTTATTTTTGAAATACGATAAATCGATTTTCCTTATTTCTTCCGACTTGCTTCCATGCATGCCAAGGATCACTCCTAAAACAACAGACAAGAAACCAGGAGCCACACCATGCGTTACGCACATCCGGGTACCGAAGGCGCGAAAATCTCCTTCAAGAGCCGCTACGGCAACTACATCGGCGGTGAGTTCGTTCCTCCGGTCAAGGGTGAGTAC